>NZ_LIPQ01000454.1 GCF_001418135.1 Streptomyces aureus
CCGGGCCGGGCTCGGGCGCCGCCTCCCGTGCGGGCGCGGGCTCCGGGCCGGGCTCGGGCGCCGGCTCCGCGGCGGGTTCCGGTGCCGGAGGGCGGCGGGCGCCGTCCGCGCGGGTCCAGGCCACCTCCAGGGCCCGCCGCTCCTCCTCGTCCGCCCCGCACAGCAGGGCGAGGCGGTCGGCCACGGCGAACTCCTCCGGGACGGTCGCGCCGGAGCAGTAGCGGTGGAGGGTGGACGCGCTGACGCTCAGGCGCCGGCCCAGCGCCTCGTAACTCCTCCCGTCCCGCGCCTTCAGTGCGCGCACGAGCCGCGCGAACTCCTCGACGGCGGCGTCCTTCGGCATTCCATCCCCCTCGACCCTGCGTCCCACCCTTCACGTCCTTGCACGTCAGCGGGGGTGGAATGGTTCCGGGACGGAGGGTGGGCGCGTCACCGTTGCGGGCGGCGGGCGGCCGGCCCGACGCTGGTCGAGCACTGACCGAACGACCCGACGGGGGATCCACCACCATGAACAAGCTCCGTACCGCACTCGCCACCACCGCCGCTGCCGCCCTGGGCCTCGCGGCCCTCGCCACGGCCCCGGCGCAGGCCGCTGCCCAGCCCGCCTTCCTCGCCGCCTCCCAGATGCCGCCGTCGTCGACGCCGTGGACCGCCACCCAGGTCTTCACCGGCGTCCCGGAGAACGGCGGCGCCCTCTGCGCCCCGTACAAGATCCCGGCGCAGAACACCCGCTACCGCGAGTTCAACACCGAGCTCGACACCAACGGCGTCCAGATCACCACCGTCGCCCGCACCGAGGCCGACGCCGTGAAGCTGGTCGACACCCTCCGCAAGGCCCTCGCCGGCTGCGGGCCCCTGCTTGAGCGGCAGAACCCGGGCCTGCACGCCGTCAGCGCCTTCCACGGCAAGCTCGCCGTCGAGGAGGGCGCCTGGGTGTACAGCCTGGACACCGCCGACCCGGAGGTCGGCAACACCGACATCCACCTCTTCTCGGTGGGCCGTGACGGCCGGACCGTCACGTATGTCCGGTGGGGGCAGATGGGCGACCTGGAGGACGCGCCGCTGACGGCCTTCAGGACGACGACCCGTACGGCCGTGAACAAGCTCTGGTCCTGACACAGCGTCACCCTGACGGGAGCTGAACTACCCAGAGTGACAGTGGAGTCGCAGAATACCTCTATTCGGAGGATACTGGGACATGAGTTTCCGACGTCGGCACGCTCGCGCGTCGAGCCGAGCAGCCCATCCGTCATCAGACCGGTACCGGTCGGGGGGGACCATTTCTGAATGTGATGCGAAAGGACGCGTCATGGAACTCGAATCTCTCCCCCTCGAATCCCTGCCCGACGAGGTCGTCGCCCAGATCGAAGTGCGGGACCGCTGGAGGCGCGCAACGGCCGCCAGTGGCCTGGAGTTCCTCGTCACCGACATCGGGAGGTGGCCCCTGGGCAAGACGGTGCGGGTCGCGTTCCTCGACGGGAACAACCAGCTGCACGCGGACATCGCGGGAGCGACGAAGCAGATCACCGACGCCTGCAACCTGACACTCGACTTCGGGCAGAACGGCGGGGGCGGAACGTTCCGGCGATGGAAGACGTCGGACACCGCCCTCGCCGCCGAGATCCGGGTCAGCTTCGACCTGCCGGGCTTCTTCTCCCTGGTGGGCACCGACAGCACGGACAGCGCCATCGGCGCGGGAGGAGGACCGGTCGGAGGCAACCCCGGCCAGCGCAGCCTGAACCTCGGGCGGTTCGCGACGAACAGGCCCGCCCAGTGGGAGGGCACCGTGCGGCACGAGTTCCTGCACGCACTGGGGTTCCACCACTCCCACCAGAACATGCGCGGCACCTGCGAGGGCGAGTTCCGCTGGGAGGACGAGGTCGGGTACGTCCCCACGCAGAACCCGGCCGGGGTCTTCGTGGCGGACGCACAAGGCCGGCTCCCCGGCATCTACACCTTCCTCGCGGGTGAGCCGAACAAGTGGCCGCGCGCGAAGGTGGACCACAACCTGCGCACCGTGGACGCCCCGGACCTCCTCTCCGGACCCTTCGACACGAGGTCCGTGATGCTGTACCGGTTCCCGGCGTTCTTCTACAAGTCCACCCCCAGCAGCTGCGCGCCGGCCGGCGACGGGCAGAACCTGTCGGCCGGAGACAAGCGCGGGCTCGACCTGCTGTACCCGCACACCTCGGACGGGCTGGCGGACCGTCAGGCCCGTGCCGGCGCGGTCCTTGAGTCGCTCGGAGCCGGTCCCGAGGGGCTTCCCGGCGCGAACGGCGGCGACCTGGCCAAGGTGTACCGCAGCCGGGTCGAGGAGCTGGCGACCGCCCAGGCCGCGGGCGTCCACTGACCCCGGCCGAGCGCCGGGGAACGGAATCGAGGACCGAGCCGAGCAGGGGGACACCATGTCCGCCGGCAGCACCTACGAGCGGCTCCTCGGCGAGTCGCAGAGCGGAGGACTCGAGGACGCCGGCGGGGGTGGCGTGCCGGGTCCGCCGGATCCCGAGCGCCTGATCGCCCGACTGTCCGACGAGGTCGGCTGGCTTGAGGAGCATCTCGGGAGGACCGCCGATCCGGCGGCGCGGGAGGCACTGATGAGCGGCGCCGCACAGGCGCTGGGGGAGGTCGCCGACCGGGGAACCGATGCCCGGCTCGGCAGGGGGGACATCGCGAGGCTGGAGGCCGTCGTCCACAGCGACGGAACGCGCCCGGTGCTCTTCGTCGAGAACGACTTCTTCGACGTCGAGGCACCGGCGGCGGCGGGCTGGGCCGCTTCCCTGTCGGTGATCCAGGCCGAGCTCCGCACCGTCTGCCGGGCGGTCGGCCGGGTGAACGACCCCCACTCGCTCCTCGGCTACCAGGGCACGGCGTGGGCGATCGACGACGGCGTCGTCGTGACGAACTACCACGTCCTGGAGGTCATCTCCACGCATCCCTCCCGCTCCGACGGGACGTTCGGCGGGGAGCTCAAGCCCGGTGTGACGGTCGACTTCGGTGCGGAGGTCGGCGGCGGGCCTCCGGACCGCGTCTTCCCGGTCGGCCGTGTCCTGGGCGTGGGGCGCGCGGGGGCGCCCGAATGTGCCCACCCGACGGTCAGGGGGGTCAACTTCGACGGCCTCGACCTGGCGGTACTGGAGCTCGAACCCGTGAGAGGACGGCCGTTCCCAGCCCCGGTCCAGGTGGCCCGAGGCGACGACACGACAACGCAGGGAGCGCTCGCCTCCCGTGGGCGCGGTGTCTACGTCGTCGGCTTCCCCGGCAACGCGGCCTCGACGACGCCGGACGTCTTCGCCGAACTGTTCGCCGGGGTCAAGGGCGTGAAGCGCCTCACCCCAGGGGTGCTCACCGAGGGCCGGGGCGAGGTGGACAAGGACGAACGGAGCTGGATCATCAGCCATGACGCCAGCACCCTCGGCGGCAGCTCCGGGTCGCTCGTCGTCGATCTCGAAGCCGGGGGCCGGAAGGTCCTCGGCCTGCACTTCGCCGGGGTGCCCGACCGTGTGAACTGGGCCCACGGCCTCGAAGGGGCGACACCCGAACTGGCCGCCGTGATACCGGGGTGGTGATTCCGGTGACGGAGTCCTGGGCCGACGACATCCTTCGCGTGGCGGGGTCCATCACGCGCGACATCCCGCGCATCCGGGCCATCCTGGATCAGCTCGGGATCCGCAACGTCGACTACGAGGATCCCGACGACTACGTGCCGAGCGCGATCGCCAACGCGCTGGGCCGGGGGAAGCTCGTCGCGTTCGAGGCCGCCCTGGCCAAGGCGGACCTGATCACCGACGGGCCCGCCGACATCAGCGGGACGCTGTTCAAGCGCCTCGCCGAACTCCACTCCTTCGTCGCGCCCGCCCACACACCCGTCGATGCCCGCGTGGCCGCGCGGCGCCTCCTCCTCGCCTCCGACATCGTGTGCCGGATCGAAGCCGGCTCCCGGCGTGGAACCGGCCTCCTCTCGACCAGACGGGCGCCGCGCTCTTCCCGGACGTCGCCGGCCTGCTCGTGCCGGACCCCGGAGTCATGCGGGCCTTCGGGTACCTCACGCTCGACCACGCCTTCACCGATGTGGCGCAGGAGCTCGACGAGCTCGCCGAGCGGGCGCGCACGGCACGTCCCGGGTCCCCCGACGATCTGCGCTCGCATGACGTCCTCGGCCGTTTCGCCGGGCGTATCGCGAGGCGGAGGTACGAGGCGGACGTCCTCCTTCGCCCGATCCGGCCCGACGCCCTGACGGCCCTGCGCGGGGACAACCCCGAACTGCGGCCGGCCATCAGGAAGGTGCTCCACGACGTGGCACCCGACGACGCGTGGCTGAAGTCGCTCGGGGAGCTCGCGACCGCGCTGCTGCCGATTCCGGTGGCCGATCTGCGCCCCGACGCTCTGCCGCTCCTGAGCGAGTCCGGTGCCCGGTCCGCGTTCGTGACGCTGGTGGAGTACGTCGACCGTTCACGGGTCATGAGCTGTTTCCTGTCCGGTGCGAGGCAGCGGCATCCCGACCCGCGCCTGGACGCCCTCGTCCGTGGATTCGACCGCTGGGACGACGCGCACCGGACCCTTCTGGAGGGGCTCGGCTGAGGGG
>NZ_LIPQ01000455.1 GCF_001418135.1 Streptomyces aureus
GCGCGGCGACGCCCCCGGCCCCGGGTCGTCCTCGCCTCCACCGCCGGGAGCGTCGCCGCGCTGCTCCTCCTGGTCGCCGTCGGCACCGTGCTCGACCAGCCCCTGCTCATCCCGCCGCTCGCCGCGAGCATGGCCCTGGTCGCCGGCGCACCCGACCTGCCGCTGTCCCAGCCGCGCTCGGTCGTCGGCGGCCAGCTGCTCTCCGCCCTCACCGGCTTCGCCGTCCTGACCGTGGCCGGGCCGGGCCTCTGGGGCGCCGCCGTCGCGGGCGGTCTCGCCCTGGGCGTGATGACGCTGGCCCGTACCCCGCACTCACCCGCCGCCGCCACCGCCGTCATCGTCGCGCTCACCTCGCCCCCCTTCTGGTCGTTTCTCGGCCTTCTCGCGCTCGCCTGTCTCCTCCTCGTCGCCGTCGGCCTCGGATCCGCCCGCGTCACCGGCCGGACGTACCCCGTGTACTGGTTCTAACCTCGGTTCATGAAGAAGGAGTTGAGGGTGGCGGCCTACGCCGTGTGCGTCCGGGACGGGCAGGTACTCCTGGCCCGCTGGGTGGCGGGCGACGGCACCAAACGGTGGACGCTGCCGGGCGGCGGCATGGACCACGGGGAGGAGCCCGTGGACACCGTGGTCCGCGAGGTTGAGGAAGAGACGGGCTATCTCACCGAGCCCACCGCCCTCCTCGGCATCGACTCCATCCGCCGCGGCTGGCTGCGCCGCCTCGGCGCCCCCGGCGACTTCCAGGGCCTGCGGATCGTCTACGAAGCCCGGATCACCGGCGGTGCGCTGCGCAACGAGACCGGCGGTTCCACCGACCTCGCCGCCTGGCATCCGCTCGACACCGTCCCCGGACTGCCCCGCGTCGGCCTCGTCGACATCGGCCTCGACCTGTGGCGCGAGCGGCCTCCGGTCGGCCGCTCCCGGCTCGCCGATCCGTCGATCACCTGAGGACCGGCCGTACGGCTGAGGTTCGGCCGGAAACCGCTCAACCGGTGCGACCCCGCTCAACCGTCCCGCGGGCCCCGCGGTCCTCCCCGCCGACCGCAGTACACGCACCGCGGCAGAGTCTCAGGGGAGCCCGCATGTCAGCCGTACGCACGACCCGTACCGTCCTCGCCGCCGTCCTGGTCGCCGGACTCACCGCCACGGCACTCGCCACCCCGGCCCTGGCGGCCTCCGCGCCGACGGCCTCGGCATCGGCGGCCTCGGCGTCGGCGGGTGGCCACGCCGCCACCCAGGAGGCGCTCCGGGCCGCGGTCGACGCCGGTGTGCCCGGGGCCGTCGCCCAGGCCCGGGACGGCCGTGGCGACTGGACCGGCACCGCCGGCGAGCGCCGGGGGAACGACCGTTTCCGCGTCGGTTCCATCACCAAGACCTTCGCCGCCACCGTCCTCCTCCAGCTCCAGGCGGAGGGCCGGCTCGACCTCGACGACCCGGTCGAGAAGTGGCTGCCCGGCGTCGTCCGGGGCAACGGCCACGACGGCCGCGGGATCACCGTCCGCCAGCTGCTGAACCACACCAGCGGCGTCTACAGCGTCACCTCCGACCCAGGCTTCCAGGAGAAGGTCTTCGGCCCGGGTTTCCTCAAGCACCGCTACGACCGCTGGACCCCGCGTCAGCTCGTCGACATCGCCATGACCCACGCGCCGGACTTCGCCCCCGGCACCGGCTGGAACTACTCGAACACGAACTACGTCCTCGCCGGGATGGTCATCGAGAAGGTCACCGGACGTCCCTACGGCAAGGCGGTCGAGAACCGCGTCATCAAGCCGCTCAAGCTCCGCGCCACGAGCGTCCCCGGCACCGATGTGAGGATGCCGAAGCCGAGCTCCCCCGCCTGGTCCACGCTCTCCGACGACCCGGCCGCGCCGGTCCACGACGTCAGTCGGCTGAGCCCCACCCTCGCCTACGCGGCCGGCGAGATGATCTCCGACGCCAACGACCTGCAGACCTTCTACCGCGCCCTGCTCAAGGGCCGGCTGCTCCCGGAGGCCGAGATGAAGGAGATGACCACCACCGTCCCGGTGTCCCCCGAACTCCCCGGGACGGGGTACGGGCTCGGGCTCATGAAGCAGAAGCTGAGCTGCGGCAAGGAGATCTGGGGTCACGGGGGCGGCATCCACGGTTCCTCCTCCGAGGCCCAGGCCACCCGCGACGGCCGGCACTCCCTCGCCATGAACTTCAACGCCGACTGGACGGGCGACGGCGCGGCCGTCCTGGAGGCCGAGTTCTGCGGCGTCACGCCGAAGCGCTGACCCCTCACCGCGGGAGGACGACGACATACGCGGCGGGCTGCCGGTCGGGCGCGGCCATCAGGGCCGTACGCACCACGGTGGCCTGCTGGTCCATCGCCTCGCGCAGCTTGCGCGGGGTGAGGTGGACGACCGTGATGCCGAGCCGCTCCAGATGCTCCCGCTTGCGGGTGTACTCGGACCAGAGCGCGTCCTCGTCCTGCCGCGGCGCCCGGGTGTCCAGCTCGACGGCGACGGCCTGGTCGGGCCAGTAGGCGTCCACCCCGCCCAGGTGCGGGCCGCCCGGCAGCCGCAGGTCCACGTTCCACAGCGGGTCCGGCAGGGCGAACTCCCGCACCATCTCGTACAGCCGCTCCTCGGAGAGGGAGCGCCCCTCGGCGAGCAGCGCGTCCACCGCGTCCACGACGTGCGGCCGGGCGAGGAGCCGGGCGCGGTGGTGCGCGAGTTGAACCGCGCCCGGCTCCTCGCCCGGCCGCACGTCGTGGACGCGGTGGACGCGCTGCTCGCCGAGGGGCGCTCCCTCTCCGAGGAGCGGCTGTACGAGATGGTGCGGGAGTTCGCCC
>NZ_LIPQ01000456.1 GCF_001418135.1 Streptomyces aureus
GTGACGTTCTGGACGGCGTGGACGGGCCCGCGAGCCCTTCGACCGTCGGCTCGCCCACGCCGTCCAGAACGTCACGGGCCGTTCCCTGGGCCCCTACCAGACCGCGATCGTGCGGATCGGCTTCTCGCTGACCTGGCTGGTCTTCCTGCTGCGCGAGCTGCCGTTCCGGCACGAGCTGTACGGCCCCGACGGCCCCTGGTCCTGGGAGATGGCCCGCCGGCTGATCGCCGACAACCGGTCCTTCACCGTGCTCATGTGGTCCGACGGCCGTCTCTGGTTCGAGCTCGTCTACGGGCTCGCCGCGCTCTCGGCCGTGCTGCTCCTGCTCGGCTGGCGCACCCGCGCCGTGTCGGTGGTCTTCATGGCCGGCGTGCTCTCACTGCAGAACCGGTCCGTCTTCGTCGGCGACGGCGGCGACAACGTCCTCCACCTCGCCGCGATCTACCTCGTGCTGACCCGCTGCTCCCAGGTGTGGTCCCTCGACGCCCGGCGGGCCGCCCGCGCGGCCCGCGCCGCCGCCGGTGAACCCGCGCGCCGTGATCGCGTCGGCCCCCTCCTGTGGACGGTGCTCGGCGGCTTCCTCCTCGCCACCACCTGGTTCAGCCAGGTCACCGGCGAGTGGTGGCTGCCGGTGCTGCTGTGGGTCCTGTGGCTGGGTAACGGCCTGTGGTGGCTGGTGTGCCGGTTTGCGCCCGGGGAGCCGCGCACCCTGCTCGACGCCCTCGCGAACCTCGCGCACAACACCGCCCTCGTCGTGATCATGGCGGAGGTCTGTCTGATCTACGCCACGGCCGGCTGGTACAAGATCCAGGGCTCGCGCTGGCAGGACGGCACCGCGCTGTTCTACCCGCTCAACCTCGACTACTTCACGCCCTGGCCCGCCCTCTCCGAGCTGCTCGGGACCAGCGGGGTCATGGTGATGCTGCTGACCTACGGCACGGTGATCGTGCAGGTCGCCTTCCCGTTCACGCTCTTCCACCGCAAGGTCAAGAACGTCCTGCTCGTCGCGATGATGCTGGAGCACGCCGGGATCGCGGTGCTCCTCGGGCTGCCGGTCTTCTCGCTCGCGATGATCTCCGCCGACGCCGTGTTCCTGCCGACGCCGTTCCTGGTGGCGCTCGGCGCCCGGGTCGTACGGGGCAGGGACCGGCTGCGGCGGCGGACACCAGCCGGGACGGTGCCCGAGCAGCGCCGTACGGGTGAGGAGCCCGGTCCCCGTACCCTCGTCGGGTGAGCACCACCGAAGAGACGGCAGCGCCCGAGGCGTCGGAGCCGGTCCAGTACGACGAGGGTTTCGGCCCCGAGATCGGCGTCGGGCCGCACCCCGAGCCGTGGCCCGAGGACGAGCGCTACGACCCCGAGCTGCTCGCCGACGGCGACCGGCGCAATGTCGTGGACCGCTACCGGTACTGGACGCGGGAGGCGGTCGTCGCCGACCTGGACACCCGGCGGCACGACTTCCACGTGGCCGTGGAGAACTGGGGCCACGACTTCAACATCGGTTCGGTGGTACGGACGGCCAACGCGTTCCTGGCGAAGGAGGTCCACATCGTGGGCCGGCGGCGCTGGAACCGGCGCGGGGCCATGGTCACCGACCGCTACCAGCACGTCCGGCACCACCCGGACACCGAGTCGCTGACCTCGTGGGCGGCGGCCGAGGGCATCCCGGTGATCGGCATCGACAACCTGCCGGGCGCCGTACCGCTGGAGCGGACCGTGCTGCCCCGCCGCTGTGTGCTGCTCTTCGGGCAGGAGGGCCCGGGGCTCACCGAGGAGGCCCGCGCCCATGTGGAGATGGTCTGCTCGATCGCCCAGTTCGGCTCGACCCGCTCGATCAACGCGGGAGCGGCGGCCGCCATCGCCATGCACGCATGGGTCCAGCGCTACGCGGAGATCGAGACCCCTAAGGGGATCAAGACCCCCTAGGGAGATCGAGACCCCCTGAGGGAAGAGCGCCGGGGGAGCCGTGTGGAGGCCCCGGGGAGCCTCCACACGGGTGTGGTTCAGGCCTGGCGGCGGACCTCCACCACCCGGAAGCGGTTGGAGACGAAGGCGCCGTCGCACAGGGCCGCGTTCGCCGCCGGGTTGCCGCCGGAGCCGTGGAAGTCGGAGAACGCGGCGGTCTGGTTCACATAGACCCCGCCCGTGAGGTTCAGCGACAGCTGCGCCGACTCCTCGAGGCAGACCTCCTCCACCGCGCGCTCGACGTCCGCCGAGGTCGTGTAGGCCCCGACCGTCATCGCGCCCTTCTCGCGGACCGTGCGCCGCAGCAGCTCCAGGGCGTCGGAGGTGGAGTCCACCGAGACGGCGAAGGAGACCGGGCCGAAGCACTCCGAGAAGTACGCGGCCTGGGCGTCCGGCTTGGATCCGTCCAGCTTCACGACGACCGGCGTACGGACCACCGCGTCCGGGTACTCCGGGTTGACGACCTCGCGGGAGGCGAGCGCCACCTCGCCGAGACCGGCGGCGGCATCGAGCCGCGCCTTCACGTCCGGGTTGACCAGGGCGCCCAGCAGACCGTTCGCCCGGGCGTCGTCGCCGAGCAGACCGCCGACCGCCGTGGCGAGGTCGGCGACGACCTCGTCGTACGACTTGGGGCCCTGTTCGGTGGTGATGCCGTCGCGGGGGATCAGCAGGTTCTGCGGGGTGGTGCACATCTGGCCGCTGTACAGGGACAGCGAGAAGGCCAGGTTGGCGAGCATCCCCTTGTAGTTGTCCGTGGAGTCGACCACCACCGTGTTGACGCCGGCCTTCTCGGTGTAGACCTGCGCCTGCCGGGCGTTGGTCTCCAGCCAGTCGCCGAATTCGGTCGAGCCGGTGTAGTCGATGATCCGGATCTCGGGGCGCACGGCCAGCGTCTTGGCGATGCCCTCGCCCGGCCGCTCGACGGCGAGCGCGACCAGGTTCGGGTCGAAGCCGGTCTCGGCGAGCACCTCACGGGCGACGCGGACGGTGAGCGCGAGCGGGAGCACCGCGCGCGGGTGCGGCTTGACCAGGACCGGGTTGCCGGTGGCGAGGGAGGCGAACAGGCCCGGGTAGCCGTTCCACGTGGGGAAGGTGTTGCAGCCGATCACCAGGGCGATGCCGCGGCCGACCGGGGTGAACTCCTTGCTCAGCTCCAGGGGGTCGCGCTTGCCCTGCGGCTTGGACCAGTCGGCCCGTCCGGCGGGGGTGCGGGTCTGCTCCGCGTACGCGTACGCCACGGCCTCGAGGCCGCGGTCCTGGGCGTGCGGGCCGCCGGCCTGGAACGCCATCATGAACGCCTGGCCGCTGGTGTGCATGACGGCGTGGGCGAACTCGTGGGTGCGGGCGGAGATCCGGGCGAGGATCTCCAGGCAGACCAGGGCGCGGGTCTCGGCCCCGGCGTCGCGCCAGGCACCCATGCCCGCGCGCATCGCGGGGAGCAGGACGTCGATGTCGGCGTGCGGGTACTCGATGCCGAGCTCCGGGCCGTACGGCGAGGTCTCGCCGCCGGTCCAGCCGTCCGTACCGGGCTGGTCGAGATCGAAGCGGGTGTTCAGCAGGGCCCGGTGGGCGGCGAGACCGGCCGCCGCGTCGAGCGAGCCGTCCTCCCCGTACGCCTTCGGGTGCTCGGGATACGGCGACCAGTAGGCACGGGTCCGGATGGTGTCGAGCGCCTGGTCGAGCGTGGACCGGTGCTTCTCGGCCAGACGGTCGGTGGTCGGCAGAGCGGTGGCCATGAGTGGACCAACTCCTCGTCGAGCTGGGCAGGGAGACACGTACGGAGTTAGAGTAACCGAACGATCGGTCGGGACAAGGGGGCCTGTCGATCCTGTGGAAAACCCATCGGGGAGGATCACTCCTATGAGCGCCAACGTGACCGTCAGGGGGAGCGACGACGTGACCGCCAGTGAGCCTGCCGCCGCCGTGGAAGCATCCGAAGCCGTAGCCGGAGAGGCCCTGGGCCCCGTCGGGCGGGACCGCACCGTCGCCGTCGTCGGCACCGGCACCATGGGCCAGGGCATCGCCCAGGTCGCACTGGTCGCCGGCCACCCCGTGCGGCTCTACGACAGCGCCCCCGGCCGCGCCGAGGAGGCCGTGGCCGCCCTCACGGCACGCCTCGACCGCCTCGTGGAGAAGGGCCGTCTCGACGCCACCGCGCGCGAGGCGGCCGTCGGACGCCTGTACGCCGCCCAGGACCTCGCGGAGCTCGCGGACGCGGCGCTCGTCGTCGAGGCGATCGTCGAGCTGCTGCCCGTCAAGCAGCAGCTCTTCGCCGACCTGGAGAAGGTCGTCGGCGACGACACCGTCCTCGCCACCAACACCTCCTCGCTCTCCGTCACCGCCATCGCGGGAGGCCTGCGGCTGCCCGGCCGGTTCGTCGGACTGCACTTCTTCAACCCGGCGCCGCTGCTCCCCCTCGTCGAGGTCGTCAGCGGCTTCGCCACCGAGCCGGACGTCGCCACGCGCGCGTACGAGACGGTGAAGGGCTGGGGCAAGACCCCGGTGCGCTGCGCGGACACCCCCGGTTTCATCGTCAACCGGGTCGCCCGGCCCTTCTACGCGGAGGCGCTGCGGGTCTTCGAGGAGGGCGCGGCCGACCCGGCCACCATCGACGCGGCCCTGCGCGAGTGCGGCGGCTTCAAGATGGGCCCGTTCGAGCTGACCGACCTCATCGGCCAGGACGTGAACGAGGCCGTCACCCGGTCCGTCTGGGAGTCCTTCCACCAGGACCCGAAGTTCACGCCCTCGCTCGCGCAGCGGCGGCTCGTGGAGTCGGGGCGCCTCGGCCGCAAGACGGGCCAGGGCTGGTTCTCGTACGCGGAGGGCGCCGAGCGGCCCGAGCCGCACACGGCGGCGCCGGCGAAGGCGCCCGAGCGGATCGTCGTCCGGGGCGATCTCGGGCCGGCGGAGCCGCTGGTGGGGCTCTTCGAGGCGGCCGGGATCACGGTCCGGCGCAAGAAGGGGGGCAGCGGGCACATCAAGCTGCCGTGCGGCGGCGAGCTCAGCCTCGCGGACGGCGAGTCCTCCTTCGAGTACCACAAGGAGGAGATCCTCTACTTCGACCTCGCGCTCGACTACGCCGCCGCGAGCCGGATCGTGCTGTCGGCACGCGAGGGCGTCGACCCCGGGGTCCTCGCGGAGGCGGTGGGGCTCTTCCAGGCGCTCGGCAAGAAGGTCTCCGTCATCGGGGACGTGCCCGGCATGATCGTCGCCCGTACGGTCGCCATGCTGGCCGACATCGCGGCCGACGCGGTCGACCGGGGGGTCGCGACGGCGGAGGACGTGGACACGGCGATGCGGCTCGGGGTCAACTACCCCGCCGGACCGCTGGAGTGGGCCGGCAAGGTCGGTTACCGGCGCACGTGCGGTCTGCTCGGGGAGCTGCACTCGCGGTACGCGAACGGCCGCTACGCGCCGGGTCTCGGCCTGATGCGCCGGGGGTACGCCGAGGAAGCGGAGGACTCCCGATGACCACCGTCAAGCGCGACACCTACACCCCCGAGACGCTGCTCTCGGTGGCCGTGCGGGTCTTCAACGAGCGCGGCTACGACGGCACGTCCATGGAGCACCTCTCCAAGGCGGCCGGGATCTCCAAGTCGTCGATCTACCACCATGTGTCCGGCAAGGAGGAGCTGCTGCGGCGGGCGGTCAGCCGGGCGCTCGACGGGCTCTTCGCGATCCTCGACGAGCCGGACGCCGGGCGGGGCCGGGCCGTCGAGCGGGTCGAGTACGTCACGCGCCGCACCGTCGAGGTGCTGATCGCGGAGCTGCCGTACGTGACGCTGCTCCTGCGGGTGCGCGGCAACACCGGCACGGAGCGGTGGGCCATGGAGCGGCGGCGCGAGTTCGACCACAAGGTGGCCGACCTGCTCAAGGCGGCCGCCGAGGAGGGCGATCTGCGGGCCGATGTGGACATCCGGCTCGCGACCCGGCTGCTCTTCGGAATGATCAATTCGCTGGTGGAGTGGTACCGGCCGCATCCGGACGCGGCGGCGGAGCGCGAGCAGCTCGCCGAGACCGTGGCGCATCTGGCGTTCGACGGGCTCAGGACGGCCCGCTGAGGCCTGTGGGAGCCCGCTGAAGGGGCTGAGGGGCCCGTCGAAGGGCTGAGGGAGCCCGCTGAAGGACCGAGGGAGCCCTGACAGGGCTCGGCCGGGCCCCCCGGCTCTACCCGGGCCCCAGTGGCTCTATCCGGCCCCCACCGGCTCTACCCGGGCCCCAGTGGCTCTGCCGGGCCCAGCGGCCAGGAGCGGACCCATGGGCTTCGACGGCCCCATGGGCCTGTTCGACGGCCCCCGTGCGTCTGACGGGAGGGCGGCCCCCGGCGTGGGCCGCCCTCCCGTCGTCAGGCGTGCGGGTCCGTGTTGAGGTCCGTCTCCTCGAAGACCAGCAGCGTGCGCGTGGACAGCACCTCGGGGATCGCCTGGATCCGGGTGAGCACCAGCTCGCGCAGCGTCCGGTTGTCCGGCGTGTGCACCAGCAGCAGGACGTCGAAATCGCCGCTGACCAGCGCGATGTGCGTGGCCCCCGGAAGCGCTCCGAGCTGCTCGCGGACCGTGCGCCAGGAGTTCTGGACGATCTTGAGCGTGATGTAGGCGGAGGCGCCGTGGCCCGCCCGCTCGTGGTTGACCCGGGCGCTGAAGCCGCGGATCACCCCGTCGTCGATGAGCCGGTTGATGCGCGCGTAGGCGTTGGCCCGGGAGACGTGCACCCGCTCGGCGACGGAGCGTACCGAGGCGCGACCGTCCGTTTGCAGCAGTCGCAGGATGTCCCGGTCGATCGCGTCCAGCGGGCGTGCCGGAAGGGCGCCCGTCGGCGTGCCGATCGGGGCACTCAGGGCCTCGCCGGGCACCTCGCTCCCGGTCCCGCGGAGCGCGCCGCCCGGGTCGCCGCCCGTGTCGTCGTCCGGAGCCCCGCTCCGGTCGACGGCCATTTGTTCATCCGCCATGTCCCCCCGCCTCTCTCCTGTGGACGACCTGTACTCATCCCAGGCTGTGGAGAACCGTTTGTCCACAGGCTGCGGGTGCCTGTAGCCAAAATGCCTCCACGACCGAACAATCGGTAGGTGAGGCGCGCCACACTCGCGCCACCCGCCTTCGGGTCTTATGCCCGCTCCCACGAGGAGGTGGACTCGTTGCAACAGCGCAGTTCGACAGTCCAAGAGCCGCCCGGTGCCGTTCCCGCCTACCGGCCGACCCCGCCGCCGGCGTGGCAGCCGCGTACCGACCCCGCCCCGCTGCTGCCCGACACCGAGCCGCTGCGCGTGCTCGGCACGGACGCCGTGGCCGACGCCGACCCCGCGCTGCTGCTCCGGCTCTACGCGGAGCTGATCCGCGGCCGCCGGTACAACACGCAGGCCACCGCCCTCACCAAGCAGGGCCGGCTCGCCGTGTACCCGTCCACCCACGGCCAGGAAGCGTGCGAGATCGCCGCCGCCCTCGCCCTGGAGGAGCGGGACTGGCTCTTCCCCTCGTACCGCGACACCCTGGCCGCGGTCGCCCGGGGCCTCGACCCCGTGCAGGCCCTGACCCTGCTGCGCGGCGACTGGCACACCGGGTACGACCCGCACGAGCACCGCATCGCGCCGCTCTCCACCCCGCTGGCCACCCAGCTCCCGCACGCGGTGGGCCTCGCCCACGCCGCCCGGCTCAAGGGCGACGACGTCGTCGCGCTCGCCATGGTCGGCGACGGCGGCACCAGCGAGGGCGACTTCCACGAGGCGCTGAACTTCGCGGCCGTCTGGCAGGCCCCCGTGGTCTTCCTCGTGCAGAACAACGGCTTCGCGATCTCCGTACCGCTCGCCAAGCAGACCGCCGCCCCGTCCCTGGCCCACAAGGCCGTCGGATACGGCATGCCCGGCCGGCTCGTCGACGGCAACGACGCGATCGCCGTCCACCAGGTGCTCACCGAGGCCGTGGCCCGCGCGCGGCGCGGCGGCGGCCCCACCCTCGTCGAGGCGATCACGTACCGGATCGACGCCCACACCAACGCCGACGACGCCACCCGCTACCGCGCGGCCGGCGAGGTCGAGACCTGGCGGGCGCACGACCCGATCCTGATCCTCGAACGGGAACTGACGGAGCGTGGCCTGCTCGACGAGGACGGCAGGCGCGCGGCGGCCGAGGCCGCCGAGACGATGGCCGCGGAGCTGCGCGAGCGGATGAACGCCGACCCGGTGCTGAACCCGATGGACCTCTTCTCGCACGTGTACGCGGAGCAGACCACGCAGCTGCGGGAACAGGCGGCGCAGCTGCGCGCCGAGCTCGAAGCCGAGGGTGAGGCGTGATGACGACGGCGACGACCGGATCCACGGCGGACAGGACCGCCGGGAGCGCCGGTAAGGGCGGCAAGGCCGGGAAGGCCAAGCCCGCCACGATGGCGCAGGCGCTCCAGCGCGCCATGCGCGACGCGATGGCCGAGGACCCGACCGTCCATGTGATGGGCGAGGACGTCGGCACCCTCGGCGGTGTCTTCCGGGTCACCGACGGGCTCGCGAAGGAGTTCGGCGAGGACCGCTGCACGGACACCCCGCTGGCCGAGGCCGGCATCCTCGGCGCGGCCGTCGGCATGGCCATGTACGGCCTGCGGCCGGTCGTCGAGATGCAGTTCGACGCGTTCGCCTACCCGGCGTTCGAGCAGCTGATCTCCCACGTGGCGAAGATGCGGAACCGGACGCGCGGCGCGATGCCGATGCCGATCGTCATCCGTGTCCCGTACGGCGGCGGGATCGGCGGCGTCGAGCACCACAGCGACTCCTCCGAGGCCTACTACATGGCCACCCCGGGACTCCATGTCGTCACCCCGGCCACCGTCGAGGACGCCTACGGGCTGCTGCGCGCGGCCATCGCCTCCGACGACCCGGTGGTCTTCCTGGAGCCCAAGCGGCTCTACTGGTCCAAGTCGGACTGGTCCCCCGAGGCGCCCGCGGCCGTGGAGCCGATCGGCAAGGCCGTGGTGCGACGGCGTGGCACCGGTGCCACGCTGATCACCTACGGTCCCTCCGTGCCCGTCTGTCTGGAGGCGGCGGAGGCCGCGCAGGCAGAGGGCTGGGACCTGGAGGTCGTCGACCTGCGCTCGCTCGTCCCCTTCGACGACGAGACGGTCTGCGCCTCGGTGCGGCGCACCGGCCGCGCTGTCGTCGTCCACGAGTCGACGGGCTTCGGCGGCCCCGGCGCGGAGATCGCCGCGCGCGTGACCGAGCGCTGCTTCCACCACCTGGAGGCGCCGGTGCTGCGGGTCGCGGGCTTCGACATCCCGTACCCGCCCCCGATGCTGGAGCGGCACCATCTGCCGGGCGTCGACCGGGTCCTGGACGCGGTGGCGCGACTGCAGTGGGAGGCGGGAAGCTGATGGCGCAGGTGCTCGAGTTCAAGCTGCCCGACCTCGGTGAGGGACTCACCGAGGCGGAGATCGTCCGCTGGCTGGTCGGAGTCGGCGACGTCGTCGCCATCGACCAGCCGGTCGTCGAGGTCGAGACGGCCAAGGCCATGGTCGAGGTGCCCTGCCCGTACGGCGGTGTCGTCACCGCCCGGTACGGCGAGGAGGGCACCGAACTGCCCGTCGGCGCGCCGCTTCTGACGGTCGCGGTGGGTGGCACGGGCGCGCCGGAGGAGCTCGCGGAGGCGGCTCCCGGAGCCACCCCCACGGTGGGGGAGACCGCCGCCGAGTCCGCCGTGTCGTCCGAGTACTCGGGCAATGTGCTCGTCGGGTACGGCACGGCGGAGCCCGCCGCCCGGCGCCGCCGGGTACGGCACGAGAGCCACGCCGTGGCGAAGAGCCCCGCACCCGCCCCGGCCGCGGCGGCCGCTCCGGCTCCCGCCGCCGTCGCCGCACCGGGTCACGAGGGCCCGGTGCCGGTCATCTCGCCGCTCGT
Organism: Streptomyces aureus; assembly: GCF_001418135.1. GTDB lineage: Bacteria > Actinomycetota > Actinomycetes > Streptomycetales > Streptomycetaceae > Streptomyces > Streptomyces aureus_A. The sequence goes on from NZ_LIPQ01000456.1 coordinate 9,839, forward strand.
GCGGAAGCTGGCCAGGGACCGGGGGCTCGATCTGCGCGAGGTGCGCGGATCGGGGCCCGAGGGCCTGATCCTGCGGGCCGATGTGGAGCTGGCCATCGCGGCCCTGGAGCGGCCCGTCGCCGCGCAGGCGCCCGTCCAGGCCGCCGCGCCCGCTTCGGCGCCCTCCTCCGCGGTCGCTCCGGCCGGTGAGCGGGTGCCGCTGCGCGGGGTCCGTGGCGCCGTGGCGGACAAGCTGTCGCGCAGCCGTACGGAGATCCCGGACGCGACCTGCTGGGTGGACGCCGACGCGACCGAGCTGATGGCCGCGCGGTCGGCGATGAACGCGGCGGGCGGGCCGAAGATCTCCCTGCTCGCGCTCCTCGCCCGGATCTGCGTCCACGCCCTGGTGCGGTTCCCCGAGCTCAACTCCACCGTGGACATGGCTGCCCGGGAGATCGTCCGGCTGCCGGCCGTGCATCTCGGCTTCGCCGCCCAGACCCCGCGTGGTCTGGTCGTCCCCGTGGTCAAGGACGCGGGGATCCGGACGGCCGAGTCGTTGACGGCGGAGTTCGCCCGGCTGACCGAGGCCGCACGGGAGTCGGCGCTCACGCCGGCCGATCTGACGGGCGGCACGTTCACCCTGAACAACTACGGGGTGTTCGGGGTCGACGGGTCCACGCCGATCATCAACCACCCCGAGGCCGCGATGCTCGGCGTCGGCCGGATCATCCCCAAACCCTGGGTGCACCAGGGCGAACTGGCCGTACGTCAGGTGGTGCAGCTCTCGCTCACCTTCGACCACCGCGTCTGCGACGGCGGCACGGCGGGCGGCTTCCTGCGGTACGTGGCGGACTGCGTCGAGCAGCCCGCGGTCCTGCTCCGCACGCTCTGACACCCGGCGCTCCGGCGAGACCTTCGGTCCTGCCGGAGCGTCCCCCGGGTCGGCCGCCGGAGCGTCCCCCGGATCGGCCGCCGGACCGTCCACCGGGTCGGCCGCAGTCCCGTCCGCCGGACGATCCCCCGGAGCGGCCGTCGGATCCTCTCCCGGGCGTTTCCCGGACCGTCCGCAGCCTGTCCGCGATCCTTGTCCGCAGTCCCGTCCGCCGTGCGTTCCGCCGCCCGCGTCGTCCCACCAAGGGAGACCGGGCGACGGCGGGAAGGGGCGGCGGACCATACTGCTGGGGTGACCACCCCACATGACGCCGTCGTACTCGCCGGAGGAGCCGCCCGGCGACTCGGCGGTGCGGACAAGCCCGGCGTACGGGTCGGAGGCCGGGCGCTCCTCGACCGGGTCCTCACCGCGTCCCGGGGCGCGGACCGGACCGTGGTCGTCGGCGACTCCCGACCGACCGTCCACCCCGTCCGCTGGACCAGGGAGGACCCGCCCGGCGGAGGCCCGCTCGCCGCCCTCGACGCGGGAGTACGGGAGACCGGGGCCGACGTCCTGCTCGTCCTCTCCGCGGACCTGCCCTTCCTCGACGAGGACACCGTCCACCGACTGCTCGGGGCGCTCGCCGACGCCCCCGGCGCCGAGGCCGCGCTCCTCACCGACACCGGGGGCCGGGACCAGCCGCTCGTCGCCGCCTACCGAGCGGCCCCGTTGCGGCGGGAGTTGGCGCGGATCGCCGAGGAGCGCGGCACCCTCGCCGACGGCCCGCTGCGGCAGCTCACCGGCGCACTGCGCCTCACCCGGGTCGCCGCCGGGCCCCTCGCCGCCTTCGACTGCGACACCTGGGAGGACATCGCCACGGCCCGGGCCCGTATCAGGGAGCATGGGACCGTGCTGGATGAATGGATCACCGCAGTCAAGGACGAACTGGGCATCGAGCTGGACGTCGACACCGGCGTACTGCTCGATCTGGCCCGCGACGCCGCCCATGGAGTGGCTCGCCCCGCCGCACCCCTGACCACCTTCCTGGTCGGATACGCGGCGGCGCGCGCGGGCAGCGAGGGCGGTCCCGAGGCGGTCGCCGAGGCCGCCCGCAAGGCCGCCACGCTGGCCCAGCGCTGGGCCGCCGAGCAGGACGAGGCGGGATGACCCTGAAGGAGCCCCTCCCGGTGGCCCCCGGAACCGACGACACGCGGGCCGGGCGGCCGCACCGGGCCACCACCTGGCCCGAGGCCCGTGCCGCGGCCGTTCGCGCCGGGGCCTCCGCTCGGGTCGGCCGGGCGCCGCTCGGCGTACCCCTCGGGCAGGCACTCGGACAGGTCCTGGCCGAGCCGCTGCTCGCCCTCACCGACCTGCCGCCCTTCGACACCTCCGCCATGGACGGCTGGGCGGTCGCGGGTCCCGGACCCTGGACCGTACGCGCGGAAGGCGCCGTCCTCGCCGGACGGGCGCCCGCGGCCGTGGCGGCCGACGGCGAGGCCGTACGGATCGCCACCGGCGCCCGCGTCCCCGCCGGGACCACCGCCGTCGTCCGCACCGAGCACTCGCGCACGGAGGGCGCGCTGCTTCAGGCCCTGCGCGAGGTCGTGCCGGGTCAGGACATCCGGCCCCGGGGCCAGGAGTGCCGTGCAGGCGACGAGCTGCTGCCCGCCGGCACCGTCGTGACGCCCGCCGTGCTCGGCCTCGCCGCGGCCGCCGGCTACGACGAGCTCCCCGTACCGCCGCGCCCCCGGGTCGAGATCCTGGTCCTCGGCGACGAGCTGCTCACGACCGGTCTCCCCCACGACGGCCTGATCCGCGACGCCCTCGGCCCCATGCTCGGCCCGTGGCTGACGGCGCTCGGCGCCGACGTCATCGCCACCCGCAGGATCGGTGACGAGGCCGAGGAGCTGTACGCGGCCGTCACCGGTTCCGCCGGTCGTGAGGACCAGGTCGACGGCGTGAAGGTCCGGCCCGGCCACCCGATGCTGCTCGCCCGCCTCGGCGCCGACCCCACTCGGCCCGAGCCCACGCCGTCCGTGATCACGTCGTCCGAGGCCGTGTCGTCCGAGCTCACCCGGCCCGAGCACGCGCCGTTCGCGTCCGCGTCGT
>NZ_LIPQ01000457.1 GCF_001418135.1 Streptomyces aureus
CCGCGGGGGCCGGAGCCTCGGCGACCGGCGCCGGGGCGGCCGGGGCCTCGGCGACCGGCGCCGGGGCGGCCGGGGCCTCGGCGGACTCGGCGGCCGGAGCCGGGGCAGCGGCCGGGGCGCCCGTGCCGTCGTCGATGATGGCCAGCTCGGCGCCGACCTCGACCGTCTCGTCCTCGGCGACCTTGATGGAGGCCAGGATGCCCGAGGCGGGGGCGGGGATCTCGGTGTCGACCTTGTCGGTCGAGACCTCGAGCAACGGCTCGTCGGCCTCGACACGCTCACCCTCGGCCTTGAGCCAGCGGGTGACGGTGCCCTCGGTGACGCTCTCGCCGAGCGCCGGCAGGGTTACGGAAACCGACATGGTTTCAGTTGCTCCTAACGAATTGCGGGAAGTGGTCGTCGCGCCCTGTGATGACGTGAGCGTCAGTCGTGGGAGTGCAGGGGCTTGCCGGCCAGGGCCAGGTGGGCCTCGCCGAGCGCCTCGTTCTGCGTCGGGTGGGCGTGGATGAGCTGCGCGACCTCGGCCGGCAGCGCCTCCCAGTTGTAGATCAGCTGCGCTTCGCCGACCTGCTCGCCCATGCGGTCACCGACCATGTGGACGCCGACCACGGCACCGTCCTTGACCTGGACGAGCTTGATCTCGCCCGCGGTCTTGAGGATCTTGCTCTTGCCGTTGCCCGCCAGGTTGTACTTGAGGGCGACGACCTTGTCCGCGCCGTAGATCTCCTTGGCCTTGGCCTCGGTGATGCCGACGGAGGCGACCTCGGGGTGGCAGTACGTCACCCGGGGCACGCCGTCGTAGTCGATCGGGACGGCCTTCAGGCCGGCCAGGCGCTCCGCGACGAGGATGCCCTCGGCGAAGCCGACGTGCGCGAGCTGGAGCGTCGGGACGAGGTCGCCCACGGCCGAGATCGTCGGCACGTTGGTGCGCATGTACTCGTCGACCAGGACGTAGCCGCGGTCCATCGCGACGCCCTGCTCCTCGTAACCGAGACCGGCGGAGACCGGGCCGCGGCCGATGGCGACCAGCAGCACCTCGGCCTCGAAGGTCTTGCCGTCGGCCAGGGTGACCTTGACGCCGTTGTCGGTGTACTCGGCGGACTGGAAGAAGGTGCCGAGGTTGAACTTGATGCCGCGCTTGCGGAACGCGCGCTCAAGAAGCTTCGAGCTGTTCTCGTCCTCGACGGGGACGAGGTGCTTCATGCCCTCGATCACCGTGACATCGGTGCCGAAGGACTTCCACGCGGAGGCGAACTCGACGCCGATGACACCGCCGCCGAGGATGATCGCGGACTCCGGGACCCGGTCCAGGGTCAGCGCGTGGTCCGAGGTGATGATCCGGTTGCCGTCGATCTCCAGGCCGGGGAGGGACTTCGGTACGGAACCGGTGGCCAGGAGGACGTGACGGCCCTCGACGCGACGACCGTCGACATCGACGGAGGTCGGGGAGGACAGGTGGCCGGTGCCCTCGATGTAGGTCACCTTGCGGGAGGCGACGAGACCCTGCAGACCCTTGTACAGGCCCGAGATCACGTCGTCCTTGTACTTGTGCACGGCCTTGATGTCGATGCCCTCGAAGGAGGCCCTGACACCGAACTGCTCCGCCTCGCGGGTCTGGTCGGCGACCTCGCCGGCGTGGAGCAGGGCCTTCGTCGGGATGCAGCCGTTGTGCAGGCAGGTGCCGCCGAGCTTGTTCTTCTCGATCAGTGCGACGTCCAGGCCCAGCTGCGCTCCGCGCAGCGCCGCGGCGTAACCGCCGCTACCGCCGCCGAGGATCACTAGGTCGAAAACGGTGCTGGCGTCGTTCGCCACGTCACGTCCTCCATGCATGTGCGCTCGTCGCCGGTCCTCGATGACCGGGCGGCGGCTGGTGTTCGGCCGCTTATTTTCGGCCCTGTGGTGGGGGCCCTGTCCTGCCGAGAACCCATCTTCGCACTTGTTGACGGATGGCGGGACGCGGGGCCGTGCTCTGAGACGGCCGATCGTCCGTAAGGCGGGCCGGCCAGAGCGTATGAACCTACGGATTTCGTCGCCGTCACGCGGCTGCTCAGAGCTCGCCGGCCGCCGTGAGCTCGGCCAGCCTCACCAGGGTGCGGACCGAGGAGCCGGTGCCGCCCTTGGGGGTGTAGCCGTACGGGGCGCCCTCGTGGAAGGCCGGGCCCGCGATGTCCAGGTGGGCCCAGGTGATGCCCTCGCCCACGAACTCCTGGAGGAAGAGACCGGCGACCAGGCCGCCGCCCATCCGCTCGCCCATGTTGGCGATGTCGGCGGTGGGGGAGTCCATGCCCTTGCGCAGGTCCGCGGGGAGCGGCATCGGCCAGGACGCCTCGCCGACCTCCTCGGCGATCTCGTGGATCGCGGAGCGGAAGTCGTCGTCGTTGGCCATGATGCCGAAGGTGCGGTTGCCGAGCGCCAGGACCATCGCGCCGGTCAGGGTCGCCACGTCGACGATCGCGTCCGGGTGCTCCTCGGAGGCCCTGGTCAGCGCGTCGGCGAGGACGAGCCGGCCCTCGGCGTCGGTGTTCAGGACCTCGACGGTCTTGCCGCTGTACATGCGCAGCACGTCACCCGGGCGGGTGGCGGAGCCGGACGGCATGTTCTCGGCGAGGGCGAGCCAGCCCGTGACGTTGACCTCCAGACCGAGGCGGGCCGCGGCGACGACGGTGGAGAACACGGCGGCGGCGCCGCTCATGTCGCACTTCATCGTCTCGTTGTGGCCGGCCGGCTTCAGGGAGATGCCGCCCGAGTCGTAGGTGATGCCCTTGCCGACCAGGGCGAGGGTCTTCTCCGCCTTCGGGTGGGTGTAGCCGATGCGGACCAGGCGCGGCGGGTTCTGCGAGCCGACGCCGACACCGAGGATGCCGCCGAAGCCGCCCTTGGCGAGCGCCTTCTCGTCGAGGACCTGGACCTTGAGGCCGTGCTCCTTGCCGGCGGCCTGGGCGGCGGCGGCGAACGCGGCCGGGGTCAGGTCGTTCGGCGGCATGTTGATCAGGTCGCGGGCGCGGTTGATCTCCTCGGCGACGGCCTGGGCGCGCTCGGCGGCGGCCTTGTGGGCCTTGTCGCGCGGCTTGGCGCCGAGCAGGGCGACCTCGCCCAGCGGCTTCTTCGCGTCCTTGGCGTCCCCCGACGACCTGTACTGGTCGAAGGCGTACGCGCCGAGCAGGGCGCCCTCCGCGATGGCGGAGGCGTCCTCGGCGTCGTCGATCGGCAGCGCGAACGCGGCCTTCTTCGAGCCGGTCAGGGTGCGGGCGGCGACACCGGCGGCCCGGCGGAGGGTCTCGGCGCCGTAGGACGCGCCGTCCTCGGGGGCGGAGCCCAGGCCGACGGCCAGGACGACGGGGGCCTTGAGGCCGGCGGGGGCGGGCAGCTTGGTCGCCTCACCCTCGGCACCCGAGGCACCCAGCGTCTCCAGGACGGCGGCGAGCCGACCGTCGAAGGCCTTGTCGACGGCCTCGGCGCCCGGGGCGACGACGAGCGTCTTCCCGGACTTCGCGACGCCGATGACGAGGGCGTCGGCGCGGAGCGTCGCCGCGCCGGCAGTGCTGAGAGTGAGAGCAGTCACGGTGGTGAAATCTCGCTTCCATTGAGTTCTGTGGCGGTCGAGGGATGGGCCGACCGTGCCCGCCGCATCGTATTTCGGCCCGGAGAGCGCCGAGAACGAGCCTACGCTCGCTCACCCGGTTCGCTCACGGCGGCGCTGATTCACTCATCCGTGGTGTCTCTTTCATGTTTACCGTTCTGGCCCGGAGCGCTCGTTCACACTCGCCTCAGTCACGCAAGGACGACCCACTCGTCTTCGCACCATCTGCAACATCTCCACAGGTTCGCCGCCCCGGCCCCCGGTGCGCGGGGACCTGCCGAGGGGGGACACCACCCGATGGACTCCGGCCGAATCCGTACGCCCAGAAGCGCGCCCGGCACCCGTGGCGGCGCCCGTACCGCGCCCCGTACCGCCCGCGTCGCGGCCCTCGCCGCCGCCGCGCTGCTCGCCACCGTCGTTCCGTCCGCGCAGGCCCTCGCGGCCCCCGTGCCCCGGGTCGACCTCACCGTCCTGGTCGTGGACGACGGCGGCAGCGCGGTCGGCGCGATCGCCGCCGAGCTGAAGGGCTCCGGCGTCCCGTACCGCAGGATCGACCTGAACGACCCGAACCGGCCGGTCCTCGACGCGGCCTTCCTCAGCGACACGCTCGACGGCCGCCCCCGCGCCAAGTACCAGGGCGTCGTCCTGCCCCACGAGACCGCCTTCGGCCCCGACTCGGCCGAGCACACCGCCCTGCAGACGTACGAACGGACCTTCGGGATCCCGCAGGTCGACGCCTACACCTGGTCGCATCCCGGCGTCGGCCTCGACTACACCAACGAGGGCGGCTGGTCGGGCGTCCTCGACGGGGCCACCGCCGGAATCACCGCCGCCGGGAAGGCGGGCCCCTTCCAGTACCTGTCCGGGGCGCTCACCTTCGAGGACAACGACCCCTCGATCGCCGAGAGTTACGGCTACGCGGGCCGCCCCCGGGCCGGCTACACCAGCTACGTGGACGTACCCGCCGACGGCGGCGGCCGGGCCAGCCTCGTCGGCGAGTACACCGCCGACGGGCGCCGCGAACTGGTCGTCACCTTCGCCTACAACCAGCACCAGCGGCAGTTCCGGGCCCTCGCCCGCGGCATCGTCGAGTGGCTCACCCAGGGCGTCCACCTCGGCCAGAGCCGCAACTACCTCTCCGTGCACGTCGACGACGTCTTCGCCCCCGACGCCCGCTGGGACACCGGACTCAACTGCACGCCCGGCGACTTCGACTGCGTCGGCGACGACGGCGAGGGCGCCGACCCGATCCGGATGACGGTCGCCGACGCCCAGTACGCCGCCGCCTGGCAGAAGTCCTCCGGCTTCACCCTCGACATGGTCTACAACGGCGGCCAGGGCGAGCAGTGGAAGACCGAGCACGCCGGCTCCGACCCGCTCACCGACCGGCTCGTCGCCGACCGCGCCCAGTACCGGTGGATCAACCACACGTACACCCATCCCTTCCTCGGCTGCGTCCAGGACAACGCCGTCGTCCCCTGGCAGTGCGCCAAGGACATCCAGGGCAACACCCTCTGGGTCAGCCGCGCCGAGCTGTCCGCCCAGATCCGCGACAACCACAACTGGGCCGTCCGCAAGGGCATCTCCGTCGACCGTTCCGAACTCGTCACCGGCGAGCACTCCGGCCTCAGGACCCTGCCCCAGCAGCCCGTCGACAACCCGAACCTGGCCGGCGCCCTCGCCGACAACGGCGTCAAGTGGACCGGCAGCGACAACTCCCGCGAGCCGCAGCAGCGCTCGATCGGCACCGCGTCCGGCGCCGCGAAGACCGTGCCCCGCCACCCCATGAACGTGTACTACAACGTGGGCACCGCCGCCGAGATGGCCGACGAGTACAACTGGATCTACACCTCCCGCGCCGACGGCGGCAGCGGCGTCTGCGAGTCCAACCCGGCCTCCACCTGCCTGCCCGCCCCGCTCCCCACGGCCACCGGCTACGCCGACCACATCGTGCCGCAGGAAGCCCGCACCGCCCTCTCCCACGTCCTCGGCAACGACCCCCGGCCGCACTACGTGCACCAGTCGAACCTCGCCGAGGAGCGCCTGCTCTACCCCGTCCTCGACCGGGTACTCGCCGACTACCGGGGCCTGTTCGCCCCCAGCGCGCCCCTGGTGAACCCGGCCCAGCGGGACATCGGCACCGAACTGACCCGCCGCGCCGCCTGGGACAAGGCCCTCGCCGCCGGAAAGGTCACCGCCTACCGCATCGGCACCGCGGTCACCGTCAAGGCCCCCGCCGGGCTCACCGTGCCCGTCACCGCACCCGAGGGCACCCGCAAGCGCCTCCTCCTCGGCACCGCCGCCTTCGGCACGCCGTACGCCGGGACCCGCTCCGCCTGGACCGCGCCCGAAGTGCTCCAGACCAGCGTCACACTCACGCTCCCGACCGCCTGACCAGCACGTTCTGGGGGGAACCGCACATGCCGAGCAGTGGCCGTCATGTCACCATGCTCACCGAAGGCACCTACCCGCATGTCCACGGCGGCGTCAGCACCTGGTGCGACCAGCTCGTCCGCGGCATGCCCGAGGTCGACTTCGAGATCCTCGCCCTCACCGGCAGCGGCCGCGAACCCGTCACCTGGGAGCTGCCGTCCAACGTCACCCGGCACACCGCCTACCCCCTCTGGGGACTCCCGCAGGGGCCGACCGCGCCCGGCCTGTTCACCGGAGCGCGCCGGCCCCTGCGGGGGCGTGAGCGCCGCCGCTTCCTCGACACCTACGAGCGCCTGCTCCTCGCCCTCCTCGACCCGGAGGCGGGCTACGACTTCGGCACCAGCCTGTACGAGCTCGCCGAACTCGCCCGGCGGGGCCGCCTGACCAACGCCCTGCGCTCCGAGGCCGCCCTGCGCTCCCTGATGTGGATCTGGACCATGCCGCATCTGCCGACGCTCGCGGCCCGGCCCACCGTCCACGACGCGCTCACCGCCACCGACCTGCTCGAACACGCCCTGCGGCCGCTGGCCGCCCGGATATCCACCGACGGCGTCGCCCACGCCGTCTCCAGCGGCCTCGCCACCCTTCCGGCGCTCGCCGCACAGCACTTCGAAGGGGTGCCCTTCCTGCTCACCGAACACGGCATCTACCTCCGCGAGCGCTATCTCGGCTACCGCACCGAGGCGCAGCGCTGGCCCGTCAAGGCCCTCATGCTCGGCTTCTACCGTGAGCTCAACACCCTCGGCTACCGCAAGGCCGACCTCATCACCCCCTGCAACCAGTACAACCGGCGCTGGGAGGAGCGCGGCGGCGCCCCCGCCGACCGCATCCGCACCGTCTACAACGGCGTCGACCCGGCCCTCTTCCCCGAGGCCGGGCCCGAACCCGGGACCCCCACGCTCAGCTGGTGCGGCCGCGTCGACCCCATCAAGGACCTCGAAACCCTGATCAGGGCGTACGCCATCTGCCGTGCCGAACTGCCCGCGCTGCGGCTCCGGTTGTTCGGCCCGGTCCCCGCCGGGAACGAGGACTACCTCACCCGTCTGGAGAAGCTCGCCGCCGAACTCGGCGTCACCG
>NZ_LIPQ01000458.1:0-467 GCF_001418135.1 Streptomyces aureus
TGGTCGTCCATCAGTCGCATCAGGTTCCGCTTCCGCTTCTGGGTGGCGCGCAGGTCGGTGATGTACACGGTGAAGTCGTCCGGTGTGCCGAGGTGGCGGTGACAGTCGCGGATGCCCAGGAGCAGGCCGACGAGCTGTTCGTAGGCGCGGTTGCCGGTCTCGCGGGTGAGGGGGGCGACCAGGCGGAGGTAGACGGCGAGGGCATCCGCGGGGCGGGTCGGGCGGGACCGGTCCGCAAGGGCGAGCCACTGGCCGTCGTGGGCGCCGTACTCGCCGGCTGTCCGCCAGGCGGCGTCGATGTCCCCGTCGTCCAGCAGGATGTCAACGAGGACCCGGCCACCGTGCGTGTCCGCCCGTTCGGCATCGGCGCGGAGAAGTGCCAGTGCCTTCTCGTGCTCGGTCGGCCAGCACGCGGCGGCAACGGCCGCGGCACGCAGCTGCTGGTAGGCGAGCAGGGTGCGGCGGGC
>NZ_LIPQ01000458.1:541-10676 GCF_001418135.1 Streptomyces aureus
CGGCGGTACGGCCGGCGGCGTCGAGTTCGCGGACGATGAGCAGATGGGTGTGACCGTTCGGTGCGAGGTCGGCGGCGTGCACGGCGACCACCGTGTCGATGTCCCGCCCCGACTTCGCGAGGCGCTGCATCAGGTGCTTCTCGGCCCAGCCGGTACGGTTCGCCTGCCACGCCTCGACCACGTACCGGCGCAGGGCGGTCATCCCCCGCTCGCCGAGCAGGTCCTCGTAGTCGAGCGGGTCGATGTCCGTCAGGTCGGCCGCGTCGTCGAGCGCGTGCGTCACGAGCCAGTGGGCGAGTCCCTCCGGGTCGGGGCGGGCCGCGCGGCAGGCGTCATGGTGGGCGTCGGCCAGTCCGGCGCCGATCTCCCCGAACCGGCCGTCGGAGTCATCGACGCTTTCGACCACAGCGGCCAGCATCCCGATCGCCTCCCGGGCCAGAGCGATCGAGTCGGACGCCCGGCCGGAGGCCGTCAGTGACCGGATCGCGCTGACCGCCTGCGCGGCCTGGTCGGCGTAGGCACGAACGTCGGCGTACTCGACGTAGCCGTACTGGGCGAAAGGACCGCTGTCGAGCAACTCGCGGATACGGGAACGGATCCCGGCCACGTCGCCGCGGACGCTCGCCGCCCGCAGTTCCAGACGTCTCCGCAGGCTCCGGTCCTCGGCCGTCTCCTCCCGTACAAGGGCGAGCAGATCGTCCCGTGACATGCCGGTAAGCCAGGCGTCGAGGCCTCGGGTCCGGTCCCGGGCAGCCTTCAGCCGACGAGGCAGGTCGGCTTCCTGCGCGATCACCGTCAGACCGAGCGCGACGAGGTGCTTGCAGAAGTTGCCCTCCTGCCCGTACGGGCAATCGCACGTCCCCGCCGGCTTCCCGCGCCCGCCCAGGAGCAGCTCCACCTCGTACCGCTCCGTGCCGCGTACCGACGCCCTGACCCAGCCGTCACCGAACTCGACCCCGGACACTTCGTCGGCATAGGCGAGTCCACGCTCGAACGAACGCTCCCCGGCCAGCGCCCTCAGCTTCGCCTCCGTAAGACCGCCCACGACTCACCGCGCTCCGCTCCGGCCCGGACTCCCCGAACAGCCCTCACAGTAACGGCCGCCCCAGGGCCCGGCCGTCGCCCACGCGGACGCACTCGGCGAGGGTCCCGTCGAGCAGGACGTACTCCGGTTCATGCTCACGCAAGGCCTTGATCAGGCCAGGCGCCCGGGCAACCAGGAGGTCGATCACCGCAGCGGTGTCGGCGTGGGCGGTGCCGACCGAGACCCGGCCACAGGGCACGGCGGCATCGCGAGGACGCAGGCGCGTCCCATCAGAGCAACGTGGGAAAAGGCGCTCCCGTTCATCACTTGAGCGCCTTGCTTCGGACGCCAGCGCGAGAGCCGTCGTACCAGTACGCGGTGGCCTTGACACCGCGTACTGAGCGGGGATCGCCGACGCTGGACGGACTCAACGCCTCTCCAGTTCCTGAAGTCAGCAGGCGGTGGAGTCGGACACCGGCCGAATGTCAGCCCGACGCAACGTTGTGGTCACCGAGACCGGCGTTCTCGCGGGGCACGCACCAGGCCGTACCAGGGCCAGAACCTGACCACCGCGCCGAGGGACCGACCCGGGAACCGCGCCGTGCCGCACAAGCCGAACCGGTGGGGCACGTCTCCGCCCACGGTGCTCTTGGTCCTGGCCTCCAAGGCGGAGCGGCCGGCCTTCAGTCGGTGGAGTCCAGGACTTCGTAGACATGCCTGATGTAGTCATGGGTACGCTCCGAGCCGAGGATTCCGTCGCCCAGCCGGTTCATCGTGTACGAGAACGTGACGCGCCGGTCCAGGTCCATCATGACGATCGAACCGCCCCGGCCGACCCAGAAGCAGACCCTTCCGGTGGGCATGTGCGGCATCGTCCTCGCGTCGGCGAGCGCGAAGCCGATGCCCCAGCGCACGGGAACACCCAGGAACAGGTCGACCCCGTCCGCCTGTACGTCGAGGACCTTCTCCACCGTCCCCTCGGAGAGGAGTTGGTGGCCGTTCACCCGGCCGCGTCGTGAGATCGCCGAGAGGGCGCGGGCCATGCCTCGTGCGTTGCCGTGTCCGTTGACGGCGCCGAGTTCGGCGCGGCGCCACTGCGGGGTGTCGACATGCTCGTCCCTGGCGGGACTTCCGAGCAAGGTCTTGGTGAAGATCCCCTCGGGATCGAGGTCGGCGGGTATGCCGGAGAGCTGCGACGGGGCCACCAGCTCGGCGATGCGCGACCAGTCGGCCTGCCGCGCACCGATCTGGACGTCGGCTCGCGACGGCTTGGCGATCTCCGTGTCGACGAACTCGGTCAGGGTACGGCCGCTGACCCGCCGGACGATCTCTCCCACAAGCTGTCCCTGGGTCTGGACGTGATAGCCCGAGGCACTGCCCGGCTCCCACCAGGGCGCCTGCGCGGCCAGCCGGGCGCTCGCGGTCGGCCAGTCGTACAGATCGTCCACGGTGAAGGGCTGCTGCCAGCCGGAGAGCCCCGAGGTGTGTGCCAGGACATGCCGCACTTCGATGTCCTGCTTGCCCTGAGCAGCGAATTCGGGCCAGTAGTGCGCGACCGGGCGGTGGAGATCCAGTGCCCCCCGGTCGACGAGGACGAGGGCCGCCAGACTGCTCAGGGTCTTGGTGGTCGACCACAGGTTGACCAAGGTGTCCTGGCGCCACGGAACGGTCCGCGCTTCATCGGCGTGCCCACCCCACAGATCGACTTCCATGACGCCGTCGACATCGACGGCGATCGACGCCCCCACCTCCTCTCCGGACTCCAGGTGCGCTGCCAGCGCCGCTCGGACCGGTTCGAACCGGGCGGTGCTCGTTCCTTCGACATTGACCATGTCTTTTCTCCACTTCTGACGACGACCGTCCGATCAGTCAACGGAACGAATGTCACGCTGGTTCACGCGTCGCCGCAGGTGAGGGGTACCTGTCTGGTGGACGCCCTTCCGGTAGGAGGTCACATCCGGGGAGACGCCGCCGGCGCGAGCGGGCTGCGTCCCAGGGGTTCTCCTCAGGCCGCTCGGCACGCAGGCTCGCGGATCAGCAACGCCGGAATGGGCCGCCTACCGGTTCGTCGCAGGGCGGGCCGAGGAAGAAGCCGTCCGGCGCATGGCCGCCGGCGAATTCATCACGCCGAGTGGCGTCCTGCTAATGTCCTGTCCGGTATGCGGGAGGCGGACGACGGGGTCCTCACCGCTCCGATCACCTCGCCGCCCGCCACATCGGCGGACAGGTCACCGCGACGAGAGTCGCGCGGGCTCGGTTTTCGTCACCGCGGCAGCGGGTCGTCCACCCTTCCGAGAGTCATGGTCATGTGTGTTTCCGATGGTGGCGCCGTCGAGCGAAGTTCTGGGTGGGTACGGTGACGGCTTCAGGGCAGGATCTCGACTTCGGGCTGTTGGGGCCGCTGGTGGTACGGCGGGCGGGCTCGGTCCTCGATCCGGGCCGGCGCAGGCAGCGCCTGCTGCTGGTCCGCCTGCTGCTCGCCGACGGCCGGGCGGTCGCTCCCGAGACGCTGTGCGAGGAACTGTGGCCGCAGCAGCGGGGACGGACGCCGGGCGGAGCGATGGCCTCCCTGCACGCCCACGTCAGCAAGGTACGCGCGGTCCTGGAACCACGGCACCTGCGCCGAAAGGGCGTCTGCGAGGTACTGGTCACCGAACCCCTGGGCTACGCCCTGCGGGTGCCGCCCGAGAGCCGTGACACCGTGCGCTTCGAGCGGGCCCTTGCCCAGGCACAACGGTTCATGGACCAGGGCCGGCCCGAACGCGTCGTGGAGGAGAGCCGAAAGGCCCTGGGGATGTGGCGCGGCACCGCGTTCGCCGACGCCGCGCACCACCTGTTCGCCGTCAACGAGACAGCACGCCTGGAAGAACTGCGGCAGACCACCCGCGAGATCCGTACCACTGCCCTGCTCCTGCAAGGACGGATCAGCGAGGCCCTGGACGAGGCCCAGGAAATGACCGCAGAGCATCCCCTGCGGGAAACCGGCTGGGCCCTGCTGCTGCGCGCCCTGTACCTGGCCGGCCGGCACCCCGAGGCGCTGCAGCGATATACGGACCTGCGCAGACACCTCTCGGACGAACTCGGCCTCGAACCCGGCCCATCCCTACGCGCACTGCACCACGGCATCCTCCACCACGACCTGCCACCCCTTCACTCGGCCGATGAGCTGAACAGGTTCGGCGCGGCATCCGTCGCCGGCGGGGGTACAGGACACGGACGCGCTCCGCTTGGGCCGACCACGTCCGGGGCGCCCGCGCAGGACGAGGCGACCGCCCCCCTCGGCGAGGCAGCCGACGAACCGGCCGACGCCGCCGATCGGTCCGACGCGAGTCGCGACCAGGACGCGGCTCTCGAGGGAGTCGCGTCGCCGCCTCGGACGCGTCCAGCACAACTGCCGCGCAGCCTGGCGGTTTTCGCGGGGCGGGAGACGGAGGGCGCCTGGCTGTCCGCAGTGAGCGGAGACCCAGGTCCGGCCGGTGCTCCCGTCGTCGTCATCAGCGGTGCTCCCGGTGTCGGCAAGACCACCTTCGCCGTCCACCACGCCCACCAGATCGCCTCCTCCTTCCCCGACGGACAGCTCTTCGTCAACCTGTGCGGGTTCCACCCCCACGCACCCGCCGTCGAACCCGGTGACGCCCTGCACGGCTTCCTCACCGCCCTCGGCGTCCCCGCCCAGGACATCCCCGAGGACACACCCGGCCGCAGCACACTCTTCCGCAGCCTCCTCGCCGACCGGCGGATCCTCCTCGTCCTGGACAACGCCCGTGACGAACAACAAGTGCGCCCCATGCTCCCCGGCGGAGCGGGCTGCCTCACACTGATCACCAGCCGCAACCAGCTTCCCGGCCTGATCGCGTCGGAAGGCGCCAAACCCCTCACCCTCGCACTGCCCTCACAGTCCGAGGCCCACGAGACGCTGGCACGGCGGCTGGGGACGGAACGGCTCGCCGCCGAGCCCGCCGCCGCGGCCGACATCATCCGCCTGTGCGGACGGCTTCCCCTGGCCATGGCGGTGGTCGCCGCCCGCGCCGAACTCGATCCCTCCTTCCCCCTTCACTCCATCGTCGACGACCTGCGACACACCCACGGCCTGGACGCGTTCACCGGCTTCGACTCCACCACCGACGTACGCGCCGTCTTCTCCTGGTCCTACCAGTCTCTTGACGAGCCCGCGGCCCGACTTCTCCGTCTCCTGGCTCTGCACCCCGGCCCCCACATCACCGCGCCCGCCGCCGCCAGCCTCGCCGGCCTCCCTCTACCCCAGTCCCGCCGCGCACTCGCCGGCCTGGCCAGCTCCTGCCTCGTGGAACAACCGCTGCCCGGCCGTTACAGCCTGCACGACCTCCTACGCGGCTACGCCACCGAACTCACCCACACCCACGACGACACCGACGAACGCCACGCCGCCACCCTCCGGGCCCTGGACCATTACATGTTCACCGCCCACGAGGCCAACCAGCTCCTCAAACAGGACACACCGCCCGACCTCGACCTCGGTGCAGCCGCTTCAGGCGTCACTCCGGAGATCCTCACCACCGTCAAGCAGGCGACCCGATGGCTCGCCGCCGAACACCGGGTGCTGACCGGCCTGCTCCACACCGCCGTCGACCAGAAGCTGGACCACCACACCACCGGGCTCGCCTGGTCACTCAAGGAATATCTCAACCGTCAGGAATTCTGGCCCGAGGCCATCACCGCGCTGACCCCTGCCCTCGATGTGGCCCGACGCCAGAACAACCTTCTCGAAGAAGGCCGTTGCCTACGCCACCTCGGCCACATCCACGGCTACCTCGGCCACCAGGAGCAAGCCCTTCACCACCTGCAACGCGCCACCACGATCTTCGAAGAGCTCGACGCAACCGGTGAGCAGGCACGAGCCCACTACGTCACGGCGTGTGCGCTGTTCCTGTTCGGCCGTACCCAGGAGGCCGTGACGTTCTCCGAACGGGGACTGGAGCTGTCCCGGGAGACGGGTGAGGAGTTGTGGTTGGCCGAGTGTCTCGTCGAGCTCGCCTGGTTCCACTCCAACCTGGGGAATCTCGACAAGAGCCTTCTGTACAACGAGGAGGGCATCGCCTTGTTCCAGCGCCTCGGCGCGCCGTGGCAGCTGGCCCAGGCGTGGGACATCCTGGGCCACAACCTCCGCATGCTCGGCCGTTACGAGGAATCGGCGGCCACCTACCAGCG
This sequence comes from Streptomyces aureus, assembly GCF_001418135.1. Lineage (GTDB taxonomy): Bacteria > Actinomycetota > Actinomycetes > Streptomycetales > Streptomycetaceae > Streptomyces > Streptomyces aureus_A. The sequence continues at coordinate 6,753 of NZ_LIPQ01000458.1, forward strand.
GGCGACGCAGGCGTTCGAGGAACTGGGCGACCACAGGAACGCCATCGGCACGCTGATGCGGCTCGGCGACACCCGGCTGGCCCAGGGCGACCGGGAAGGCGCGCGAGCGGACTGGGTCCAAGCCCTCGAAAGCGCCGACGAGCGAGCCATGTCCCACAGCGCCCAGCAGGTCCGTGACCGGCTCACCGCCCTGGACATGGACACGTACCCCACGCCCCCCTTCCCGGAGAGGGCGGAGGGGAGCCATCGGCTCCCGGTCCCGAGGAATGGCGACCCTGTGCGTCAGGACTCCGAGCGGGACGGTTCGGCGGATGGTCACTCGTCCGCCATCCGCTGAGTTCCAGCCGGCCCACGCGGCTTCTTCTGCGGTCCCGGCGGTCCGGTACCGCGTACGGCTTCCCGCCTGAGTGCCGGCCAGTACGGCGTTCCCCCGCGTCGGGATCACCTGGGCCCCGGCCTTCATCGTTGCCGTGCTGCCAGGACAGCGCCCCGTCACCGTGCGACGGTGACGGGGCGCCTGCGGGTCGCCATCCGGCCGGTGTGAGGCCGCGGACTCCGCTCCTACTTGGCGAGGAAGGTGAGGAGGGCGTCGGTGACCTCCTGGGCATGGGTCCACAGCAGGCCGTGCGGAGCGCCCTCGACGACGACGTAGTCGGCCTGCGGGAGCGCCTTGCGGAAGAGCTCGCCGGTGGCCTCGATGGGCAGGATGCGGTCGGCGGTGCCGTGCAGGATCAGTGCCGGCACGTCGATCTTCCGGATGTCGGCGCGGAAGTCGGTGGTCCACGTGGAGACGCAGGCCAGCGAGGCGTACCAGGAGGCGCCGGCGGCCACGTTCCAGCTGTTGCGGACGGCCTCCTCGCTGATCCGGGTGCCGAGGTTCTCGTCCAGGTTGTAGAAGTCCTGGTAGAACGCACTGAAGTAGGCGTACCGGTCGTCGGTGACGGCCTGCTTGATGCCCTCGAAGACGCTCCCGTCGACGCCTTCGGGGTTGTCGTCGGTCTTGAGCAGGAACGGCTCCAGCGAGGCGAGGAAGGCAGCCTTGGCGACCCGGGCGGAGCCGTAGGTGCCGAGGTAGCGGCCGACTTCGCCGGTGCCCATGGAGAACCCGACGAGAACGGCGTCCTGGAGGTCGAGGGTCTCCATGACGGTGTTCAGGTCGGCGGCGAACGTGTCGTAGTCATAGCCGGTGGTGGGCTGGCTGGAGCGGCCGAATCCGCGCCGGTCGTAGGTGATGACCCGGTAACCGGCCTTCAGCAGGGCCGCGGCCTGCTTCTCCCAGGAGTGGCCGTCGAGCGGGTAGCCGTGGATCAGCACGACCGGCTGTCCGGTGCCGTGGTCCTCGTAGTAGAGGTCGATGGTGGTGGAGTTCTCCTGGCCGACGGTGATGAACGGCATGGTGGTTCTGCCTCTCGATATGGGTTGTGGTGCGAGGTGGTGGCTCGGGGCCGGTCGGCGGTCCATACAAGCCCCGACCTGGGGTGTCCGGTGTCGGTGCCTCGTCACCCGGGAAACGGTGACGAGGCGAGCGCGGTTCACTGTCTGGCCGAAAAGGGACTACTGACGCGGCCGGAGGGCAAGGGGGGTCGGTGACCTCATGGGCGCGGATCCGCAGCAGACCGTGCCTGGCGTGCTCGGCCGGTGCTCGGCCCGGGGAAGCGCCCGTCGGGGCGGCTCCCCTGCCTGGATCGACAGGTCCCGGTCAGCGGACCGTACGGGCCGCCTTCTCCACGATGCGGGCGACGGCGTCGGGACGCGAGACGGTCACCGCGTGCGAGGCGTCGATCTCAGTCGTGCGGGCGTGTGCCCTGGCCGACATGAAGCGCTGGGCCGCCACGGGGATGTTCCGGTCCCCGGTGGTGACCAGCGACCAGGAGGGAATCGTCTTCCAGGCGGCACGGGTGGAGTTCTCCTCCAGCGCGGCGGCGGCGATCGGACGCTGTCCGGTGGCCATGAGCCTCGCCTTGTCCGCAGGGACGTCCGCGGCGAACTGCTGGTGGAACTTGTCCGGCTTGATGAAGACGTCAGCTCCCGAGGCTCCGTCGGGAAGCGTGTAGTTCACCGGGGCGATGACCTGGCCAAGGGTGCTGCCGGGGAACTTGTTCGTCAGCCCCAGCGAGCTCTCGCCCGGGGCGGGCAGGAACGCGGCGATGTAGACGAGAGCCTTGACCTTTTCCTCCAGGCCCGTGGCGGCCTGGCTGATGACGGTGCCTCCGTAGGAATGGCCGACCAGGACCACCGGGCCGTCGATGTGCTCGACGACGCTGCGCAGGTAGGCGGCGTCGACGGCCGGTCCGCGCAGCGGGTTGGCGGCGGCCACCACCGGGTAGCCGGCCCGCTGCAGCCGCGCGACGACTCCGTCCCAGCTGGAGGCGTCGGCGAACGCGCCGTGCTCCAGCACGATCGTCGGCCGGACCGGCTGGCGGGGCGTCGCGCCGGCCGTACCGGGCAGGGCGAGGGCCGTGACGGAGAGGCCCACGGCCGCAACACCGAGCAGGGTGGCCAGACGGGCGGGTCTGGTCGGTCGGGTGATGCGCATCTTCGGTGTCCTTCTGTATAAGGGCTGTCACCGTGATGGGGCGGGTCGGCAGGGCGAACCCGGCTCCGACGAGAAACACGGCACAGCGTTAAGTCGTAGTCGATTGAATTGCGTGCAATTGAAATTGGCGTGAAGGCCCGTCCTGACTGATCGGACGGTGGCGGCCCCGGGGCCTGAACGGCCCTGCCGCCCTGTCGGCTGCCGCCACAACAGCCGACAGGGTTGACGTCCGGTCAGGGCTCTCATGCTCCCGGACGTCACTGCTTCCTACGAGCAATCCCGCACTGCGGTTCACCGACGATGGTGACCTCGGCACCTATTCCGGTCCGAGCGGTCACGAGGGGGACTCTGCGGAGCAAGGAGCCTCCGCGTCCGGACATACGAGGGCCCTCCGGCCGCAGTCCTGCCGCATGTCGTGACGGCGACCGGCAGGTCGGCCGAGTCCTGCCGCGTCACCTACAGGCTGAAGGTGCAGCGGGACAAGACGTCCCGCGTCACCTTCAGCCTGTAGGTGCAGCGGGACGTCTTGTCCGATGTGCTCCGGCACTCGGCCTTCTCCACGTAGCGCAACTCTGACTCGGTCGGGTCGAGTCCGGAGCCCGTCGGCCACGCGATGACCCTGACCTCGCGGACACCCGAGTCGTCGCTCACGGCCGCGGAGTACGGCCTCACCCTGCACGGGTTCAGCGACTGCGACGGACTCGATGTCGTCCTGACGGCGGACGGCACTCGGGGCGGCCCGCCGGATCCGGCAGCCCGTGCTCGGCATCGCCTGTCGCCAGGCTGCCGCAACGGCCGTCACGGCCATTCCGTAGGTACAGGCTCGGCGCCCATGTCCCGATCTCCGGGGCCCGGAGTGACGCTCCGACCCCCGGAGAGGGCCGTGACTACTTCTTGAGCCTCTCGTGCACCTCGACGGCTGTCATCAGGTGGCCGACGGCGTTGGGGTGGGCGGATCCGGACGTCCGCGGCAGCAGCGGGTTGATCCACTGCCCGGACGGGGGCCGGCACATGTCGTGACCCCGGAACACCGAAGAGGTGTCGACGAACTCGACCTGCCTCAGGAGGGCGGACATCTCCAGCATGAGGTTCAGCCGGTTCGTGGTCTGGTGGAGCCAGGTGACGTCACCCTTGGCCAGCGGCACCGAGGAACCGCAGGCGCTCCCGTCGGCGGGGAACGGGTTGGGGTAGCCGACCACGACGACACGCGCCCGGGGACTGCGCCGCTTGATGTCGGTGAGCATGTCGGGCAGACGCGTGCTCAGCCTCGCGAAGCCCGCGTCGACCTCCTTGGCCGCCACGTCCCGGCAAGGAGTCCCCTCCCGGGTGGTGAGCCCGGCCAGGACGCATCTGGTGAGCACGTCGGAGAAGCCGAGGTCGTTGCCGCC
>NZ_LIPQ01000459.1 GCF_001418135.1 Streptomyces aureus
GTGACGGACTCAGCGGCCGCGGGCGGGACGATCTTCCCGGCGACCAGGGCGGATTCCGCGATCCGGACGCTCTCGCCGCTCTTTCGTGTGATCAGCAGCACAGAGTTGTCCCATGATGTGAGAACGCCGACCGCGTCGGTGAACTTCTCGCCCGCGGCCGCTGAGTCCGTCACGTACCGAACTGAGACACGTTTTCCCACGTCAGCGCTGGTGATGCGGACCTCCAGGCGTCCTCCGCCGGTGAATTCCACAGCTTCTCCGCCCCTCCTGTTCGGATCGCCCCCAAGAACGGAGATACTAGGTGCGGGCATCGACGACGCCGCGCTCCCGCGCAGACCAGCCCTATCGAGGAGGAACGACAGCGTGACCTACGTCATCGCGCAGCCTTGTGTCGACGTGAAGGACAAGGCGTGCATCGAGGAGTGCCCCGTCGACTGCATCTACGAGGGCAAGCGGTCCTTGTACATCCACCCGGACGAATGCGTCGACTGCGGGGCCTGTGAGCCGGTCTGCCCGGTCGAGGCGATCTTCTACGAGGACGACACCCCGGAGGAGTGGAAGGACTACTACAAGGCGAACGTCGAGTTCTTCGACGAGCTCGGTTCGCCCGGTGGTGCCTCCAAGCTCGGCGAGATCGAGCGCGACCACCCCTTCATCGCCGCCCTGCCGCCGCAGAACGGCTGATCGACCGCTTCAGGTCGCATCCGGTCCCGTACGGCGTCGGCCGCCGTACGGGACCGAGGCGTTTCCCGACGCCTCACCCGCGCACGTACAGGAAGTGAGAGCCAACCCGTGAGCGCAGTCTCTTCGCGCCTGCCCGTCTTCCCCTGGGACAAGCTGGAGCCGTACAAGAAGACGGCCGTGGCGCACCCCGACGGAATCGTGGACCTCTCGGTCGGCACGCCCGTCGACCCGGTCCCCGCGCTGATCCAGGAGGCCCTGGTCGCGGCGGCGGACTCGCCGGGCTATCCGACGGTGTGGGGGACGAAGGAGCTGCGGGACGCGCTGACCGGCTGGTGCGAGCGGCGGCTGGGCGCGGTGGACTTCGCCCACGAGAACGTGCTGCCGGTGGTGGGCTCCAAGGAGCTGGTGGCCTGGCTGCCGACGCAGCTGGGTCTCGGCGCGGGCGACCGGGTGGCGTACCCCCGGCTCGCGTACCCGACGTACGAGGTCGGGGCGCGGCTCTGCGGTGCGACGCCCGTCGTCTACGACGACCCGACGCTGCTGGACCCGGCGGGGCTCAAGCTGCTCTGGCTCAACTCTCCGTCCAACCCGACCGGCAAGGTCCTCTCGAAGGACGAGCTGACCCGGATCGTGGCCTGGGCGCGCGAGCACGGTGTCCTCGTCTTCTCCGACGAGTGCTACCTGGAGCTGGGCTGGGAGGCCGACCCGGTCTCCGTGCTGCACCCGGACGTCTGCGGCGGTTCGTACGAGGGCGTCGTCGCCGTCCACTCGCTGTCCAAGCGCTCCAACCTGGCCGGGTACCGGGCCGCGTTCATCGCGGGCGACGCGGCCGTGCTCGGTGAGCTGCTGCAGATCCGCAAGCACGGCGGCATGATGACGGCGGCGCCGGTGCAGGCGGCGACGGTGGCGGCGCTCGGCGACGACGCGCACGTGGCCGGGCAGCGGGAGCGGTACGCGGCCCGCAGGGCGGCGCTGCGGGCCGCCCTGGAGGCACACGGCTTCCGCATCGAGCACAGCGAGGCGAGCCTGTACCTGTGGGCGACCCGGGACGAGCCGTGCTGGGAGACCGTGGCGTACCTGGCGGGGAAGGGCATTCTCGTGGCGCCGGGCGACTTCTACGGCGAGGCGGGGGAGCGGTTCGTGCGGGTCGCGTTCACGGCGACGGACGAGCGGGTCGCGGCGGCGGTCAAGCGGCTCGGCTGACCGCCCACGACATCCACGGCACACGGAAGGGCCCGGGGAGCATCCGCTCCCCGGGCCCTTCCGTGTGACCGGTTCCCGGTCGGGTCAGCCGCCGAGGGGCAGGCCGCCGAGGGTCTGGCCGGTCGGCAGGCCGCCGAGGCCGCCGCCCAGGGCGCCGCCGGTCGGGCCCTCCGCGCTCTCGGTGGCGGCGCCGGCGGTCTTGCCGACGACCTCGCCCGCGCTGCCGGCGGTCTCGCCGGCGACCTGCTGGGCGGCCGGGGTGGCGGTCCTGCCCGCCGCGCCGACGGTCTTGCCTGCGGCGGGGACGGCCGTACCGACGGCCTGGCTGCCGGTGGAGCCGACGACGCCGGTGGCGGTCTGCGAGGCGCCGTCGACGGCGGTGCCCGCACCGGCGGCGTCCAAGGCGCTGATGCCGCCGAGGGTGCCGGTCGGCGCGAGGTTGGGGTCCAGGGCGCTCGCGGAGCCGGCCGCACCGACCACGGGGGCTGCTCCGGCCGCGATGAGGAGGGCGGCGCGGGCGATCCGACGGGTCAGGGGGAGGGACATGGTGCTCCTTCGACGAGGTGCGAGGTGTTGTTCGGACGCAGTGACAACCGGCCCTGGGGCGGGTTGGGTTGCGGCGGTCGAAGGTAAAGACTTGGCAATGCGTCGTATTGTCGGGTGGGGAGGAAAACGGACGAACGCGTCATTGCGCAGGCACCTGGCGAACCGTCACTTCCCTTGCCCCGCAAGGGAATGGGGAAGGCGGGGCGCGGCGCGGAAAAGACGGCGCGGAAGGGTCGCGAATTTCTCCGGACGCACACCGGTGTCATGCCACGGGCGAGTGAATCGCCGTACGGGTGATCGGCTGCCGAGCGACTACTGGGCGAGGCGCACGCGGACGTACTCCCCGCCGGAGGCAGGCGCGCCCATGGTCTCGGCGGACCCCTCGGACCCCTCCGAGAACGCCTTCGAAGACCCCGAGACCTTCGACCAGCCTCCCCGCGCCTCACCCGCGCGCCACACCCGGTCCCCGTACACGACCTCCGTGATGCGCAGCGTCTCCGCCCGCGCCACGGCCCACTGCGCCAGCTCCCAGCCCCGCCGCGCGTCCGCGGCCGCGTTCCTGGACCCGGCCGTCGACCGGACCGGCACCACGAGCACCGGCGGCCCGGCCGCCGACCGGCCCGCGCTCGGGCCGCCCGTCACGGCCGTCGGAGCCGCCTTCTCGCCGAAGGCGCGTACCAGCTCCGCCCGCACCTTCTCGGGATCGCCCGGACGGCCCTCGGCGTCGCTCGCCGTACAGGAGAGGGCGGCCGGGGACCGGCCCGTCAGCGCGGCCGCGAGAAGAGTGGCGTCCGGCTCGTGCTTCGCGTACGCCTGCGGGAAACCGCTCTTCTGCACCTTCTGCGCCGCCACCGTCAGCGGCAGCCGCGAATACCCCGGGACCTTCTCGAGACCGTCGTAGAACTTCCCCGACGAGTACACCGGGTCCATGATCTGCGCCGGAGTGCCCCAGCCCATCGAGGGCCGCTGCTGGAAGAGTCCGAGGGAGTCCCGGTCGCCGTGCTCGATGTTCCGCAGCGCCGACTCCTGGAGCGCCGTCGCGAGGGCGATGGTCACCGCCCGCTCCGGCAGGCCCCGGCTGGTGCCCACGGCGGAGATCATCGCGGCGTTCGACGCCTGCTCCGGAGTGAACTCGTACCGGTTGTCCCCGGTGCCGACACTGCACCGCGGCGTGCCGGTACTGCCCGTCATCTGGTGGAAGGCCACGTACGAGGCAAGGCCGAGGAGCGCGGCGAATGCGGCCGCGGAACGGGCGAGGCGGCCGCGACGGCGGGGGCGGATGGGCTCGGACACGGGGCCCACCGTACTGGAGGCCGCGTTAGGGTCGGCACATGGCTGACATCACCCCGCTCGACACGCCCCTCGACCTGTCCCAGGACGGGGCCGCGCTCACCGCCGCCCTCGTCGACTTCCCGTCCGTCAGCGGGACCGAGAAGCCGCTCGCGGACGCCATCGAGCAGGCACTGCGCGCCCTGCCGCACCTCACGGTCGACCGTTACGGAAACAACGTCGTGGCCCGCACGCGCCTCGGCCGCGGCGAGCGCGTCGTCCTCGCCGGCCACATCGACACCGTGCCGATCGCCGACAACGTGCCCTCGCGGCTCGACGAGGACGGCATCCTGTGGGGCTGCGGCACCTCCGACATGAAGTCCGGGGTCGCCGTCCAGCTGCGCATCGCCGCCACGGTCCCCGAGCCCAACCGCGACCTCACGTTCGTCTTCTACGACAACGAGGAGGTCGCCGCCCACCTCAACGGCCTCGGGCAGATCGCCGACGCGCACCCCGACTGGCTGGAGGGCGACTTCGCCGTCCTCCTGGAGCCCTCCGACGCCCAGGTCGAGGGCGGCTGCCAGGGCACGCTGCGCGTGATCCTGCACACCGCGGGTGAGCGGGCCCACTCCGCGCGCTCCTGGATGGGCTCCAACGCCATCCACTCCGCCGCCCCGATCCTGGCCCGCCTCGCCGCGTACGAGCCGCGCAAGCCGGTCATCGACGGCCTGCAGTACCACGAGGGCCTCAACGCCGTCGCGATCCAGGGCGGCGTCGCCACCAACGTCATCCCCGACGCGTGCACGGTCACGGTCAACTACCGCTACGCCCCCGACCGCTCGCCGGCCGAGGCGCTGGCGTACGTCCGCGAGTTCTTCGCCGACTGCGACATCGCCGACTTCGTGGTCGACGACGAGAGCCCCGGCGCCCTGCCCGGCCTCTCCCACCCGGCGGCGGAGGCCTTCATGAAGGCCGTCGGCGGCAGTGCCCAGCCCAAGTTCGGCTGGACCGACGTGGCCCGCTTCAGCGCCCTCGGCGTGCCCGCGGTCAACTACGGCCCCGGCGACCCCATCTACGCGCACAAGCGGGACGAGCACGTGCCCGTCGACCGGATCCACCACTGTGAGGCACGGCTGCGCGACTGGCTGACCGCCTGACCGCCTGACTTCCCTCGTCCCGACTCCCGTAATTTCGCATTTCGTCACCTCTGTGGTCCTACGCTGACCGGACCAGAAGATCGTTGGATCGACGGAGGGAGCAGGCCATGGGTATCCCTGAAGGGGAGACGAAGCCGGAGGAGCAGCGGCTCGGGCCGGTGCTCAGGCGCAGGGACCAGGTCCAGCCGGGCACCACGGACCAGCGGCTGCTCGACACCGAGGGCGACTCGGAATGGGTGCACACCGACCCCTGGCGGGTCATGCGCATCCAGTCCGAGTTCGTCGAGGGCTTCGGCGCCCTCGCCGAACTGCCGAGCGCGATCAGCGTCTTCGGCTCGGCCCGCACGAAGCCGGACTCGCCGGAGTACGAGGCGGGTGTACGGATCGGCAGGGCGCTCGTCGAGGCCGGCTTCGCGGTCATCACGGGCGGCGGCCCCGGCGCCATGGAGGCGGCCAACAAGGGGGCCCGGGAGGCCAAGGGCGTCTCGGTGGGCCTCGGGATCGAGCTCCCCTTCGAGCAGGGGCTCAACCCGCACGTCGACATCGGCGTGAACTTCCGCTACTTCTTCGTCCGCAAGACGATGTTCGTGAAGTACGCGCAGGGCTTCGTGGTCCTGCCCGGCGGACTCGGCACCCTCGACGAGCTCTTCGAGGCGCTGACTCTGGTCCAGACCCGCAAGGTCACCCGCTTCCCGATCGTCCTCTTCGGCACGGAGTACTGGAAGGGCCTCGTGGACTGGCTCCGCGACTCGGTCGTCGCGGGCGGCAAGGCCTCGGAGCGGGACCTGCTCCTCTTCCACGTCACGGACGACGTGGACGAGGCGGTGGCGCTGGTGACGAAGGAGACGGGCAAGTAGCGGTCCACGGGGCGGGGGCGACGGTCCTCCGTCGCCCCCGCCCCGTTCCGTCCCCGCCGGGTTCCGCCCCGCGCCCGGCTACGCCAGGCCGCGCCGCGCCACGGCCGGCGCCCGGTGCCCGGCGATGGACGCCACCATGTCGAGCACCTGCCGCGTCTCGGCGACCTCGTGCACCCGGTACACCTGCGCCCCCAGCCAGGCGGACACGGCGGTCGTCGCCAAGGTCCCGAGGACCCGTTCCTTCACCGGCCGGTCGAGCGTCTCGCCGACGAAGTCCTTGTTGGACAGGGACACGAGCACCGGCCAGCCCGTCTCCGCCATCTCGCCGAGCCGCCGCGTCGCCTCCAGGCTGTGCCGGGTGTTCTTCCCGAAGTCGTGGCCCGGGTCGATCATGATCGCGTCCCGCCGCACCCCGAGCGCGACCGCCCGTTCCGCGAGCCCCACGGTCACGCGCAGGATGTCGGCCATCACGTCCTCGTACTCCACGCGGTGCGGCCGCGTCCGCGGCTCCGCGCCGCCCGCGTGCGTGCACACGAGCCCCGCGCCGTACTTCGCGGCGACCTCGGCGAGTCCGGGGTCGACCCCGCCCCACGCGTCGTTCAGGACGTCCGCGCCGGCCTCGCAGACCGCCGCGCCGACGTCCGCCCGCCAGGTGTCCACGCTGATGACGACATCGGGATGGCGGCGGCGGACCTCGGCGACGAAACCGACCGTGCGCCGCGCCTCCTCCTCGGCCGTGACCTCCTCGCCGGGGCCCGCCTTCACCCCGCCGATGTCGATGATCGCCGCCCCCTCGGCCACGGCCTGTTCGACGCGGGCGAGCGCCGGCTCGTCCCGGAAGGTGGCGCCCTGGTCGTAGAAGGAGTCCGGGGTCCGGTTCACGATCGCCATGATCACCGGCTCGTGCGGCCCGAATTCACGCCGTCCCAAGCGCAGCATCCCTTTTGTCCTCCCTCGTGTCCGTTCGCCTGCGACCCTAGCTGTCGGTGGCGCATGGCACGATCGGCACGGGACGTTTTCCACTCCGGGGAGAGGCACGCAGGTGTTCTGGTTTCTGCTCATCACGATGGTCGTGGTCGTGGCCGCGGTGACCCTGGCCGTGGTCGGCGGCGGCGACAGCGAGGTGCTGCCCGACGTGGCGCCCGAGGAGCTCGTCGACCCGCTCCCCGCCGCCCGCCCGGTCGACCGCGCGGACGTCGAGGCGCTCCGTCTCCCCGTCGCGGTCCGCGGCTACCGGATGGCGGACGTGGACGACGTGCTGGTCCGCCTCGGCGCCGAGCTGGCCGAGCGCGACGCCCGGATCTCCGAGCTGGAGGAGGCGCTCGCGGGAGCGGCCGCCGCCGGTGACGGAGAGGACGGGCCGGCGTGACGGCCGGCGGCGCGGTGCCGGGCCCGGACGGGCGGCTGCGCTGCCCCTGGGGCCTGTCGACCGAGGACTACGTGGCGTACCACGACGAGGAGTGGGGCCGCGCGGTCCACGGCGACGACGCGCTGTTCGAGCGGCTCTGCCTGGAGGCGTTCCAGTCCGGTCTGTCGTGGATCACGATCCTGCGCCGCCGCGAGGGCTTCAGGGCGGCGTTCGCCGGTTTCCGGATCGCCTCGGTCGCCGGGTTCGGTGACGCGGACCGCGAGCGGCTCCTCGTGGACGAGGGAATCATCCGCAACCGGGCCAAGATCGACGCGACCCTGGCCAACGCGAGACTGCTGGCCGACTGGGCCCCGGGCGAACTGGACGAGCTGATCTGGTCGTACGCCCCCGATCCAAGGACCCGCCCCGTCCCGCGTACCGTCGCGGACGTCCCGGCGGTCACGGACGAGTCCACGGCCCTCTCGAAGGCCCTCAAGAAGCGAGGCCTCCGCTTCATCGGCCCGACCACGGCCTACGCCCTGATGCAGGCCTGCGGGCTGGTCGACGACCATGTGAAGGGGTGCGTGGCCCGGGGCGGGACGTAGCCCCCGGGCCCTGCTCATGGCTCCGTCGGCCGGTCCCGTCAGCGGCCCAGGTACTTCGGCTTCTCCTTGGCGATGAAGGCGCGGACCGCGATCGTGTGGTCCTCGGAGGCGCCCGCCCGGTTCTGGAGCTCCTCCTCCTTGTCCAGTGCCTCGGACAGGGAGTGGTCGGCGCCGTAGGCGAGGGACTCCTTCAGGGCCGCGTACGCCACCGTCGGGCCCGCCGCGAGCTTGCGGGCCACCTTCTCGGCCTCGGCGGTGAGGTCGGCGGCCGGGACGACACGGTTCGCGATGCCCAGCTCGTACGCCTCCTGGGCGGTGATCGAGCGCGGGAAGAGCAGCAGGTCGGAGGCGCGGCTCGGGCCGATCAGACGGGGGAGCGTCCAGGACATCCCCGAGTCGGCGGTCAACGCGACCCCGGCGAAGGAGGTGTTGAACGACGCGGTGTCCGCGACCACCCGGTAGTCCGCCGCGAGCGCGAAGCCGAAGCCGGCCCCGGCGGCGACGCCGTTCACGCCGGCCACGACGGGCTTCCGCATGCCCGCGAGCGCCTTGGTGATCGGGTTGTAGTGGTCCCGGACCGTGTTCATGGTCTCCTGGGTGCCGTTCTCGTGGTCCGCCATGAGCAGACCCACGTGTTCCTTCAGGTCCTGGCCTACGCAGAACGCCCGCTCGCCCGCCGCGGTGAGCAGCACCGCCCGTACGGCGGGGTCCGACGCGGCCGTCTCGGCCGCGTCGCGGAGGGCGACTTTCGCCGCCACGTTCATCGCGTTCATGGCCTCGGGGCGGTTGAGCGTGATGGTGGCGAGCCCGTCGCTCACCTCGTACAGCACCGTGTCGGCCATGGGGTTCCCTTCGCCTCTTTGCGTGGTTGACCTGCACAGCATGGCGGACATCATCCGCCCCGCCCATGTGAGCTGCGTCAAAGATTTGAAGGGCTCGGCCGGACGCCGAGCGGCGAAGTATCGCAGGCCGATCGCCGAAATGTGGGGTTTTGAGAGAGCGCGTTGCGCAAGCGATGCCATTCGATGTTGGTCATCGGGTCCTGCCATGCGGGATAATGACCTGGAAGCAATGTGTTCGAAGCCGGTGACGCGTGCTCCAGGTCATGGAGCTGCCCGGCTGACAATGAGCTGGTTTCAGGAAGGGGAACAAGCATGGCGGCCATGAAGCCGCGGACGGGTGACGGCCCGCTCGAGGTGACCAAGGAGGGGCGGGGCATCGTCATGCGCGTTCCGCTCGAAGGCGGCGGTCGGCTTGTCGTCGAGCTGACTCCCGACGAGGCCGAGGCGCTGGGCGACGCCCTGAAGAAGGTCGTCGGCTGACCTTCCCTCGCATCCTGAGCACTGCCCCGGTACGGTCCGACCGTGCCGGGGCAGTGGTGTGTCCGGGGCCGGATGGATGGGCGTCGCGTCGGGGGTGGGGCGGGTCCGGGGCTTCTCAGCCGCGGCGGACCGCGCACAGCAGGCCGTCGCCCACCGGCAGCAGGGAGGGGATGAGCTCCTGGCTCTCCCGCACCGTGCGCAGCAGCTCGCGGACCCGCTGGACCTCGGCCGGCTGGGCCGCCGAGTCGACCGTGCGGCCGTCCGCGAAGACGCCCTCGAAGCAGACGAGTCCGCCAGGTCGCAGCAGGCGCAACGATTCAGCGAGGTAGTCCAGGTACTCGAGCCGGTCGCCGTCGCAGAACACGAGGTCGTACCCGCCGTCCGCGAGGCGGGGCAGTACGTCCAGGGCCCGGCCGGGGATGAACCGTGCCCGGTTGCCCGCGAAGCCCGCCGCGCGGAACGCCGTCTTGGCGAGCTGCTGCCGCTCCGGCTGGAGGTCCACCGTCGTCAGGACGCCGTCCGGCCGCATCCCGAGCAGCAGATAGATGCCGGACACGCCGGTGCCCGTGCCGATCTCCGCCACCGCCTTCGCGTCCGCCGTGGCCGCGAGCAGGCGCAGCGCCCCACCGGTGCCAGGCGACACCGAGGGCAGCCCTGCCTCCCGGGCCCGCTCCCGGGCCCAGCGCAGAGCTTCGTCCTCGGCGACAAAGGCGTCGGCGAACGACCAGCTCGTCTGCCGGTTGGCGGTAATGGCCCTCTCCTGTCCCCGTAGTTGACGCAACGGTGACTGTATCCGCTGTCAGCGGGAACCCGCAGATGGGACCGGGCGTTCACCAGGGGAAGGACGCGGCAGGAGGAAGCCGGGGGAGCCGGTTCCAAATTCGCGTAAAGATTCTTATCCGGAGCTAACGGGCGAGGTGGCTATGGTAGGGGCTCCACTGGACACCACCAGAGCCGACAGGGGAGGTGCGGCTGCGCCTGTGGATCGGGGAGGAGTGCTGCGGCGTCTTCTCAGGTCGGCGGGTGAGCCGAAATCCGTGACCGACACCGCTGACCGAATCCGCACCGCCGACTCCGCTCCCACCACCGCGACCTTCGCATCGGATGCGGAATCGCAGGCGTGGACTCCGCCCACCTGGGAGGAGATCGTCAGCACGCACAGCGGCCGGGTATACCGCCTCGCATACCGGCTGACCGGCAACCAGCACGACGCCGAGGACCTGACCCAGGAGGTCTTCGTCCGCGTCTTCCGCTCGCTGTCGACGTACACGCCGGGCACCTTCGAGGGCTGGCTCCACCGCATCACCACCAACCTCTTCCTCGACATGGTCCGCCGCAAGCAGCGCATCCGTTTCGACGCGCTCGCCGACGACGCCGCCGAGCGGCTGCCCAGCCGTGAGCCCTCGCCGCAGCAGGTGTTCAACGACACCCACTTCGACGCCGACGTGCAGCAGGCCCTCGACACCCTCGCGCCCGAGTTCCGTGCCGCGGTCGTCCTCTGCGACATCGAAGGACTGTCGTACGAGGAGATCGCCGCGACCCTCGGCGTGAAGCTCGGCACCGTCCGCAGCCGTATCCACCGCGGGCGCTCCCACCTGCGCAAGGCCCTCAAGCACCGCTCGCCCGAGGCACGGGCGGAGCGTGCCCTGGCCTCCGTCGGATGGGAGGCAGGGACAGCGTGAGCGCCACACGCCCCTCGTCACCGACCCCCGCGGAACACCACCTCGGGGACCGGCTGGCCGCGCTCGTCGACGGCGAACTCGGCCACGACTCCCGCGAGCGGGTCCTCGCCCACCTCGCGACCTGCGCCCGCTGCAAGGCGGAGGCCGACGCGCAGCGCACCCTCAAGAGCGTCTTCGCCTCGGCGGCTCCGCCGCCACCCTCGGAGGGATTCCTCGCCCGGCTGCAGGGGCTACCCGGGGGCCCCGGTGAGCCGGGAGGACCCGGCGGCCCGCGAGGCCCCCTCGAAGAACTCCTCGGCGCGGGCGGTGTGAGGTCCGACGGCTTCGCCACGGCGGCCGTCGTCACCCCGCACTCCGCGCACTCCGCCCCGCAGACCGGCTTCCGCATCCACGAGGTCGGCGACCGCGCGTCCGGAACCTCCTGGCGCGGCCGGCGCTTCGCCTTCGCGGCGGCCAGCGCCGTCTCGTTCGCCGCCATCGCCCTCGGCGGCACCCTGCCGCAGGACGCCTCGGTGAACGCGAGCGCGCGCGGCGGCCAGGGCACCGGCACGGCGGTCACCCCGCTGCGTGCCACCGCCACGGGCCCCGGCGGCGGCACGGCCGTCTCCCGGGGTACGCGCTCCGGCGAGCGCGGCGCCCAGTCCGTCGACGGCTCACCGGTGGCATCCGGGGCCCCGCTGACTCCCG
>NZ_LIPQ01000046.1 GCF_001418135.1 Streptomyces aureus
GGGCGGGCCGCATGACCACTCTCACCGACGCCTGGTCCTGGCTCACCACCTCCGCCCACTGGTCCGGCGACAACGGCGCCTGGCACCGGCTCGCCGAGCACCTCTTCCTCACCGTCGTCTGCCTCGCCATCAGCTGTGCGATCGCGCTGCCCGTCGCCCTCGTCCTCGGGCACCTCGGCAAGGGCGGCGCGCTCGCCGTGAACCTCGCCAACGTCGGGCGGGCCGTTCCCACCTTCGCCGTCCTCGTCCTGCTCCTCCTCAGCCCGATCGGTTCGTCCGGCCAGTGGCCGACGGTCATCGCGCTCGTCCTGTTCGCCGTCCCCCCGCTGCTGACCAACGCGTACGTGGGGATGCGCGGCGTCGACCCCGACGTCGTTCGGGCCGCCCGGGGCATGGGCATGACGGGCCGCCAGACCCTGACCCTGGTCGAGGTGCCGCTCGCGCTGCCGCTGATCCTGACCGGTGTGCGGATCGCCGCCGTCCAGCTCGTCGCCACCGCCACCGTGGCCGCGCTCGCCGGCGGCGGCGGGCTCGGCCGGATCATCACGGCCGGGTTCAACCTCGCCTCGACTCCGCAGGTCGTCGCCGGCGCGTGTCTCGTGGCCGTGCTCGCGCTGCTCGTGGAAGGGGTCTTCGAGGGAGTCCAGCGCCTCGCCCCCGCCGGCGTACGGGGGAGCGGCCCGTGAGCCGGCCTCCCCGCCCGTCCCGGGTCGCCGCCCTCGGTCTCCTCCTGGCGTCCTGTGCCGTCCTCGGCGGCTGCGCGACGGGACCCTCCCTGGAGGCCCGGGGCGAGGTCACGGCCCCACCGGGCGACAGTCGCCGGCTGACCGTCGGCTCGGCCGGGTTCACCGAGAGCGACCTGCTGGCCCAGATGTACGCCCTGCTCCTCCAGGACGCCGGGTACGGTACGAAGATCCTCTCCGTCACCAACCGCGAGCTGTACGAACCGGCCCTGGAACGCGGTCAGATCGATGTCGTGGCGGAGTACGCGGCGACCTTCGCGGACTGGCTGAACGCCAAGGTCAACGGGGCCGACGCACCGACGGTCGGCTCGCCCGACCTGGACGCCACGATGAAGGCCCTCCGGGAGCTGGCCACACCCCGCGGGCTCACCGTGCTCGACGCGGGGCGGGCCGTCGACCAGAACGCCTTCGCCGTCACCGCCGAGTTCGCCGCCGCACACCGGCTGAGGACCCTCAGCGACCTCGGCGCCACCGGTCTCCCGATCCGCCTCGCGGCCGGGGACGAATGCGTCCGGAGGCCGTACTGCGCGCCCGGTCTGAGGGAGGTCTACGGCATCGACGTCACCGCGGTCGACCCCAAGGGCGTCGGTACCACCCCCGCCAAACAGGCCGTCCAGAACGGCCGGGACCAGCTGGTGCTCACGACGACCACCGATGCCACACTCGACGAGTTCGGGCTCGTCCTGCTCGCCGACGACAAACACCTGCAGAACGCCGACCACGTCGTCCCCGTCGTCAACCGCGCCCGCGCCGGCAGCGACCGCGTCACCCGGGCGCTGTCCCGTCTCGGCACGGTCCTGACCACGGCCGATCTGGCGCGGCTCAACGAACAGGTGGACAGCTGGCGGCGCCTCCCGGAGGACGTGGCGCGGAACTATCTCGTGACGAAGGGGCTCGTCCCGCGCTGAGTCCGGGGACCGTCCCCGTCAGCCCGCTGAACCGCGTCTCTTGTCATGACCCTTGCGAGGCGGTTCAGAACCCTGCTATTCATCCGTTAGGAAAGTTTCCTTCCAGTCCAACGGCGCTTTCGTCGGCATCCCCCGGCCTTCCACAAGGCCTCGTTCGTCGTTCCGTGGAGACCCCCATGACTTCGGCACGATCCGCACGACTCCGCACCCGCATCGGCCATCGGCCCGGCGTCCGACGCCTCGGCGTCGCCGGAACCGCCCTCGGCGCGCTGCTCCTCGGCCTCGCCGTCACCCCGCCCACCGCGACCGCCGCCCCCGTCACCCACGAGGCGGAGACGGCCACCGTCTCCCAGGGCGCAGTCGAGTCCAACCACACCGGTTTCACCGGAAACGGATTCGTCAACTACGACAACGTCAACGGCAGTTACGTCCAATGGAACGTCAACGCCGACCAGGCGGGCCCCGCGACCCTCACCCTGCGCTACGCCAACGGCACCACCACCAACCGCCCCATGGACATCGCCGTCAACGGCGCCGTCGCCGCCTCCGGCAAGTCCTTCGCCGGCACCGGTGCCTGGACCAGCTGGGCGACCACCACCGTCACCACCACCCTGAAGGCCGGCGCCAACACGATCCGCGCCACCGCCACCACCGCCAACGGCGGCCCCAACGTCGACCACGTCAAGGTCGACGGCGCCACCACCCAGCCGCCCACCGGCACCACCCCCGCCGCCGTCAACGGCCAGCTCAAGGTCTGCGGCACCAAGCTCTGCAACGCGCACGGCAAGCCGATCCAGCTGCGCGGCATGTCCAGCCACGGCACCCAGTGGTACAGCCGGTGTCTGACCGGCGGCTCGCTCGACGCCCTCGCCAAGGACTGGAACGCCGACGTCCTGCGCGTCTCCACGTACGTCCAGGAGGAGGGCTACGAGACGGACCCGCGCAAGTACACCGACCTCGCCCACTCCCTCATCGAGCAGGCCACCGCGCGCGGCATGTACGTGATCGTCGACTGGCACATGCTCGACCCGGGCGACCCGCACTACAACCTCGCCCGCGCCAAGACCTTCTTCACCGAGATCGCCCAGCGCCACGGATCCAAGACCAACCTGCTGTACGAGATCGCCAACGAGCCCAACGGCGTCGCCTGGTCCCGCATCAAGAGCTACGCCGAGCAGCTCATCCCGGTCATCCGCGCCAAGGACGCCGAGACCCCGATCCTCGTCGGCACGCGCGCGTGGTCCTCGCTCGGAGTCTCCGACGGCGCGAACGAGTCCGAGGTCGTGTCCAACCCCGTGAACGCGGCCAACATCATGTACACCTTCCACTTCTACGCGTTCTCGCACCGCGACGAGTACCTGAACACCCTCTCCCGCGCCGCCGACAAGCTGCCCGTCTTCGTCACCGAGTTCGGCACCCAGAACTACGCCGGTGAGGGCAGCAACGACTTCGCCATGTCGCAGCGGTTCCTCGACCTCATGGCCGGCAAGAAGATCAGCTGGGTCAACTGGAACTTCTCCGACGACGAGCGCAGCGGCGCCGTCTTCAAGACCGGCACCTGCGACTCCGGCGGTCCCTGGGCGGGCACTGCCTCGCTGAAGCCCGCCGGCGTCTGGATCCGGGACCGCATCAGGACGGCGGACGACTTCCCGACCTCCTGACGCCCCTCCTCCGGTACGCCCCCGCCATGTGATCCACTGTCCTGGCGGGGGCGTACCGAACAGGAGCAGGAAACAGCGTGACCACCTACCGGCAGCCGGGACTCGTCCTCACCGACCACCGCTTCCCCGTCCCCCTCGACCACGCCCGCCCCGACGGCGAGCGGATCGAGGTCTTCGGCCGTGAGGTCGTCGCGAGCGGCAACGCCGGCGCGGACCGCGGACAGCTCCCCTGGCTGGTCTACCTGGAGGGCGGTCCCGGCTTCGGCGCCCGCCGGTTCATCGGTCCCCAGGCGTGGCTCGGCCGGGCCGTCCAGGAGTTCCGCGTCCTCCTCCTCGACCAGCGGGGCACCGGCCGCTCGACCCCCGCCAACCGCCAGACCCTGCCGCTCCGCGGCACCCCCGCGGAGCAGGCCGACTACCTCGCCCACTTCCGCGCCGACTCGATCGTCCAGGACTGCGAGCTCATCCGGCGCCGGCTCACCGGCGGCGCCCCCTGGACCGTCCTCGGCCAGAGCTTCGGCGGCTTCTGCGCCACCCACTACCTCTCGACCGCGCCCCAGGGCCTGGAGCGGGTCCTGATCACCGGTGGCCTGCCCTCCCTGTACGCCACGGCCGACGAGGTCTACCGCGCCGCCTACCCCCGTGTCCGGCGCAAGAACGAGGCCCACTACACCCGCTACCCGCAGGACGCCGAACGGGCCCGCGCCGTCGTCGCCCACATCCTCGCCCACGAGGTCACCCTGCCCGGCGGCGGCCGGCTGACCCCCGAGGCCTTCCAGTCCCTCGGCATCCTCCTCGGCTCCGGCGAGGGCGCCCATCAGCTCCATCTGCTCCTGGAGGGCGCGTTCGTCCCCACCCCCGGCGGGCCCGCGCTCGCCGACGCCTTCCTGGAGCAGGTCCAGGCCCACCTGTCGTACGCCGGACACCCGCTGTACGCCGTGCTCCACGAGGCCATCTACGCCCAGGGGACGGGCCCCACCGACTGGGCGGCCGAGCGGGTCCGCGCCGAGTACCCCGAGTTCGACGCCCGAGCCGCGCTCGACGAAGGGCGGCCGCCGCTCTTCACCGGCGAGACCGTCCACCCCTGGCACTTCACCACGGACCCCGCCCTGCGCCCGCTCCGCGAGACGGCGGAACTCCTCGCCGCCCGCACCGACTGGACCCCGCTGTACGACCCCGAGCGCCTCGCCGACAACAGGGTCCCGGTCGCCGCGGCCGTCTACCACGACGACATGTACGTGGACACCGGCCACTCCCTGAACACCGCGCGCGCGATCCGGGGCCTGCGCACCTGGGTGACGGACGAGTTCGAGCACGACGGGGTACGGGCCGGGGGACCGCGCGTCCTGGACCGGCTGCTCGCGCTCGCCCGCGACGAGATCTGACCGCCTGGGGCAGGGGTGACGCGGGCGGCCGGCGGCGCGCAAAAGTCCAAGGGGTGGGCCGCCCCCGCTCATGGAGTGCACCGGACGGATGCCGGTAGAACTCGGTCCGGGCCCCGTGCGGGGGCCCTCCGAGGAGAGGACCCGGACATGAGCACCCATGTCAGCGCGGAGATCGCCGGCCAGCCCGACTGCTGGCGCCGCGCCGCCGAGATCGCCGACCGCGACGCCGACCTGCTGCCGGCCCGCGGCGAGCGGGTGGCGGTGGTCGGCTGCGGCACCTCGTACTTCATCGCCCGCGCCTACGCGGCGCTGCGCGAGTCCCTCGGCGCGGGCGAGACCGACGCGTTCCCCGCCTCCGACTCCACGCCGCTCGGGCGCGGTTACGACCGCGTCGTGGCCCTCACCCGCTCCGGCACCACGACGGAGGTCGTCCATCTCCTCGCCGGCGCGGCGGGACGCGTTCCGGCCCTCGTCCTCACCGGAGTGCCCGACAGCCCCGCCGGGCAGCTCGCCGACCGGGTCCTCGACCTCGGGTTCGCCGACGAACGCTCCGTCGTCCAGACCCGGTTCGCGACCACGGCGCTCCAACTCCTGCGCGCGGGACTCGGGGTGGATCTGGGGCCCGCCATCGCCGACGCCGAACTCGTCCTCTACGAGCGGCTGCCCGCCGCGTGGGAACGGCGCGGCCAGTTCACCTTCCTCGGCACCGGATGGACCGTCGGACTCGCCGACGAGGCCGCCCTCAAACTGCGCGAAGTGGCCCGCGCCTGGACGGAGTCGTACGCCGCGATGGAGTACCGCCACGGGCCGATCAGCATCAGCGACCGGTCCAGCCTCGTGTGGTGCCTCGGGGCCGCCCCCGCGGGGCTGAAGGACGAAGTGGAGTCCACCGGCGCCCTGTTCGCGGCCGACGCGATCGACCCGGTCGCCGCGCTCGTCCGCGCCCAGCGGCTCGCGGTCGCCCTCGCGGTGCGTCGCGGACTCAACCCCGACCGGCCCAGGAACGTCTCGCGCTCGGTGATCCTTTCCGGAGCGTTCCGCCCGACCGCTTCGGAGGCGGCCCGTATCCTGCGGCCATGACCGGAACCGATGTCACCGACCTCGCGGAGATGCCCGGCGACTGGCAGCGCGCCCTCGCCGTCGTCGCCCACCCCGACGACCTGGAGTACGGCTGCGCGGCGGCCGTCGCCACCTGGACGGACGCCGGGAAGGAGGTGGCCTACGTCCTCGCGACCCGCGGTGAGGCCGGCATCGCCACGATCGCCCCGGACGACTGCGGGCCGCTGCGCGAGCGGGAGCAGCGGGACAGCGCCGCGGTCGTCGGCGTGGACACGGTGGAGTTCCTCGACCACCGCGACGGTGTGATCGAGTACGGGCTCGGGCTGCGCCGCGACATCGCGGCGGCGATCCGCAGGCACCGCCCGGAGCTGGTCATCACCCTCAACCACCGTGACACCTGGGGCGGGACCCCCGGCGCCCCCTGGAACACCCCCGACCACGTGGCCGTGGGCCGGGCCACGCTCGACGCGGCGGGGGACGCGGGCAACCGCTGGATCTTCCCCGAGCTCGCCGACCAGGGACTGGAGCCGTGGAACGGGGTGCGCTGGGTGGCGGTCGCGGCGTCCAGCACCCCGACCCACGCGGTGGACGCGACCCCGGGCCTGGACCGCGCGATCCGCTCGCTGCTCTGTCACCGTGCCTACATCGAGGTCCTGACGGACGAGGACCCGGAGCAGTACGTCCGGTCCTTCCTCACCTCGGCGACGAGCCAGGCGTCCGCCCGCTTCGGCGGCCGCCCGGCGGTGGCCTTCGAACTCTTCGGGCGCTGACGGAACGCGCCAGGGACCCGGACGTCAGGGGCGACGGGTCAGCACGCGGGTGATGCTGCCGTCGTCCTCGGTGATGTCCCGGACGTGCTCGAATCCGATCCGGCCGAGCAGCTTCAGCGAGGCGACGTTGGGCTCGGCCACGGTGGCATGCACCTCGGCCAGGCCGAGCGTGCCGAACCCGTGGGCCACGAGGGCCTCGGCCAGCTCCGTACCGAGCCCCGAGCCCCAGGCCGCCGGCGCGAGCGCGTACACGATCTCGTGCCCGCCGACGTCCTCGGACGGCTTGATCTCGGCGTGCCCGACCAGCACCCCGTCCCGGCGCACGGCCCAGACGGCGAACAGCTCCTGGGCGTAGACCTTCGTGAAGATCCGCCCGAACAGGGCCCGGTCGTCCTCCTCGGACGCCGGGCCGTCACCCATCCACGCCGACACCCGGGGATCCTGGAAGAGGGCCGTGAAGGCCTCCTCGTCCGCGGGGACGTAGGGGTCGAGCAGCAGGCGCCCGGTGCGCAGCGTCGGTATCACGAACGGCGACGCTACCCACCGGGCACCGACCGGGCAATCGACTTTCGCCGCTGGGGACCGGTGCCGCCCGGTCAGCCCATCGGGGCCGGCGTCAGGACCGCGAAGGCCGCGCCGAAGGGGTCGGCGAGCCAGGCGATGCGGCCGACGTCGGGGATGTCGGCCGCGGGCATCAGGACCGAACCGCCGTTGCCCTGGGCCGCCGTGACGATCGCGTCCGCGTCCGCGACGTCGAAGTACACGATCCAGCGGGGGCCCTCGTTCGTGTCCTGGAGTTCGGCCGCGCCGCCGAAGGAGGCGTCCTGCTGGTCGCCGTCGGCGGTCGAGACGACCCGGTACTTCATGCCGGGGGCGTCCATCTCCGCCGACCGCCAGCCGAACAGCGTCCGGTAGAAGGCCAGGGTGCCCGCCGGGTCCGCCGTGTGCAGCTCCACCCAGACGAGGGTGTTCGTCGACGAGGTGCGGTCGAGGCCCTTGGTCGTGCCGGGCTGCCAGATCGCGAACCGCGCGCCGCCCGGGTCGGTGAGGGCGGCCATCCGGCCCGCGTCCATGACGTCGAGCGGCGCGAGGCGTACGGTGCCGCCCGCCGCCTCGGCGTCCTTCGCCGTGGCGTCCGCGTCCGGGGTCTGGAAGTACACGGTCCAGGCGCTGGACGCGCCCTCCTCGGTGAGCGGACCGAGCGCGGCGACCGTCCTGCCGTCCTGCTGGAAGAAGCCGTATCCGCCGGCCCCGGGACCCGCCGAGCGGAACTCCCAGCCGAAGACGGCGGTGTAGAAGGCGGCCGCCGCCTCCGTGTCCGGGCTGCCGAGGTCGATCCAGCAGGGAGAGCCCTTGGTGAACTGCGTACCGAGCATGGGAGGTGTCCCGTCCTTCCGTGAGCCGTCGTCCGTGAGTCGTCGTCCGTGTGCCGAATGTGACGCGTGCCGGGTGACGAATGCCGTCGACCTCACCCGTGTGCCGTATCCGGCCACCATGACCGATCCTCGTCCCTCGGCCCACGCGGCGCAGCCCCAACCGCCGGGGTTCATCCGACCGGCCGACCGGCCACCTTCTCCTCCAGGTCGCCGAACACCAACTCGCTGTTGAGCGCGGCCGCGGCGCGGTAGCCCCGGCTCACCGCGTTGACCACCTGCTCCTGCGGACCGGTCACGTTGCCGGCCGCCCACACGCCCGGCACGCTCGTCCGCCCCGCCTCGTCCACCACCACGAACTCCCCGAAGGGGGTCTCGCGCAGCTCCGCGCCCAGCTGCCGCAGCACCCCGTCGCGGGCCGCCAGGCGGGTGGCCGCCGCGAAGACCACCGAGCGGGCCACGGTCCGACCGTCGGCGAGCCGTACCCCGGTCAGCCGTTCGCCCTCCACCGTGAACCCCGCCACCTCGCCCCGCTCGACCCGGACGCCCGCCGCGTCCAGGAGTGCCGCCTCGTGCTCCGACGGTTCGGCCGAGGTGTGCAGGAACAGGGTCACGTCCTTCGACCAGTGCGCCACCATCAGCGCCTGGTGCGCGGGCATCGTCGGATGCGCGATCACCCCGAAGGCCTCGTCGCGGACCTCCCAGCCGTGGCAGTACGGGCAGTGCAGCACGTCCCGTCCCCACCGCTCGGCCAGTCCGTCGATCACGGGGAGCTCGTCCACGAGCCCCGTGGTGACGACGAGCCGTCGCGCGCCGACCGTCTGCCCGTCCGCCAGGGTGAGGACGAACCCGCCGTTCCCGTCCGGTGCCGCGCCCGTCACCTCGCCGGTCCGCAGCTCGACGCCGTACCCGGCGATCTCGGCCCGGCCTGCCGCCAGGTAGTCGGCGGGGTTCATGCCGTCCCGGGACAGGACGCCCTGCATGTGCGCGGTGGGCGCGTTCCGGGGCTCTCCGGCGTCGACGACCAGGGTCCGGCGCCGCGACCGGCCCAGCACCAGGGCGGCGCTGAGCCCGGCCGCGCCCCCGCCGACCACCACTGCCTCGTACGCGTTGTTCTCCAGGTGTGCGTTCATGGGCCGAGCGTCACCCGAGTCCCCGAGATGAGCAAGTGAGCTTGCCGTTTCTGCAAAACTGGACGTATGACCGAAGACGAACGCATCGACGCCGTGCTCAACGAGGTCGGCCCCCGCCTCCGCCGGGTCCGCCGCGACCGCGGGGTGACCCTGGCCGAGCTCTCCGCGGACACCGGAATCTCGGTGAGCACCCTCTCCCGGCTGGAGTCCGGGCAGCGCAAGCCGAGCCTCGAACTGCTCCTCCCGCTCGCCCGCGCCCACCAGGTCGCGCTCGACGAACTGGTCGGCGCCCCGGCGACGGGCGACCCCCGGATCCGGGCCAGGCCCATCGTGCGGTACGGCCGCACGATGTACCCGCTGACCCGGCAGCCCGGCGGTCTCCAGGCGTACAAGGTCGTCCAGGAGAAGCCGCAGCAGGAGGAGCCGGAGCCGCGGGTCCACGAGGGCTACGAATGGCTGTACGTGCTCTCGGGGAGGCTCCGGCTCGTCCTCGGGGAGCACGACGTCGTCCTCGGCCCCGGCGAGGCGGCCGAGTTCGACACCCGCGTCCCGCACTGGTTCGGTCCGACGCCCGACGGCCCGGTGGAGTTCCTCAGCCTGTACGGGCCGCAGGGGGAGCGGATGCACGTCCGCGCCCGCCCGAAGAAGTCCGGCTGAGCGGTTCCCCTCGGATCAAGCGACCGCTTAGTATGCCACCGACCACTCGGTACGGAGGAGGCTTCCGGATGCAGGCATGGCGTGTGTACGAGAACGGGGAACCGCGCGCGGTGATGCGCCGCGAGGAGGTGGCGCCGCCCACGCCCGGCGACGGCCAGGTCCTCCTCAAGGTCCGCGCCGCGAACGTCAACTTCCCCGACGCGCTGCTCTGCCGCGGCCACTACCAGATCCGCCCCCCGCTGCCCTTCACCCCCGGCGTGGAGGTCTGCGCCGAGACCGAGGACGGCCGCAGGGTCATCACCACCGCGGCCCTCCCGCACGGCGGCTTCGCCGACCACGTCCTCGCCGACGCCGCCGGGCTGCTCCCCGCCCCCGAGTCGCTCGACGACGCGGAGGCCGCCGCGCTCCACATCGGCTACCAGACCGGCTGGTTTGGCCTGCACCGCCGCGCCGCCCTCCAGGAGGGCGAGACCCTCCTGGTCCACGCGGCGGCCGGCGGCGTCGGCAGCGCCGCCGTCCAGCTCGGCAAGGCCGCCGGCGCCACCGTCATCGGAGTCGTCGGCGGACCGGAGAAGGCCGCCGTCGCCCGCGCGCTCGGCTGCGACGTGGTGATCGACCGACGCTCGGAGGACGTCGTCGCCGCCGTCAAGGCCGCGACCGGTGGCCGCGGCGCCGACGTGATCTACGACCCCGTCGGCGGCGAGGCCTACCAGCAGTCCGCGAAGTGCGTCGCCTTCGAGGGCCGGATCGTGATCGTCGGCTTCGCGAGCGGCACGGTCCCGGCGCCCGCCCTCAACCACGCCCTGGTGAAGAGCTACTCGATCCTCGGCCTCCACTGGGGCCTCTACGCGGCGAAGGACCCGGCCTCGATCGGCCGCTGCCACGAGGCCCTCACGGCCTACGCGGCCAAGGGCCTCATCAGGCCCCTCATCGGCGAGCGCGTCCCCTTCGCCGGCGCGGCGGACGCCGTCCAGCGGGTCGCCGACGGCACCACCACCGGCCGCCTGGTCGTCCTCCCGGAAGGAGTCCACGCATGACCGACGCCGAGGAACTCCGCGTACGCACCCGGAAGTTGCTGGACGAGCACCCGCCCGCCACCACCGACCGCACCGACTTCCTGCGCGCCCGCTTCGACGCCGGCCTCGCCTGGGTGCACTACCCCGTCGGCCTCGGCGGACTGGACGCGCCCCGCGCGCTCCAGACCGTCGTCGACGCCGAACTCGCCGCAGCCGGCGCCCCCGACAACGACCCGCGCAAGATCGGCATCGGCCTGGGCATGGCGGCCCCCACCGTCCTCGCCCACGGCACCGACGAGGTCAGGCGGCGCTTCCTCCGCCCGCTGTGGGTCGGCGAGGAGGTCTGGTGCCAGCTGTTCAGCGAGCCCGGGGCCGGATCCGACCTCGCCGCGCTCGCCACCCGGGCCGTCCGCGACGGCGAGGACTGGGTGGTGGACGGGCAGAAGGTGTGGACGTCCAGCGCCCACACGGCCCGCTGGGCCATCCTCATCGCCCGCACCGACCCGGACGCACCCAAGCACCGGGGCATCACCTACTTCGTCTGCGACATGACCGACCCCGGCGTCGAGGTCCGGCCGTTGCGCCAGATCACCGGCGAGGCCGAGTTCAACGAGGTCTTCCTCACCGGCGTCCGCATCCCCGACGCCCACCGCCTCGGCGAGGTCGGCGACGGCTGGCGGGTCGCCCAGACCACCCTCATGAACGAGCGGGTCTCCATCGGCGGAGCCCGTATCCCCCGCGAGGGCGGCATGATCGGGAAGGTCGCCACGACCTGGCGCGAGCGCCCCGGGCTGCGCACCCACGAACTGCACCGGCGCCTCCTGGACCACTGGGTCGACGCCGAGGTCGCCCGGCTCGCCGGGGAGCGGCTCCGCCAGCAGCTCGTCGCGGGCCGCCCCGGCCCCGAGGGCAGCGCCATGAAGCTCGCGTTCGCCCGCCTCAACCAGGCCATCAGCGGCCTTGAGGTCGAACTGCTGGGCGACGAGGGGCTGTTGTACGGGGAATGGGAGATGCGCCGCCCCGAACTCGTCGACTTCACCGGCCGCGACGCCGGCTACCGCTATCTGCGGTCCAAGGGCAACTCGATCGAGGGCGGCACCAGCGAGGTGCTGCTCAACATCGTCGCCGAGCGGGTCCTGGGCCTGCCGCCCGAGCCCCGTAACGACAAGGACGTCGCCTGGAAGGACCTCGCCCGATGACGGAATCGTCCGAACTGACGGAACAGCCGCTCGACCTCCTCTACTCCGAGACCGAGGACGACCTGCGGGCCGCCGTCCGCGCCCTGCTCGCCGACCGGGCCGGCCATCAGGCCCTCCTCGGCCGGATCGAGACGGACAGCCCCTACGTCCCCGGCCTGTGGAAGTCACTCGCGGGCGACATCGGCGTCGCCGGACTCCTCGTCCCGGAGAAGCTCGGCGGCCAGGGCGCGAGCCACCGTGAGGCCGCCGTCGTCCTGGAGGAGCTGGGCCGGGCGGTGACCCCGATGCCCTACCTCACGAGCGCGGTGGTGGCCACCGAGACCCTGCTCGCCCTGGAGGGGGAGAACGACGCGGCGGCCGGACTGCTCGCGGATCTCGCGGGCGGCCGCACGGTCGTGGCCCTCGCCGTACCGCTGTCGACGGCGCCCGACGCGGAGCTCCCGCTCGGTGAGCGGGTCGCGGCGGTCGCCGACGCCACCGCCGCCGACGCGTTCCTCGTCCTGCGGGCCGACGGTCTGTACGCCGTACCCGCCGACGAGGCGACCGTCGAGCCGCAGACCCCGCTCGACCTGACGCGTCCGCTGGCCGCGGTCACCACCGGCGCCGGGAGCGGCGCCCGGCTCGCGGGCCCCGGCCCGGCCCGCGCGGCGGTCCGGCGCGGACTGCTCGCCGGGGCCGGGCTCCTCGCCTCGGAGCAGCTCGGCCTCGCCGAGTGGTGCCTGGAGGAGACCGTCCGGCACACCCGCGAGCGTCACCAGTTCAACCGGCCGGTCGGCTCCTTCCAGGCACTCAAGCACCGGATGGCCCAGCTCTGGCTGGACCTGGTCGGGGCCCGGGCGGCGGCCCGCGCCGCCGCCGACGCCCTCGCCACCGGCAGCGCGGACGCCCCGCTGATCGTGGCCGTGGCGCAGGCGTACTGCTCCAGGACCGCCGTCCGGGCCGCCGAGGAGTGCGTACAGCTGCACGGCGGGATCGGGATGACCTGGGAGCACCCGGCGCACCTGGCGCTGAAGCGGGCCAAGTCGGACCAGATCGCGCTCGGCTCCACGGGCCGGCACCAGGACGCGATCGCCGCCCTGGTCGGCCTGGCGCCGCCGGCCTAGCCGACGCGGCGCCGCCCTCCTGGCCGGACGCGGCGCCGCTCTCCTGGCCGGACGCGGTGCCGCCCTCCTGTCCACGCGGCGCCGCCCTCCCGGCCGGCCTGATGCCCCGTGTAAGGGGCCGCCGCGCCCACACCCCTTTACATACTGTTTAATTGCAAGCTGTTCGCAATAACAGTTGATCTCCAAAAGGGGTGTGGACCCGATGACCGCCCGATTCCTCCGCGGCACGGCCGCCGCGACGCTCGCGGGGGCCACCGCCCTCACCGCGGCGGCCTGCACGAACCCCGGCTCCACCGCCGGGGCCTCCGGCGGACCCAAGGATTCCGCGGTCGTCGGCATCGCCTACGAGCCCGAGACCCTCAGCCCCCTCCTCGGCTACGGCAAGGACGGCAACTCCAAGATCTTCGACGGGCTCCTCGCCTTCGACGCCGACATGAAGCTGAAGCCGGCCCTCGCCACCGAGCTGCCGCACGTCTCCGACGGCGGGCTCACCTACACGTACACCCTCCGCGACGGGGTCACCTTCAGCGACGGCGCCCCGTTCACGGCCAAGGACGTCGTCTTCACCTACCGGACGATCCTCGACCCGAAGACGAACAACGCCTCGCGCACCGAGCTCGACGCCCTCAAGAGCGTCGAGGCGGTCGGCGACGACACCGTCGTCTTCCACCTCAAGTACCCCTACGCGCCCTTCGCCGAGCGCACCGTCCACGCCATCGCCCCCGAGCACGTCGCCGCGAAGCAGGACGTCAACACCGGCGCCTTCACCACCAGGCCGACAGGCACCGGCCCGTACGTCCTCACCGGCTGGTCCAAGGGCGAGAAGCTCACCTTCAAGGCCAACCCGACCTACTGGAACGGCGCGCCCGCGGTGAAGAAGTTCACCATGGCGATCATCAAGGACGACGACGTCCGTGCCACCCGGCTCCGCGCCGGCGACCTCGACGGCGCCGTCCTGCCGCCCAACCTCGCCGCCGGATTCAAGGGCGACCAGACGAAGAAGACCTGGCGGGCGAAGACCTACGACTACCGCACGGTCACCCTGCCCACCCACAACAAGGTCGCCGGCGACACCGACGTCCGCCGCGCCCTCGACATCGCCGTCGACCGGCAGGCCATGGTCGACAAGATCCTCGAAGGAGCCGGGAAGCCCGCCTACGGGCCCGTCCCCACCGACAGCCCCTGGTTCGCGAAGGGCACCGAGCGCCGCCACGACCTCGCCGGCGCGCAGAAGATCCTCGACGAGGCAGGCTGGAAGCCCGGCCCCGACGGCATCCGCGTCAAGAACGGCGTCCGCGCCGCCTTCCCGCTCTGGTACCTCTCCGGCGACAAACTCCGCCAGGACCACGCCCTCGCGTACGCCTCCGACGCCAAGAAGGCCGGCATCGACATCACCGCCCAGGCCGGCACCTGGGAGGTCATCGAGCCCCGGATGAAGACCGACGCCGTCCTCGCGGGCGGCGGAGCACCCGGCGACCCCGACTTCGACCAGTACCTGCTCCTGAAGTCGGACCTCGCAGGCGACGGCTTCAACAACATGGCCTGGTACACCGACAAGACCGTCGACCGCGCCCTCGACGAGGGCCGCCGCACGAACGACCTCACCAAGCGCCGCGCCGCGTACGACACCGTCCAGCGCGCACTGGTGAAGAACCCCGGCTACACCTTCCTCACCCACATCGACCACCTCTACGTCGTCAACGACGCCTGGGACGGGCCGAGCACCCAGACCGAGCCGCACGACCACGGCCTGGCCTCCGGTCCCTGGTGGAACGTCGAGAGCTGGAAGCCGAAGACCGCCGGAGCGACGAAGAAGTGAAGCGCCGCCTCCCCTGGGGGCCCATGGCCCGGATGACGGGACGGCGCGCCTTGGCCGCCGTCCCCGTCCTCCTCGCCGTCACCTTCGCGGTGTTCGCCGTCGCCGAAGCCTCCCCGTTCGACCCCGTCAAGGCCTACGCCGGCACCGCCGGGCTCACCGCCTCGCAGGAGAACCTCGACCAGCTCCGCGCCAACCTCGGCGTCGACCGGCCCCTCCTGACCCGCTGGTGGGAGTGGCTCACCTCCGCCCTCACCGGCGACCTCGGCGACTCCGCCGTCATGCGCAGGCCCGTGGCCGAGGTCATCGGCGAGCGCCTCGGCTGGTCCGTCCTCCTCGCCGTCACCGCGTTCCTCGTGGCCATCGCCCTCGGCACCCTCCTCGGCGTCCTCGCCGGGCGCCGCCGCGGCGGCCTGATCGACCGGACCGTCAGCTCCGTCGCGTACACCCTGGAAGCCGCGCCGGCCTTCTGGCTCGGCCTCCTCGCCATCTGGTTCTTCGCGCTCAAGCTCGGCGCGCTGCCCGCCGGCGGACTCACCGACACCGCGAGCGACACCGTCACCGCCGACCAGGTCGCCCGCCACCTCGTGCTGCCCGCGCTCGTCCTCGGCGTCTCCCAGCTGCCGTGGTTCTTCCTGTACGTCCGCCAGGGCGTCGGCGACGCCCTCGACGAGGACCCCGTACGCGGCGCCCGCGCCCGCGGCCTGCGCGAACGCACCGTCCTCACCGGCCACGCCCTCCGCTCCGGAATGCTGCCCATGCTCACCCTCATCGGCTCCCGCGTGCCCGAGCTGATCACCGGCGCCCTGCTCGTGGAGACCGTCTTCAGCTGGCCCGGCATCGCCGCCGCCACCGTCCAGGCCGCCACCTCCGTGGACTTCCCGCTGCTCGCCGCGCTCACGGTCCTGGCCACGGCCGCCGTACTCCTCGGGAACCTCCTCTCCGACCTCCTCTACGGACTCGCCGACCCGAGGGTGGGCTTCGATGGCTGACCCGCGCACCCATCGCCTGCGGCTCTGGAGCTCCGCCCTCGTCGTCGGCGTCGTCCTCCTCGCGGTCCTCGTCGTGCCGCCGCTCGTCCAGCTCGACGAACAGGCCGTCGACCTCTCGCGCAAGCTCCTCCCGCCGTCCTGGGAGCACCCCTTCGGCACCGACGACCTCGGCCGCGACCTGCTGCTGCGCTGCGTCTACGGCCTGAGGATCTCGCTGCTCGTCGGCCTTGTCGCCGCGCTCGTCGCCACCGTCGTCGGCACCGCCGTCGGCGCGGCCGCCGGGGCGCTCGGCGGCTGGACCGACCGCACCCTCATGCGGCTCGTCGACACCTTCTCCTCCGTGCCGCACCTGCTGCTCGGCATCTTCGTGGTCGCCCTCTTCCGGCCCGGCGTCTGGCCGGTGATCGCCTCCGTGGCCGTCACCCACTGGCTCTCCACCGCCCGGATCGTGCGCTCCGAGGTCCTCTCCCTGCGCACCCGGCCCTTCGTCGAAGCCGCGATCTCCGG
Organism: Streptomyces aureus; assembly: GCF_001418135.1. Taxonomy (GTDB): domain Bacteria; phylum Actinomycetota; class Actinomycetes; order Streptomycetales; family Streptomycetaceae; genus Streptomyces; species Streptomyces aureus_A. The sequence continues at coordinate 16,323 of NZ_LIPQ01000046.1, forward strand.
CGGCGCCACCCGGTGGCGCGTCGCCGTCCGCCACCTGCTTCCCGCCGTCCTGCCGCAGGCGGGCCTCGCGGCCGTCCTGATGGTCCCGCACGCCATGTGGCACGAGTCCGCGCTGTCCTTCCTCGGCCTCGGCCTCCCCAGCCACCAGGCGAGCCTCGGCAACCTCGTCCAGAACGCCCGCTCCTCGCTCCTCGCCGGATACGGCTGGCCCACCCTCTTCCCGGGCCTGCTGCTCATCGTCCCGACCCTCGCCATCGCCGGCCTCGCCGGCGTCTGGCGCGACCGCCTCAACCCGCGCCGCCGATCGGAGCTCATGCTGTGACCGCCGAGAACGTGCTCCGCGCCCTCAAGGCCGTCTCCGCCGGGCGGGCGGAGGACGCGGTCCTCAGCGTCCGTGATCTGAGCGTCCGGTTCCGGCTGCGCGGCGGGCGGACCGTCGAGGCCGTCAGCGACGCCGGCTTCGACCTCGGCGCGGGGGAGTGCCTCGCCCTCGTCGGCGAGAGCGGGTGCGGCAAGTCCGTACTGGCCTCCGCCCTCCTCGGGCTGCTCCCCGGCAACGCCGAGACGTCCGGTACGGCCCTGCTCGCGGGCCCCGAGGGCGCCGCCGCGACCGACCTGCTCGCGGCCGACGAGAAGACCCTCGCCCGCACCGTGCGCGGGCGCCGCGTCGGGCTCGTACCGCAGAGCCCCGCCGCCCACCTCACCCCCGTCCGCACCGTACGGTCCCAGCTGGAGGAGACCGTCCGCGCGCTCACCGGCACCTCCCGCCGGGCCCGCCGCAGGGCCGCCGAGGACGCCGCCGGGCGGGCCGCCTTCCCGGCCGGGCACCTCGACCGGTACCCGCACGAGCTGTCCGGCGGACTCGCCCAGCGCGCCGCCACCGCCCTCGCCCTCATCGGCGACGCGCGGCTGCTGCTCGCCGACGAGCCGACCACCGGCCTCGACCGCGACCTCGTCGACCGCACCGCGGACGAACTGCGCCGCCACGCCGACGACGGCCGCGCCCTGCTCCTCATCACCCACGACCTGGCCGCCGCCGAGCGCATCGCCGACCGCGTCGCCGTCATGTACGCGGGCCGCATCGTCGAAATCGCCCCCGCCCACCGGTTCTTCGGCCCCGCCGGACCCCGCCATCCCTACGCCCGGGGCCTGCTCGACGCGCTGCCCGACCGGGCGTTCACCCCGATCCCCGGCATGCCGCCGGAACTCTCCGCCCTGCCGGAGGGCTGCGCCTTCGCCCCGCGCTGCCCGCTGGCCACCGAACTCTGCTCCACCCGACCGGAGTTCACGGCCGACCTGGCCTGTCACCACCCGGAGCACCCCCGTGCTTGAACTCGACACCGTCACCGCCGGATACGACCGCCGCACCCCCGTCTTCCGCGGCGCCTCGCTCACCGTCGCCCCCGGGGAGTCCGTCGGACTCCTCGGCCCCAGCGGCTGCGGCAAGTCCACCCTCGCCCGCGTCGCGGCCCTCCTCCACCGACCGGACGCGGGCCGTCTCGTCCTCGACGGCACCGAGGTCACGGCCTGGCGCCACCGTGCGCCGCGCGAACTCCGGACCGCCGTCGGCGTCGTGTTCCAGCAGCCCCGCACCGCCGCCGACCCCCGGCTCACCCTCGCCGACCTCCTCGTCGAACCCCTCCGGGCCACCGGCCGGCGAGCCGAGGCGGCGGCTCGCCTCGCCGAACTCGCCCCGGCCGTCGGCCTCACCCCCGACCTGCTCGGCCGCCGCCCGCACGAGGTCAGCGACGGCCAGCTCCAACGCGCCTGCCTGGGCCGGGCCCTGGCCCTGCGCCCCCGCTGGCTGGTCTGCGACGAGATGACCGCGATGCTCGACGCCTCCACCACGGCGGCCCTGGTCGCCGCCGTCGAGACCTACCGGGAGGAGACCGGCGCGAGCCTCCTCGCCGTCGGCCACGACCGGCTCCTGCTGCGGCGCTGGTGCGACCGCACGGTGGAGTGGCAGGACTGCCTGCCCGCCGAGGAGAGGCCGTGACGGGGGAGTCCCCGTGGACCCCGGTCGCCGACGACGACCCCCTGGACGGTCTGCGCGCCGCCCTCGCCGCCGCCCCCTGCGGCTACGAGCCGCGGTCGGGGTACCAGGACCACTGCTGGATCCTCCACCCCGTGCACGACGACGGTGTACGGCTCCGCTGGGACCAGGTCCTGGCCCGGGAGGGCCGGCGGCTCGCCGACTGGCCGGGCACCCTGTCGTACCTGGTCTTCGAGGGCGTGACGGGCGCGGGCGACCTGGAGGGGCCCGATCCGGCGGAGCTGGACCGTCCGACCCTCGCCAGGCTCGTCGGGCATCTGGCCGGGAGTGGGCCCTTCGGGTCCGACACTGCCTGCGGCGCCGCCCAGGCCCCCGTGATGAACCGTCCGGGTGAGGAGTTGGCCGCCCGCCGGGGCCGGCTCGGTGACGCGCTCGCCCACCACGACGCCATGCCGGAGTTCCGCTTCCCCGCCACCTGGTGGGCGGCCGACGGGAGTTGGCTCGTCCTCAGCGACGTGGACCTGAGTGCGACGGAGGTCTTCGGGACCACCGCACTGATCGAGGGGCTGCTCGCCGATCCGGAGCTCGACGCCGTCCGCCGGCCGCGCATCGCCGAGACCCTCGACGGCTGATCCCGGCCGAATCTCACCCGTATGGCCGCCCCGCCATTCGCCCGGACGGACCGCGCATTCCGTCACACTGTCCGCCGAACGCCGCAATTCCGGTGCGGCGACGGAGGGACGTGAACGCGATGGCCGTTTCCATTTCTGTCGTGGTGCTGCTGCTGGTGCTGGCCGTGATCTTCCTGCGCAACGGGGGACTCAAGGTCACCCATGCGCTCGTCTGTGCCCTGCTGGGCTTCTTCCTCGCCGGTACCAGCATGGCGCCGACCATCCACAACGGGGTCGCGGCCACCGCCAACGTGGTCTCCAGTCTCAAGCCGTGATCATTGCCCGATCATGAACTGCCTGTGAAACACGGGGCAGTTGCATGTACATCTCACGCACTCGGGCCTAGCGTCGGCCGCCGGCGCGACAGTTTGTCAGCAACCCGAGGAGCCGCATTGGCCACGCACCCGCCCCGAAGACGAGCCCGCGCGCTCACGCTGATCGCGCTCGCCGCCGCCGTCATGGTGGGGTCCGCCCCCGTCGCCCAGGCCCAGGAGATCCCCCTCGGCCTCGGCCACCGCCTGGTGGAGCACTACGAGGGCGCCCCCGCCACCGCACGGCCCGTGCCGGGCAAGGGCACCGCCCAGCACCCGTACCTCGCCCCCAACGGACGCAGCGGCATGCACGCCGACGGCGCGGGCAGCGGCACCCACCCGTACTCCGGGCCCCTCGGCCGCGACCCGCAGGTCGACAGCGAGAAGATCGCCCCCGTGGGTGGCGAGTGCGCCACCGTGACCTTCGACTCCGGCGGCCGGCTCGTCACCGTGTGCGGCACCTTCAACGGCTTCCTGCTGAAGCTGCTCGACCCCCGCACCCTGGACACCCTCGCCGAGTACAAGCTGCCGCAGCGCTCCTCCACCGTCGAGGCCATCACCCGCCTCGACTTCGAGAAGATCTTCAAGGACACCTCCGGCGGAGCCTACTTCTACCTCGACAACCAGGACCGCGTCGTCCTCGCCGACTCCCGGCAGCACATCCAGCGCATCGCACACCGTCAGAGGACGGACGGAACCTGGGAGTTCGTCGTCGAGAACGACTGGGACCTCACCTCCCTCGTCCCGCACGACTGCGTCAGCTGGACCAACCTCTTCCCCAGCGGCGTCTGCGACCCCGTCACCTCCGTCATGCCGGACTGGGACGGCCGCGTCTGGTGGGTCACCCGCCTCGGCCGCGTCGGCACCGTCGACCCGGCGACGGGCGCGCTGCGCGCGATCCGCCTCGACGGCGAGGAGATCCAGAACTCCTTCTCCGTCGCCGAGGACGGTGTCTCCCTCGTCACCGACCACGCCCTGTACAGCTTCGACGCCGACGCGGACGGCGTCCCGCGGGTGCGCTGGCGCGAGACGTACGACCGCGGGACCGGCACCAAGCCCGGCTCGGTGAACCAGGGTTCGGGCACCACTCCCGACCTCTTCGGTCTCCATGGCGAGTACGTCGCCATCACCGACAACGCCGACGACCGGATGAACGTCCTCGTCTACCGCCGGGGCGTCGGCGTCCCCGCCGCCGAGCGCCTCGTCTGCAAGGTGCCGGTCTTCGGGCCGGGGGCCTCCACCACCGACAACTCCCTGATCAGCTGGGGCAACAGCCTCGTCGTCGAGAACAACTACGGCTACGAGAACCCGAGTTCGCTCCTCCTCGGTCGCAGCGTCGTCGGCGGCGCGACCCGGATCGACGTCCGCGCCGACGGCAGTGGCTGCGACACCGTCTGGGAGAGCGACGTCCGCTCGCCCTCGACCGTGCCCAAGCTCTCCACCGCCAACGGACTGCTCTACTTCTACGAGAAGCGCCCCAACTCGTGGGGCATCGACGCCTGGTACCTCACGGCCGTCGACTTCCGCACCGGCGCCAGGGTCTTCAGCCGCTTCACCGGCACCGGCCTCGCGTACGACAACAACTGGGCCCCGATCACCCTCGGCCCCGACGGCACCGCGTACGTCGGCGTCTTCAACGGCATCGTCGCGGTCCGCGACAGCGACTGACCCGCACAGCGCCGCCCCGGGACCGGGATCCCGGGGCGGCTCGCGGTCTCCCGCACCGGTCAGACCATCTCGGGCATCTCGCCGACGGTGGTCCTGACGTCGATCACGGCGAACGCGGCACCCTCCGGGTCCAGGATCGCCGCGAAGCGGCCGAACGGACTGTCCATCGGCCCGAACACCTTCCGCCCGTTGAGGCGTTCGGCCGCCTCCACGGCCTTGTCGCAGTTGTCGACGGCGAAGTACAGCTGGATGTACGAGGGGATCTCCGGCGGGAAGTCCTCAGCCGTCATCAGCATGCGTCCGAGCACCGGGTCGGCGCCGAGGTCGAAGACCCGGTAGTCCATCTTCTCGTCCATCATCTTCTTCGAGTTGTAGCCGAAGACGGCGGTGTAGAAGGGGTCGGCCTTCGCCGGCTCCCGGGTGAAGACCTCGGCCCAGACGTACGAGCCGCTCTCACCCTCCAGCTCGAAGCCCTCGTGCCGCCCGCCCTGCCAGACGCCGAACGTCGCACCCGCCGGGTCCTGCGCGAGGCACATCGACCCGAATTCGCCGACCTGCATCGGCTCCATCAGGACGGTGCCGCCCGCGGCCTTGATCTTCTCCGCCGTGGCGGCGACATCGGGCGAGGCGAAGTACAGACACCAGGCCGACTGGGTCTCGCCGTCCTGGCCCGGCATCGGCGGGACGACGGCCGCGACCGCCTTCCCGTTCTTGTACGCCTGCGTGTAGTTGCCATATTCCGTGGAGGACTCGCCGAAGGTCCAGCCGAGCACGTCGCCGTAGAACGTCTTGGCGACCTCGACGTCCTTGAACATCGCGTCGGCCCAGACAGGCGTGCCTTCAGGTCGTACGGCCATGACGGTGACTCCCGTTTCCGATTCGATGATGTGTTCCTGTGAGCCACGCTAGTCACGCCCGCCCCGCCCCGCTCGGTGACACGACGCGCCCCCGTTCCGAATGCTGCGACCATCGAGGCCATGAGGACACAGGGGGACCACGCGATGATCGAGGTACCGGCGGGCCGGGTCACGCTCTCGGACCGGCGGACGGAGCGGAGCTGGGCGGTCGACGTCCGCCCGTTCGCCCTGGCCGCCGTCCCCGTCACGCAGGGACTGTACGAGCAGGTCATGGGCGCGAGGCCGAGCACCGCGCACGGCGACCGGCTGCCGGTCGAAGGCGTGTCCTGGGGCGACGCGATCCGCTTCTGCGACGCACTGTCCGTACGCGAGGGGCTCCGCCCCGCCTACCGGGTCCCGGCGGACGACGCCGAGGCCGAGGCGCCGGACTGGGACCGGTCCGCCGACGGCTACCGCCTCCCCACCGAGGCCGAATGGGAACACGCCTGCCGCGCCGGAACCACGGAGCCGCGCTACGGCCCGCTCGACGAGATCGCCTGGCACCGAGGCAACTCCGGCGAACGCCTCCACGAGGCCGGCGGCCGCCGGCCCAACGACTGGGGTCTCCACGACATGCTGGGCAACGTCTGGGAGTGGTGCTGGGACGTGTACGACCCCGAGGTCTACGGCGGCTACCGGGTGCTGCGCGGCGGCGGCTGGTTCGACGAGCACTGGAGCTGCCGCGCCTCGGTCCGCCGCCGCAGCCACCCGACCCTGCGGATCGACGACGTGGGCTTCCGGCTCGCCCGCACCCTTCCCGGCTGAACGAGCCGGAGGCGGGGTCGGCGCCGCAGCCGGCCGAGCGTGTGGCGGTGGAACGGCCCGTCCGACGGCGGAGGCGGATCCGTCAGGCCCGGGGCACGGGCGGAACCACCGCGACCGGGCAGTGCGCGTGGTGCAGCACGGCGTGGGCCACCGAGCCGACGAGCAGCGAGCCGAACCGGTGCCGGTGGTGCCGGCCCACGACCAGCAGACCGGCGTCCCGCGAGCCCTCCACGAGGAGGCCCGCCGCGTCCGCCGGCACCACCGTCGCGACCAGCCCGACTTTCGGCCACCGAGTGGCGAAGGGCCGCAGCCGCTCCTCCTGCTCCCGCTCCGCCTCCCGTACGAACGCCTCCGCGGCGTCCGCGAGGGGCAGCGGCGGTGGCACCTGGAGCGCCGGGGCGGGGGCCACGACGAGGCTGGTCGGCTGAGGGGGCAGCCGGACGGCCGTGACGGCCTCCAGCGGTACGCCCCGGTGGTGCGCCGCCTCGAACGCGAAGGTCACCACCTCGTCAGGAGTCTCCTCCGGGTGCAGCCCGAGCAGTACCCGGCCCGCCTCCGCCCCGCCCTCCAGGGCGGCCGCACGCGCCTCGTGCGGGACGACGACGAGCGGGCAGGGCGCCGTCGCGGCGAGGGTACGGCTGGTCGAGCCGAGCAGCAGACTCGCGAAGCCGCCGTGCCCGCGGGAGCCGGTCACCAGGAGCCGCGCGCCCCGGGCCGCCGCCGGCAGGGCGTCGGTCACGGAGCCGTCGAGCGACTCGTACCGTACGGGCATGTCGTGCCCGTGCTCCTCGACGACCGTCCGTACGGCCGCCATGACCGCGTCGGGCAGTTCGGGGGAGGGCCCGAGGGAGGCGATGCGGGCGGCGCCGAGTTGGAGGGCGTCGGAGCGCACATGGGCCACGACCAGCGGTGACCCCAGGTGATCGGCGGCGCTCAGGGCCCATGCGAGGGCCCGGAGACTGTGCTCGGACCCGTCCACGCCGACGACGACCGGCGGCTCGGACGCGGTGTTCGTGTCACTCATGCGGGAATGACTCCCGCGCCCAGGCGTGCGCCACACCGGTCAGGTCACGTCCGGCCCGGTGGGGGGGAAACGGCACCGGACCGGCCCGAGGGGGAAACCATCGGGACCGGTCCGGCGGTGAAGCGGTCGAGCGGCCTGTCGGCGGTGGAGCGGTCAGGCGCCCTGCTGGCGGCGCTCCGCGCGCTCCGCGTCGCGCTCCTTGATGCGGACGGTCTCCTTGCGGACCTCCGCCTGGGTGGCGCGCTCCTTCTGCAGCCACTCGGGGAGCTCCTGCCGGAGCTCCTCGATCTGCTCGGTGGTGAGCGGGTCGGTGATGCCACCGCGGGCGAGACCGGCGATGGAGATGCCGAGCCGCTGCGCGACCACGGGGCGGGGGTGCGGACCGTTCTTCCGGAGCTCCTGGAGCCAGGCCGGGGGATTGGCCTGGAGCTCGTTCAGCTCGGTGCGCGAGACGACACCCTCCTGGAACTCTGCGGGGGTGGCCTCGAGGTACACACCCAGCTTCTTCGCCGCGGTGGCGGGCTTCATCGTCTGGGTGCTCTGGTGCGACGTCATGGTGCCAAGGGTATCGAGCGTGCGGGCGAGTTCCGACCACGGCAGCTACCGGTAACCTGGCGGAGTGACAGGCTCGGACGCTTCCCCCGCGGATTCCCCCTCTTTCCCCTCCTCCTCCCCTTCCTCCTTCAGGCTCGCCTACGTGCCCGGAGTGACGCCCTCGAAGTGGGTGCGGGTCTGGAACGAGCGCCTGCCCGACGTACCCCTGACGCTGCTCGCCCTGACGCCCGCCGAAGCCTTCGGCGCCCTTCGTGAGGGCACGGCCGACGCCGGTCTGGTCCGGCTCCCCGTCGACCGGGACGACCTGAGCGCCATCCCGCTCTACACGGAGACGACGGTCGTCGTCGTCCCCAAGGACCACCTGCTCGCGGCGGCGGAGGAGGTCACGGTCGAGGACCTCGCCGAGGAGCTCGTCCTGCACCCGCTCGACGACACCCTCGGCTGGGAGCGGCCGCCCGGCCTTCCGGCGAACGAGCGCCCCGCGACGACCGCCGACGCGATCGAGCTGGTCGCGGCGGGCGTCGGCGTGCTGGCCGTGCCGCAGTCGCTCGCCCGGCTGCACCACCGCAAGGACCTCACCTACCGGACGCTGACCGAGGTCCCGCAGTCGCGGGTGGCCCTGTCGTGGCAGGCCGCGGACGAGGCGCCCGACCTGGTGGAGGAGTTCATCGGCATCGTGCGCGGCCGCACGGTGAACAGCACCCGGGGCCGCCGCGCCGAGGCCCAGAAGGGCCAGAAGCAGCCGAAGGACCAGAAGGAGCGGAAGTCCGGCGCCAAACCCGGCCGGTCCGGGAAGCCGGGTGCCGGTTCGCGTACGGCGGGCAAGCCCGCTGCCCGCAAGCCCGGCGGCGCCGGGGGTTCGGGCCGGGGCCGGACCGGCGGGAAGCCCCGCAAGCGGTCCTGAGCCCCTGCTGCCCGTGGTCCCGGGCCCGCTCCGTCCGTACGGCGGACGGGGCCCGCTCCGACGGGCATGCGCTCGGCATACTGACCCCTCCTGATCATCGAGATCACGCAGGAGGAGCTTTGGCCGCCAGTTTCAGGACCGTCGTCGAGGTGGGACCGGATCATCTCGCGCAGGCCCGGTCCATCGACCGGGTGTTCCAGGAGGCGATCGCGCCGGCGACCGTCAATTTCGACTTCGAGGCGATACGGGAGGCCGCCGCGGCCGTCCCGGACAGCACCGTGGTGAAGATGGTACGGGGCTGGGGGCTCCAGGAGTACGCCCCCGTCCTGGTCATGGTCCTCTCCCTCAAGGAGGCCGTCCGGCAGGCGCTTCCGCCGGAGTGCGCGGAGGCCGGGTTCTGGGCCACCGTCGAGCGGGAGCTCGTCCAGGCCTTCACCGGCCTCGCCGCGCAGGAGGGGCAGCCCGGTCTCTCCTTCTACGAGGAGTCGGGGGAGCGGACCCGGTTCTACCGGGACCTGTTCTTCGCCCTGCAGGACGAGGAGACCGGGGAGCACATGTACGCCCTGGCCTTCTGCGTCGACGTGACCGTCGAGCTGCCGAAGGAGCGGGCCGTCGCCCTGGAGCTGACGGACATCGTGCCGTTCGCGGTCCGGCTCAACGCGATCGTGGTCCGCCAGGCCCTGGACCTCGTGGCCTGACGTCCCACGTCGCGAGGGATCGCCGGCCCGCCGTCCCGGGCCGGACCTGCGACCCCTGCGACCCCTGCAGCCCCTTCGGCCTTCGGCCCTTCAGGCCTTCAGGCGCCGGCGAACGCCCCGCGCCGCCGCGACGAGCTCCGGCACCGTGGCGAGCTTGACCCGGGGGCGACCCGCGTCCTGCCCCTTCGCCCGCTCGGTCCGGTCGATGGCCGCGAGACCGCGCGCGTCGACGAGATGGCGGCTGCGCCTCCGTGCCAGCCGGCGGAACTCCCGTGCCGTGCCCGTCGGCTTCGGCAGTGCGCCGGCGACCGCGTCCGCGAGCAGCGTCCCGACGGTCTCCTCCGCGCAGGCCCGGTTGGCCCCGATGCCGCCGGTGGGCCCCCGCTTGATCCAGCCGACGACATAGCCGCCGGGCAGCCCGGCCACCCGCCCGGCCTCGTGCGGCACCGTCCCGGTCGCCTCGTCGAAGGGCAGCCCCGCCAGCGGGACCCCCCGGTAGCCGATCGCCCGGACGAGGAGACCCGCCTCGATCTCCGTACCGGAGGGTGATCCGTCCTCCGTGACCCGGACCGCGCGGACGGCGTCGGTGCCGACGGCCTCGACCGGGGCGGAGTGGAAGCGGAGCACGATGCGGCGCCGGTCCGTTGCCGGGGGCCGCGTCCAGTCCACCGTCTCCCGCGGCACGCCCCGCAGCAGCGCGGCCTTCTCCCCGTCCGCCGCCGCGTCCACGCTCGCGCCGGTGCGCGGGTCCCGGTCGTCGACGACCAGGTCCACCTGCGGGAGGTGTTTGAGGGCGAGCAGTTCGGAGCCCGTGTACGCCGCGTCCTCCGGGCCGCGGCGGCCGAGCAGCACCACCTCGCGCACCCGGGTGCCGCGCAGGGCGGCGAGGGCGTGGTCGGCGATGTCCGTACCGGCGAGGGCGTCGGGATCCGTGACGAGGACCCGGGCGACGTCGAGCGCCACGTTGCCGTTGCCGACCACGACGACCCGCCCGGCGGTGAGCGGGACGGCGTCCGCGCCGGTCTCGGGGTGTGCGTTGTACCAGGAGACGACCGAGGTCGCCGGGACGCTGCCCGGCAGGTCCTCGCCCGGGATGCCGAGCCGCCGGTCGGAGGGAGCGCCCACCGCGTAGACCACCGCGTCGTGGTGCGCGGCGAGTTCCTCGACGGTGACCTCCTTGCCGATCTCCACGCCCAGCCGCATCCGGACCCGGGGGTGGGTGTGGAAGCGGGCGAAGGTCTCTCCGGCGCCCCTGGTCGCCGGGTGGTCGGGCGCCACGCCGTACCGCAGGAGTCCGCCGGCCACCGGCAGCCGGTCGATCAGGGTGACCTCGGCGTTGGTGTGCAGGAGGAGGTCCTCGGCCGCGTACATGCCCGCGGGACCCGTGCCGACGACCGCGATCCTCAGCGGGGCGAAGTCGGAAGGCAGCGAGCGGGGGAACGAGGGCCCGCCCCACGGGTGGAAGTTGGGTGAGGCGAGGACCGGTGCGGGCGTCCGGTCCGCGTAGTACGCGGCGTTGACGTCCTCGTACTCCCGCAGCCGTGCGGTGAGCCGGTCCGCCGGGAAGATCGCGTCGACGGGGCAGGCGTCGGCGCATGCCCCGCAGTCGATGCAGGCCTCGGGGTCGATGTACAGCATCTCCGTGGTGCCGAAGTCCGGCTCCTCGGGCGTCGGATGGATGCAGTTGACCGGGCAGACGGCGACGCAGGTGGCGTCGTTGCAGCAGGTCTGGGTGATCGCGTAGGTCATGTCGTCGGCTCTGCTCTGCTCGGCTCGGAGGGGTCAGACGAGGTGGGCGCGCTGGTAGAAGAAGAGCGCGGGCCGGGTCAGCATCCCGACATCGGCCAGGAACTCCATCAGTCCGGAGCAACTGGCGCGCAGCTGTGCCTTGTAGTGCTCGTTGGCGGCCGCCTCGCGGCGGGCCCGCTCCGGGTCGAGTCCGGCCCGCTCGTACACCTCCGGGTTCACCAGGCTGGTGATGATGTAGTAGGCGGCGATGGCGACGACGAGCGCCTGGAAGTGCCGGCGGGCCCTGCTCGCGCGGGCGAGGGCGCGGCGCGTCTCGTCCCGGGCGAACTTCATGTGCCGGGACTCCTCGACGACATGGATGTTGCTGATGGTGCGGACGAAGGGGACGACCCGCTCGTCGCGCATCCAGTCGCGCTGCATGACGTCGAGGACCTCCTCGGCGACGAGGATTCCGGCGTACGCGGCCTCGCCGAAGCCGACGGTCTTCATGAAGCGTCCGAGTTCGAGGACGGCCCGCCGGGGCCGGTACGCGGGCGCGCCGAGCTTCTGGGAGCCCCGGGCGAACATGATCGAGTGCCGGCACTCGTCGGCGATCTCGGTGAGGGCCCACTGGAACCGGGGGTCGGTGTGGTCCAGGAGGTAGATGTCGCGGAGCACCATCTGCTGGAGGATCATCTCGAACCAGATGCCGGTGCTGGCGACCGACGCGGTCTCCTGCCGGGTCAGCTCCTTGCGCTGCTCCTCGGTCATCTCGTTCCAGTAGTCCGTGCCGTAGAGGGAGTTCCACTCGGGGCTCTGGCCGTGGAAGTCCTTGTCGAGGGGCGTGTCCCAGTCGACCTCGACGGCGGGGTCGTACGACAGCTTCGCGGCCGACCGGAGCAGCCGCTCGGCCGTGGAGCTGTCGTGCCGACCCTCGTTCTCCGGTCGAACGGTGCTGTGTGCCATGGTGCGGCTCCTTGGATCGCGCGATCGGCGGCTCGGGCACTTATTAGACTTCATGTCTAGCAAGCTTGTTAGACGGAACGTATAGCAAGGCTCCCGGGCAGGCCTACCCCTCGGTACGCACTTTTTCCCGCAGGCATGCGAACGGGGCCGGAACCCAGTGGGTTCCGGCCCCGTCGAGGGGTCACACTCAGTCAGAAGGCCGGCCCCGTGAGGTCAGGCTCGGCGGCTCGGACTCAGAAGGTCAGGTTCCAGGCGTCGATCCTGCCCGTGTCCTGGCTCGCGTTGTCGTTGACCCGGAGCTTCCAGACCCCGTTCGCGACCTCCGCGGAGGCGTTGACCGTGAACGTCTGGACGATGTTGTCCGTGCCGCTGCCGGTCCGGTTGTGGACCGTGTAGACGGTGCCGTCCGGAGCCACCAGGTCGACCTTCAGGTCGCCGATGTAGGTGTGCTTGACGTCCACGCCCACCTTGAGCGTGGCCGGGGCGTTGCCCGTCACGCCGCTGACCGTGATCGGGCTCTCGACCGTCGTGTTGTCGGCGATCGTCACATCGGCGAGGTTCTCGAAGTACGCGCCGGGCGGCGGGGTGGTGCCCCCGACGGCCTTCAGGGCGTCGACCGCGCCTTCACCGAAGAAGCCGTTCTTGGTCGTGGTGCCCTTGCAGCGGGTGTCCGAGGGGCACGCGCGGTCATTGGCCTGGACGCCCAGCTGGTCCCGGATCTGCGCCGGGGTGAAGGTCGGGTTGGTGCTCGCGATCAGCGCCGCGACACCCGCCACGTGCGGGGAGGCCATCGAGGTGCCGCTCATGTTGCCGTACTTGCCGCCCGGCAGCGTCGAGTACACCTGGGTGGCACCGTCGCCGCCCGGCGCGGCGATGTCGATCACGCCGTTGCCGAAGTTCGAGTACGAGGCCTTGGCGCCGCCGCTGGCCTGCGAGGCGACCGTCACGACGCCCGGCAGCTCCGTCGGGATGTCGATGCAGGCGTTGGTGATGGTGCGGGTGACCGGGGTCGAGTCGTTGGGGCTCTCGGAGTCGGTCGTCTTGTTCGCCAGGTCGTAGTTGGAGTTGCCGGCGGCGGCCACCTGGAGCGAACCCTTGCCCTCGGCGTACACCTGCGCCCGGCGGACACCCTCGATGATGGCGGCCTGGTCCAGGTTGTCCGGGCAGTTGAACTGCCACGGGTCCGTGTAGTAGCTGTTGTTGGTGACCTTGAAGCCGTGGTCACCGGCCCACATGAAGCCGCAGATCGTGTTCTCCGCGAAGAACAGGCTGCTGGTCGGCTCCGCGATGCGGACGGAGGAGATCTTCACGCCCGGCGCGACGCCGATGACGCCCTTGCCGTTCTTGGCGGCCGCGATCGTGCCCGCGACGTGCGTGCCGTGGGTGCCGACGTCACGCCAGGCACCCGCGCGCGTGTCCGCCTTGCCGTAGGCGCAGGAGGCCGAGTCGGCGGCGTTGAAGTTGGGCGCGATGTCCTGGTGCTGGTCGTCGACGCCGGTGTCGAGGACGCCGACCTTCACCGTCGCCGAACCGGTGGTGACCGCCCAGGCCTGCTCGGCCTTGATCTGCGTCATGTCCCAGCGGTTCGACTCCGTGAGCGTGGTGGTCGACTGCGACGGGTTGGCCGGGAGCGCCGGGTTGTAGGCGTCGGCGGGGACGTCCGAGGTGCGGGTCGCCCCGACCTGCTGGACACCGCTGACGGTGCGCATCGCCGAGGCGAAGGACGCGGACGTCGAGTGGGCCACGATCACGCCGATCGCGTCATAGGCGGCGAAGACCGAACCGCCGTTGCCCGTGACCGCGCCGCTGACCGCCGAGGTGCCGCCGGGGGCCGTGATCACCAGGTACGCGCGGGTGCCCGCGGCCCAGGCGGCCGGAGCCGCTGCCGGTGTCGTCGTGCTCTGCGTCGCCCCCGCCGAACGGGCCGCGACGGGCTCCGTGTCGGTCGGTGCTGCCTGGGCGAATCCCGCGGGAGCGGCGAGCGCCACGGTCGTACCGAGCGCCGCGGCGGCCATGGCCGACGTTCTCAACCGGCTGGATATGAGGGAAAACAATGCGTCCTCCGATGACCCGGTGGCGCGGGTGGCGCCCGCCGGGCCCTGTGATGTGTGGGGTGGACGCAAGATCCCAGACTCGCGGGGCGGAAGGAAGCGTTCAGTCCGAGAAGCCCGTTCGCGTTACGCACTGTTGACCGATCGGGGCGATTTGCTGGACAGATGTCCATGTACAGTGGACACCTGTCCAGGAAATCTGGCTGAACGGTGAGGAGACGACGGTGGAGACGACGGCGAACGTGCTGGTGGGCCTGGTGGCCGCCCTGCACGCCTACATCCTGGTTCTGGAGATGTTCCTGTGGGAGAAGAAGCCGGGGCGCGGCCTCTCCGGCTTCGACGCGGACATGGCCCGCGCCACCGCGCCGCTCGCCGCGAACCAGGGCCTCTACAACGGCTTCCTCGCCGCCGGACTCGTCTGGGGCCTGATCGCCGACGACCCGACCGGCTTCCGGGTCCAGGTCTTCTTCCTCGGCTGCGTCGTCATCGCCGGTCTGTACGGCGGTCTCACCGCCAACCGCCGCATCCTGGTCGCCCAGGCGCTTCCGGGAGCGCTCGCCCTCGGCGCCGTCCTGCTGAGCCGGTGATCCGGCCGTGACCGCGACACCGGGAGACCCCCGGGCGGCCAGGACCCGGGCCAAGCTGCGCCGGGCCCTCCTCGACGAGTGCGCCGAGCGCCCGCTGGCCGACGTCACCATCGCCACGCTCGTACGCCGGGCCGGCGTCGGCCGTGCCACCTTCTACGTCCACTACGGCGACCTGGAGGCGCTCGCCGTCGACGCCTGCGCCGACGTGGTCCGCGACGCGGTGGACGCCCTGCACGCCTGGCGCGGCACCCCCGACCCGGCGTCCCCGCCGCCCGCGCTGCTCGCCTTCCTCGCCGAACTCGCCCCGCACACGGGCCTCTACCGCGCCCTGCTGCGGCCGGGCGGCGGCGGGCCGCTCGGCCTCGTGCTCCACGAGGACCTGAGGGCCCGCAGCCTCCACGAGCGCAGCCTGGCCGGGGCTCCCGAGCCGGAACTGATCGCCTCGGCCGTGGCCGCGACCTTCGCCGGAGTGCTAGCCGACTGGCTGCACGGCCTGGTGGAGGGCGACTCCGACCGGATCGCCCACCACGTCTGGCGCCTGCTCGTCACCCTGCACCGCACGCCGCTGGGGTAGCCCGGGCTCGTTCAGGTGCCGGGCCGCCGGTCCTACTTCAGGTACGGGCCCGCCGTGCCGATCCTGCCGGGGCCGTTCAGGACGTACACCCGCAGGTTGCCCTTGCCCGGTGCGCCGACCGAGAGCGTGCCGCCGGAGACGGTCTTCACGTCGCCGGTGACCGCGTCGGTGTACGTGCCGTTCGGGATGCCCGTGTACGTGGCGCCGCCCGAGATCGTGACCAGGGCGAAGCTGTCCGTACTCCCGCTGGTGTAGCGGCGCTTGAACGCCATGCCGCCCGAGATGCCCTCGGTGGAGTACTGGCCCATCTGGAGCGCCGGGATCGCCCGCCGGATCTGGTTGAGCCGCTGCACGTGCTTCACCAGGGGCTGTTCGAGCGTCGTCGCGACCGCGCCGGACGCCGCGGAGACCTGGGAGAAGTCGGAGGCCGTGACCGAGCCGGCGACGTGGTCGCCGAAGTACGCCCGGCCGGTGGTGGCCAGCGGGCAGGACGGCCCGCAGTCGATCTTCCTGCCCTTCTGGAACTCGATCTCGGAGCCGTAGTAGAGCGTCGGGATGCCGCGGAAGGTCCACATCAGGGACATGTTCTCGGCCCAGGCGTCGGTGCCGCCGGTGTACCGCTCGCTCGACTTGTTGGGGCCGTAGTCGTGGCTGTCGACATAGACGACGTTGTAGGTGGCGTCGTTGTAACTGTCGTCCGAGTCCTTGCCGTTGGAGAAGGCGTTGTACGCGTCACCGAAGTTCATGTGCATGCGCATGTCGATGACGTTCATGCCCGAGAAGCGGCTGTGGTCGGGGGTGTGGTAGCTGTTCCCGTTCAGGAAGGCGTTGGTGGAGGTGGGCTGGCCGCCCGTGCCCAGCTGCTGCTCGTGGTCGTACATCTCCAGCGCGGCCTTCGTGTCGTCCGCGTCGTACTCCTTGCGCTCCTTCCAGGTGAAGAACTGCGCCGAGTGGTTCACCGAGCCGCGGTTCCACTTGTCGTTCACGAAGGCGGCGACCTCGCCGAAGACGAAGAAGTTCTTCGCGGCCTCGGCGCCGTGGCTCCGGGTCACCCGCTCCTGGATGGCGGGCAGGAAAAGACGGTTCCAGGTGGTGCGCGGGATGTGCACGGCCGTGTCGACGCGGAAGCCGTCGACCCCCATGTCGATGTACTTGTCGAAGGCGCCGATCAGATAGTTCTGGACGGTCGGGTTCTCGGTGTTGAAGTCGGCAAGGTCCTCGTGCAGCCAGCACGAACGGGAGTCCTCGCCCTCCCAGTTGCCGATCCAGCACTGGTGGAACAGCGCCTTCGGGAACATCCCGGACGTCGGGCTCGGCCACTGGCAGTTGTAGACCGTGTAGCCCTCGGCGCTCTTGCCGCCGGTGGGCTTGCCCCAGTTGAGGCAGGTGTTGCCGGTCGGCTCGGCCGTCGACCACAGGTCACCGTTGTAGTACGACTTGCCGGACTTCGCGTCGATCGTCAGGCCGTCGTACTCGAAACCGGGCTGCTTCTCGTCGTAGTACCAGCTCCACTGGCTGTCCCGGACGCCGTACACGGTGGGTGTGAACAGGCCCTTGGCGCCCCAGCGCGAGGAGTGGTTGTAGACGACGTCCTGGTAGATCTTCATGCCCTTGGCGTGGGCGGCGTCGATCAGGTCCTGGTAGGAGGCGCCGGCCGACTCCAGGCGCGGGTCGACCTTGTAGAAGTCGTAGCCGTGGTACCCGTGGTAGTCGTAGTCGGAGCGGTTGAGGACCACCGGGGTCACCCATATCGCCGAGAAGCCGAGGCCCTTGACGTAGTCCAGCTTCTGGACGAGGCCCTTGAAGTCGCCCCGGAACATGGGGTCGTCGTTGGCGGCGTTGCCCGACTTGACGTGCTGGCCGCCACCGCGGTTGTTGGACGGGTCACCGTCGTTGAAGCGGGCCGTGAGGACGAAGTAGATCGGGTCCTTGCGCGGGTCGGTGCCGAGCGGCTTCCCGGTCGCGGGGTCGGCCGGCTTGGCCCCGGTGGTGGCCGTCGCGGGGGTCGAGGCGGCGGAGACGTTGCCCGCCGCGTCCACGGCCTTCACCGTGTAGGTGTACGCGGTCCGTTCGGCGAGGCCCGTGTCGGAGAACACGGTCGAGCCGACATCGGTGACGATCGTCCCGCCGCTGCCGCCGACCCGGGTGACCTGGTACTTGGTCACGCCTCTGTTGTCGGTGGCGGGGTCCCAGGTGAGCAGGACCGAGATGCCGTCCGCGGCGGCGGTGACCTTCGTGGGGACGGTCGGGGCCTGGGTGTCGGGCACCTCGGCGGCGCACGGGTCGGCCGCGTTCGCCGTCACCGTGTTGTTCCGTACGGTGCTGACGCCCGTGCCGATCGCGTAGTCGGCGCCGCCGTTGTTGTCCCATATGCCGTTGCCGTTGTTGAAGGCGGCCTTGAGGGAGCCGGCCGTGCCGAGGTCGACCTCCCGCTTCCACCAGCCGGCGCAGGCGGACTGCATGCCGACGCCGGGGACCGTGGTCCAGGCGCCACCGGCCGGCTGGTAGTGGATGTTGGCGGTCGGCCAGCCCAGCGCCTCGGTCGAGTAGTAGACGGTGGCCTTCGCGCCCGGCGTCGGGGTCGGTGCGGGCTCGGTGCCGGCGCAGGGGTCGGAGTGGGCGATCACCCCGTCCTTGACGGTGACGGCGCCGGTGCCGAGGGCGTAGTTCCTGCCACCGTTGTTGTCCCAGGTGCCACTGCCGTTGTTGAAGGTCGCCCGGAGACCGGTGGCCGCTCCGAGGGTGACGGTCTTCTTCACCCAGTCCGTACAGGCTGCCTCCATGGCCACGCCGGGGACGGCGGTCCACGAGCCGCCGTCCGGGGCCCAATGGAGGTTGTACAGCGACCAGTTCCTGGTCTTCGTCCAGTAGAACACCGTCGTCGTGTTCTCGGCGGTGGCGGCGACCGGGGCCGTGCGCGGTCCGGTGCCGGGGGAGGGCTCGCCGGACGGCGCGGCCACCAGGCCGAGTATGCCGGCGGCGACCGCCAGGGCGGCCGTCGGCCCGAGGGGCAGGCGTCGTCTGTGGGTACGTGTCAGGCCATGGGTGCGTGTCATCCGGATCTCCATGCGGGACCGCGCGTCGCCGGGCAGAGCTCTGCCCCGGGACGGGATTCGAAGCCCTCTGGAAACGCTGTCGGAAACTTGCAGAAACATCTTGCGTGGCCGGAACGTATCGCTGCCTCTCTCCGTCGTAAAGGGTTCTGACGAAGACCGGAGGTGTGAAAGTGTGGAAGTGTGATCGCCCCTGTGGCTCACGTCGTTGACGAAGGAAGGCGATCGATGAAGCTGCCCGGCCCGCTGCGCGTGGTCGACGAAATGCTGGCCTTCCTCCTGGAGTTGGCGGCCCTCGCCGTCCTCGCGTGGTGGGGATGGGGGAGCGCGGAGTCGCTCGCTCCGCGCCTCCTGCTCGCTGTCGCGGCGCCCGCGGCGGCGGCCGTCCTGTGGGGGCTCTTCGCCGCCCCGAAGGCCCGGTTCCGGGTGTCGTTGGCGGGTGTCCTTGCCGTGAAGGCGCTGGTGTTCGGTGCCGCGGCGGCGGCCCTCGTCGTCCTGGAGCGGCCCGGCTGGGCGACCGCCTTCGCCGTCGTCGTCGTGGTCAACACGGCCCTCGTGACGCTCGACCGCCGCGGCCGCGAGGGGTTCTGACGGGGAGTCACGGCCGGCCCGTCAGGGGCGTGGCCAGGGGCGCCCCTCCAGCCGCTCGATGTCCCGGTTGAAGCGCTCCAGGAAGGCCGCGAAGCGGGTCACGTCCTCCGGTGACCAGTGCTCCATGACCCGGTCGAGTCCCGCGATGTTCGAGTTCCGGTCGGCCTCCAGGCGCCGCTCGCCCTCCTCCGTGATGCGGAACTTGCGGGCGATCCCGCCGTCCGGGTCGGGGATGCGCTCCACGACCCCGGCGCGCAGCATCGCCGCGGTCTGCCGGTTGAGGGTGGAGGCGTCGAGCCCGAAGGCCTCGCTGAGCTGCCCGATGGACATCGGTCCGTGCATGCGGATGCGGCTCAGCAGGACGTACGCGCTGCGGTCCAGGTGGCCGCCGGCGGCCCGGGAGCGGGGTGCGTACAGATGGGCGTGCCGACCGAGCAGCATGGTCTCGAACTCGACCAGGTGAAGGGGTTTGTCCTCGGGCTTGTCCATGAGGCCATTGTCCCTCGCCGTGATCGAATATGCATCATGCATTCCTTGTGTATGACACCATTAATGTGCACTATGCATATGGAGCCATGGTGGACGACCGCCGTGGACGATCGAGGGAGAACACGTGGACGGCACCAAGCCCGACGCCCGACCCGGAGGCGTCGTCGGCGTCCTCGCGCTCGCGGGCATCGTGGCCGCACTCATGCAGACCCTGGTGGTGCCGCTCATCGGCGACCTCCCCAGGCTGCTCGACACCACGGCGTCCAACGCCTCCTGGGTGATCACCGCCACCCTGCTCGCGGGTGCCGTCGCCACCCCGGTGGCCGGCCGGCTCGGCGACACCCTCGGCAAGCGGCGGGTCCTCCTCGTCTCCGTGATCCCGCTGATCGTCGGCTCGGTGGTCTGCGCGCTCGCCTCCTCCGTCGTCCCGATGATCATCGGACGCGGTCTCCAGGGCCTCGGCATGGGCGTCGTCCCGCTCGGCATCAGCCTGCTGCGCGACATCCTCCCGCCCGAGAAGCTGGGCGGCTCCATCGCCCTGATGAGCGCCTCCATGGGCGTCGGCGGCGCCCTCGGCCTGCCGTTCTCCGCGGCCGTCGCCGAGAACGCCAGCTGGCGCGTCCTCTTCTGGGTCGCCGCCGCCCTCAGCCTCGTGGTCGGCGCCCTGATCTGGCGCGTCGCCCCCGCCGGGCGCCGCGCCGCCGCGGCCGGCCGTTTCGACGTACCGGGAGCGCTCGGCCTCGGCGTCGGGCTCGTCGCCCTGCTGCTCGCCGTCTCCAAGGGCGCGACCTGGGGCTGGGGCAGCGGCACCACCCTCGGCCTCTTCGCCGTCGCCGTGGTCGTCCTGCTCGCCTGGGGCCGGTGGGAACTGCGTACCCGCGACCCCCTCGTGGACCTGCGCGTCACCGCCCGCCCGGTCGTCCTGATGACCAACCTGGCGTCGATCCTGGTCGGGTTCGCCATGTACGCGCAGTCCCTGGTCGTCCCGCAGCTCTTCCAGTTGCCCGAGGCGACCGGTTACGGTCTGGGCCAGTCGATGATGGCCATGGGCCTCTGGATGGCTCCGGCGGGCCTGATGATGATGGTCCTCGCACCTCTCGGCGCCAAGCTCTCGGCCGCCCGCGGCCCCAAGGTCACCCTCTCCGTCGGCGCCCTCGTCATCGCCGCCGGATACGGATCCTCACTCGCCCTGATGGGCACCACCTGGGGCCTGCTCGTCGTGACCCTCATCTGCAACACCGGTGTGGGACTCGCCTACGGCGCCATGCCGGCGCTCATCATGGGCGCCGTCCCGCAGGAGGAGACCGCGTCCGCCAACAGCTTCAACACCCTGATGCGGTCCATCGGCACCTCCGTCTCCGCCGCCGTGATCGGTGTCGTCCTCGCCCAGCTGACCACCACCCTGGGCGGCCACGCGCTGCCGTCCGAGGACGGCTTCCGCGTCGCCATGCTCATCGGCTGCGGCGTCGGCCTTGTGGCCGCGGTCGTCGCCGCGCTCATCCCGGGCAGGCCCGCCGCCACGCCGCTCGGCGACCCGGCGGGTACGGAACCGGGGACCGTGCCGCGCGCCGCCACCGAGGCCGCCGCCTGACCCGCCCGACCGCGCAGCGGGCGGTGCGGATCCCCGGGAAGCGACCCGGGGCCCGTACCGCCCACCGGTCCCGGCGGACCGCCGGTCAGACCTTGTCGTCCCCCGCCGCATCCAACGCGAACAGCGCACCCTCCGGGTCCCGGACCACCACGACCCGGCGCCCGTCGGCCTCCTCGGGACCACGCACCCCGCCCCAGTCGCCGCCGGGCACCACGGTCCCGCCGTAGGCCACCACCGCCACCGCGGCCGCCTCCGGATCCGGCACCCGGAACCGCACCAGCCAGCGCGGCCGCAGCTGCGGCCGGGGCGAGCCGGACTCGACCGGCCCGCTGTTCAGCCGGGCCACGGCCTCGCCGTCCCGGCGCAGCACCACCTTGTCCTGCTCGTACGACACCTCGAAACCGGCGGGGGCCTCGTCCGCCCAGCGCAGCACCTCCCCGTAGAACACCGCCGCCTCGAACGCGTCCCGGGTGTGCAGCTCCAGCCAGGCCGGCGCCGAGCGCATGCCGATGTGCAGACGGTTCCCCGTCCGCCCCTCCCAGACGCCGAACGCCGCACCCTCGCGGTCGGCGGCGAGCGCCGCCCGACCGTGCGGCGGGTAGCCGACCGGCCCCACGCCGACCGTGCCGCCGCGCTCCCGGATCCGCGCCACCGCCTGGTCCACGTCGTCCACCGTGAAGAACGCCGTCCAGGACACCCGCACGGACAGCTCGGCCGCCACCGCGGCGATCACCGCCACGGGCTGCTCGTCCAGCCGCCCCACCGCGTACTCCCGGTCCCCATCGTCGTCCCGCCGGAACGTCCAGCCCAGCACGGCACCGTAGAAGCGCTCCGCCGCGTCGAGATCCCGCGCGGTGAGACTGAGCCAGCACGGCGCTCCCACCACTTCTCCGGTCGTCGGCCCCGACACCGGCACCACCTCCTGTTCCGTCCTGCTCGCTGCGTGCGTCGTGCGCCCCTTCCCCGAACCGCCGCCCCGCATGCGCGCACTCACCCCGATGCCGCCGAACACCACACGCCCGGGTGCGCCGGCCCCCGTGAGGGGGGATAGCGTCCGGGCATGAGCAGCACGCAGCCCCCACTCCGCGAAACCGGGAACCGAACGGCCCCGTCCACCCCGCCGCTCCTGCTGCGGCCCTGGACGTACGAGGACGCCGAGCCGCTCGTACGCCATCACCGGGACCCGCAACTGCGCGCCTGGCTCGCCACCCATCTGGACACCACCCGGCAGGCACGCGCGTGGGTGGACGCCCAGAACGAGGGCTGGGCCGCCGGGACCCGGGCGGCCTTCGCGATCGTCGAGGACACGGCGGCGGGCGGCACGGCGCCGCTCGGCCACATCGCCGTCACCGGCGAGGGAGCGACAGCCGTACGCGTCGGCTACTGGACCGCGCCGCGGGCACGCGGGCGCGGGATCGCCTCCCGGGCGCTGACCCGCGTCGCCCGCTGGGTCGCGGACGAGGACGGCCCCTTCGCCGGACGCACCCCGGAACTCGTGCACGCCGTCGGCAACGAGGGATCGTGCCGGACCGCCCTCGCCTGCGGTTTCCTCCTCACCGGAACGCTTCCCGCCGCCCCGCCCGCCCGGCCGCGCGCCCAGCACCTCCACACGGCGGTCCTCCCCTGACCCCGCGCCGGGCTCAGCGCGCCGCGCGGGCCGCGTAGGCGCGTACGTCCGCGTCGGGGTCGTCCGACGCACCGGCGAGTGCCGTCCGTGCCTCGGGGTCGGCCCGGTGGACCAGGAGCGAGAGGACGGCGGCCTTCCGGACGTCCGCGTTCGCGTCGGCGAGCGCCTTCGTGAGCGCGGGGACGGCCGGGCCGGCCGCGGCGGCCCGCAGCGCGGTCGCGGCGCCCGAGCGGACCTGCCAGGCCGGATCGCCGAGGGCGGCCTCGGCGCGCGTGGCGTAGCCGGCCGGGCACCCGGTTCCGGCCAGGGCGGCGAGCGCGGCCCCCCGGACCAGCGGGTCGGTGTCGTCGAGCAGCGGCCCGAGCGGCTCCGGAGCCGGATTCCGTACGGCCGCCAGCCCCCGGGCCACCGCGACCCGGACCTCACGGGCCGGATCGGCGGCCGCCACCGCGAGCTCCGCGACGGCGTCCACCGAGACCAGGGCCCGGACGGCCTGGACGCGTACCTCGACGGTCGCGTCGGCGAGCGCCCCGCCGTACAGGCCCGCGTCCCCGAGCCGCAGGGCCCGGAGGACCTCCAACGCGGCGGACCGCACGGCCGCGTCGGGCACGGCGAGAGCCTCCCGCAGGCCGGCGCCGAGCTCCGGCTCGGCGGGCAGCACCTCGACCAGCTCGCGCAGGGCGGCCGAGGCGGCGGCGCGGACGAGCGGCGAGTCGTCCCGCAGCCGGGCGGCGAGCACGGGGCCGGTGCCGGTCGGCGCGGTCTCGCCGAGGGCCGTCACGGCGGCGGCCCGTACGGCCGGATCCCGGTCGTCCAGGTAGGGGCCGAGCGCGTCGAGATCGGGGGACTCCTCGACGAGGGACAGGAGCCGGAGCAGCCGGGGGTGGGGTGACGCGACCGCCGGAACCTCGACCGGCGCCGGGGTGTCCGTGTGCGGGCGCGCCGCCGGAGCCGTGTCCCGGGGGCCGGCCGTGGCGACCGGCACCAGCTCCACCTCGCCGAGGTGCCGCTCGGGACCACCCGGCGGCGCGAACTCGGGCACCGGAACCAGGTAGGGCTCCACCGGACGCGCCGTGAACTCCATCGCCCCCGAGGGGGACTTGCGCAGATCGAGGTGGTGCAGCCAGCCGGAATCGTCCCGCTCCGGGTGGTCGAGCCGTTCGTGGTAGAGACCCCAGCGCGACTCGGTCCGGGCGAGCGAGGCCCGCGCGGCCATCTCGGCGCAGTCCCGGATGAACGACACCTCGGCGCACCGCATCAGCTCATGGGCCGTGCGCGCCCCCATCCCGGCGATCTCCTCCGACATCCGGTCGAACGCCTCGACGGCCAGGGAGAGTTTCGCGCCCGTCTTCGGCGGCGCCACGTAGTCGTTGACGAACCGCCGCAGCTTGTACTCGACCTGGGGCTGCGGCGGACCCTCCGGATGACGCAGCGGCCGGTAGACGAGCTCATGGGCGGCCACGAGCTGCTCCTGCTCCAACTCGCCCTCGTACGCCGTGTACCGGGAGGCGTCCTCCCCCGCCAGGTCACCGAAGACGAACGCGCCGATCATGTAGTTGTGCGGTACGGAGGCCAGGTCGCCGGCCGCGTACAGGCGTGGCACGGTCGTCCGGGCGTGGGCGTCCACCCGTACCCCCGACGCCGAATGACCGCCGCACAGGCCGATCTCCGAAATGTGCATCTCGATGTCGTGGGTCCGGTAGTCGTGCCCGCGGCCCTCGTGGAAGGTGCCGCGGGTGGGCCGCTCCGTGGTGTGCAGGATCGACTCGACCGCGCCGATGGTCTCCTCGGGGAGATGACTCAGCTTCAGGTACACCGGGGCCCGGTCCGAGGCGAGTTCGGCCGCGAACTCGGCCATCATCTGCCCCGACCAGTAGTCGGACTCCACGAACCGCTCACCGTGCCGGTTCACCTGGTGGCCGCCGAAGGGATTGGCGACGTATGCGCAGGCAGGGCCGTTGTAGTCCTTGATCAGGGGGTTGATCTGGAAGCACTCGATCCCGGTGAGCGCCGCACCGGCGTGGTACGCCATGGCGTACCCGTCGCCGGCGTTCGTCGGGTTCTCGTACGTGCCGTACAGATAGCCGGAGGCGGGCAGGCCGAGGCGTCCGCAGGGGCCGGTGGCGAGGATCACGGCCCCCGCCCGGACGACCACGAACTCGCCCGTGCGGGTGTTGAACCCGGCCGCGCCGACCGCCCGGCCGTCCTCGGGGTGGGTGAGGACGCGGACCGGCATGACCCGGTTCTCGATCCGGATCCGCTCCCGCATCTCGCGTCGCCGCAACTGCCGGTAGAGGACCTTCTTGACGTCCTTGCCCTCGGGCATCGGCAGCACGTACGAACCGGACCGGTGCACCTGCCGGACCGCGTACTCGCCGTGCTCGTCCTTCTCGAACTTCACCCCGTACGACTCCAGGCGCCGGACCATGCCGAAGCCCCGGGTGGCCGTCTGGCGGACCGTCGACTGGTCCACCAGACCGTCGTTGGCGCGGGTGATCTCGGCGACGTAGTCGTCGGGCTCGGCGCGGCCCGGCACGACCGCGTTGTTGACGCCGTCCATGCCCATGGCGAGGGCGCCGGAGTGCCGGACGTGGGCCTTCTCCAGGAGCAGGACGTTCGCCCCGCGCTCGGCGGCGGTCAGCGCGGCCATCGTGCCGGCGGTGCCGCCGCCGATGACGAGCACGTCGCAGGACAGCTCGGTCGCGTCGGCGAGATCGGGCACGGTCAGGGGGACGACGGGGCTGCCCATGGGACGCCTTTCGAAGCTTCGGGGAACAGGGGAGGACGGGATGCGGGGTGCGCGGGGTCGCGGGCGGCTTCGTGGACGCGCGTCAGAGGGAGTCGAGGACGCGGCGGCGCAGCGCGGCCGTGTCCGGCGCCTGCCGGGCGTCCCGCACACGCGGGTGCGGGACGCCCAGGACGTCACCGGTCGCGAACAGGGCGACCCGGTCGCCGAGATGGATCGCCTCGTCGACGTCATGGGTGACGAAGACGACGGTCGCGCCCGTGCCGCGCAGGATCTCCACCAGGAGGTCCTGCATCCCGGCGCGGGTGTGGGCGTCGAGCGCGCCGAACGGCTCGTCCATCAGGACGGCCCGGGGGCGGGCCGCGAGGGCCCGGGCCAGCTGGACGCGCTGCCGCTGCCCGCCCGACAGCTGGTGCGGGAGCTTGCGCGCGTGCCCGCCGAGACCGACCCGCTCCAGCCACTCCTCGGCCGAGCCGCGCCGCTCGGCGCGGGGCACCCGCCGGATGGCCAGGGGCAGTTCGACATTGGCGCGGACCGAACGCCAGGGCAGCAGCGCGTCGTGCTGGAAGACCAGGGCACGGTCGGCGCCCGGCCGGCGGATCGGTTCCCCGTCCTGGGTGACCCGCCCCTCCAGCGGGGGCAGCAGGCCGGCGAGCGTGCGCAGGAGGGTGGTCTTGCCGCAGCCCGACGGGCCGACCACGGTGAGCAGTTCGCCGGGGGCGATCCGAAGGTCCACGGGGCCGGGCACGGCGACCCCGTCGGGGTGGCCGAGACGGACGCCGTGCAGGGCGAGTTCCGCGCCGGCGGAGGCCGTCGGTGCCGTCGGCGCGGACGGCTTCGCGGACACGGCGGACGGGCTCACGGTGCTCATGGAACCGGCTCCTTCTCGGGGCGACGGACAGCGGACACGGACGCGGAAGCGGACGCGATGGATGCGGGCGTACCGGCCGCTCGGGCGGGGACGCCCGCCGGGACCCGTGCGGTCGGGCGCGGCAGCCACGCCGTGACCCGGCGGCCCAGCGTCTCCACCGCGGTGGAGGTGAGCCAGCCCAGGGCGCCGATCGTGGCCATGCCGACGAAGACACCGGGGTAGTCGACGACCGTGTAGTCCTGCCAGGTGCGATAGCCCACCCCGTACTCGCCGGAGATCATCTCCGCCGAGATCACACAGATCCACGAGACGCCGATGCCCACCGACAGACCGCCGAAGATCCCCGGCAGGGCACCCGGCAGCACCACCGAGAACAGCACCCGCGCCCGGCTCCCGCCGAGGGTGAGCACCGCCTCCTCCCACACCGGGTTCAGGGCGCGGACGGCGTGCCGGGTCGACACGAGGACGGGGAAGAGGGCCGCGGCGCAGGTGATGAAGACGATGCCCTGCTCGTTGCTGGGGAGCAGCAGGATCGCGACCGGCACGAGGGCGATGGCCGGGATCGGCCGCACCACCTCGACCAGCGGGCCCAGGATGTCGGCGGCCCATCGGGAGCGGGCGACGGCCGTCCCGGCCGCCACCCCGAGGACGGCGGCGAGGAGGAAGCCGACCGCGATCCGGCGCAGACTGTGGCCGAGATCCTGCCAGTACGCCTCGGTGCCGATCCGGTCCCCGAGGGCGGAGGCGACCTCGACGACCGTGGGGAACTGTTCGAACCGCAGCCACAGATTGACGTCGTAGGAGGTCAGCAGCTGCCAGATCCCGAGCGCCGCGAGCGGGGAGGCCACCCGCACCAGCCGGCGACCGGCGCTCGTGGCGCCGGTGCGGCGGCTTGCCGCGCTCATGACGCGAGCCTCACGGCGTCCGCGTACGGCACGATGCGCGCGCCGGCGTGCCCGGAGACGTACCGCTCGGCGCCGGAGCGGGTGACGAAGGCCCGCCACGCGGCGCCGTCGCTGACCCACACCGCCCGGTCCGCGAACCACAGCGTCCCCGTCACCGCGTCCGGCACGTAGGCGGCCCGCACGGAGGCACCCTTGACGGCTTTGAGGAGCGCGGCGGGAGTGTCGAAGGTACGGATCGAGCTCCGGCCCTTCAGCCACAGCTCGGACTTCGGACCGGCCGCCTTCGGATACGCGAGGTCCGGCACCGCCCTGCGCAGCGGCGCCGGGTCGACGAACGCGTCCACGTCGACGTCCGTGACCAGACCGGCCTCCTTGAGGACCGGCACGTCCTCCTTGAGCGCGGCGATCAGCTCCGGGCGGAGCGCCGGGTCGAAGGTCGCGATGCCCTGGGCGCCGTTGTAGAGGTAGACCACCTCGGCGGGCAGCCCGGTCTCCTTCGCGACCGTCTCGGCGGCGGCGACCGGCTGCTTCCGCAGATGGTCCGTGGCGCGGTTCTGCGCCCGCAGGAAGGCGTCGAGGACGGCGGGGCGCCGCTGGGCGAACTCCTCGCGGACGGTGACCCCGTGGAAGGTCGGCAGGTTGAGGTCGGCGCCGTCGTACAGCGCCGTCGCCTTGCCCTGGAAGGCGAGCAGGCCCGGCCAGGCGACGAACTGGGACAGGGCGTCGACGCTTCCGGCCGACAGGGCCGAAGCGCCCACGCTCGGCTGCTGGTTGAGCTTGCGGATGTCCTTCGCGGGGTCGACCCCGGCACGCCGCAGCGCCCGTACGAGCGTGCCGTCGGCGGCCGAACCGACACTGGTGGACACCTTGCGGCCCTTCAGGTCCGCGAGCGACCCGAGCGACGAACCAGGGGCGGTGACAACGGTGTTGAGGCCACCGCGCAGGTTGTAGCCGGTGATCGCGACCAGCCGTGTCGGCTCCTTGAGCTGCTTCCCGCGCGCCGCGTTGATCAGCAGCGGGAAGTCGCCCATCGAACCTATGTCGATCTTCCCCGCCGTCATCTGCGCCGTGATGGGCGCCCCGGTCGCGTAATCCTGCCAGACCACCCGGTAGGTGACGCCGTCCTCACGGCCCTGGTCGGCGAGCTCCTCCTCGAAGTGGCCGAGGGAACGCAGCAGCGTGCCGGCGGTGACGGTGTTGATGGTCTTCGACTGGTAGCCGACGGTCACCGTGACCGTCTTCCCGTCGGACGAGCCTGCGGTGTCGGTCCCGCCGCAGGCGGTGGCGAGCGGCAGGAGAAGTGCGAGGGGGAGGGCGAGCCGGCCGGCTCCCCGGCGGTGGAGCAGCGGAAGTCTTCCTCGGGACATGGGTGTTCGGCCTTTCACCGGAGCAGATAGGGCATGTTGACGGTGACCGCGCCGGTGGGGCAGCGGGCGGCGCAGGGGCCGCAGTACCAGCACTCGTCCACGTGCATGTACGCCTTGCCGTCCTCCTCGCGGATCGCGAGCGAGTCCAGCGGACACATGTCGACGCAGAGCGTGCACCCGTCGATGCACTTCGACTCGTCGATGGTCACGGGCACGTCGGCACGCTGGGGGACCAGAGGCATGGCTGTCTCCAGGAAAGTGGTCGGCGGGAAGAGGGGAGCGGGAGAGGCCGAAGCGGCCGGGGGAAGGCGAGTCGGTCAGAGGGAGCGGCGCAGGACGCCGCCCATGGTGATGCGGTCGCCGCGGAACCGGATGAACTCCAGGTCCACCGGCCGCCCGTCGGGCAGACAGGTCAGCCGCTCCAGCATCAGGACGGCGGCCCCGCGTGGGGCCTGGAGCACGGCGGCGGAGTGCGCGTCGGCGTTGACGGCCTCCAGGGTGATCTCCGCGTGCCCGAGCGGGCCGCCGGTCAGCTGCTCCAGGAGCCGGAACACATCCGTGTTCTCCAGGTCGCAGCCGAGGAGTTCGCCGCCGATGTCCATCGGGAGGTACGACAGGTCGAGGGAGAGCGGCAGCCCGTTGAGCCGGCGCAGCCGCTCGATGCAGAGCACGTCGGAGTGCTCCGGCAGCCCGAGCCGGTGGGCCACCGGCCCCGGCGCGCCGACCGGCCCCATGGTCCGGACCTCGTTGGTGACCTGCCCGTGCTCGCGCAGCGTCTCGGCGAGCCCCTGGAGCCGGTCGAGGCCGTGCGGGTACTTCTCGCACACCACCACCGTGCCGACCCCCGGCTGACGTTCGACGATCTGCTCGCCGCGCAGCAGGTCGAGGGCCTGCCGGACGGTGTTCCGGCTGGCCCGGTAGTCGGCCGCGATCACGTCCTCCAGCGGAAGGATCCCGCCGGGGAAGCCGCCCGCCAGGATCTGATGGCGCAGCAGGTCGGCGAGCTGCCGCGCCCGGTCCGCACGCAGCCGCAGACGGCGGGCGGCGGCGACGGGGCGGGCGGCGGAAGCGGGTTCGACGGGCATGGCAAAGAACGTAGCGGCGGGCTGTGCCGGATGGTGTTGCGGCAGTATTGCGCCACCTGACATCCCGTGTGCACCGCTCTGACCTGCGACGATTCCGGAAGGGTGCAGACATCCGCCACCCCGCCGCCCACCACGTGGACGCCCGCCTGCCCACCATGCGGGAAGCGTCAGCAGGCCCGGGCCCCGACCTGGGCGTGCAGGGCGACGGAGAGATGGTGGTGGAGCGCGCCGATCACCGGCTCGCCCGGGGTGAACAAGCCGGTCGCGAGCTTCCAGTACCGGGTGATCACGGGCCCGTCGCTCCGGGCGAGCAGCCCGCGCCGGAAGCCGGGGGAGTCCACCGTTCCCCGCGCGTGGGCGCAGGCGGCGACGAAGCAGTCCAGCGCGCCACCCTCCCGCAGGGCAAGCCCGGCCCCCAGCTCCGCCGAGGCAAGGGCGTACGCCTCCGCCAGACCCTCGCACAGCACGGTCGGCCGGTACTCCCCGTCCGGCAGTGGCGGCGCGGGCCGCGCCTCGGCCGCCGCCGGGAGGAACGGGGGCGGACGTCGAGACCGTCGACGTGCCGCACGGCCACCACAGCTTCGAACCGGTCGGCCCCACCGAGGAGTCCCGCGCGTGCGGGGAGCGGGCGATGCGGTCGGTGCTCGGGCGTCCACGGGACCGACAGACCGGCGACCGGCCCCGGTCCGCCCCGCTCAGCGCGCGTACACGAGACGGCCGCCCACGTAGGTGCGCTCCACCCGGGCCTGGGCGATCTCCTCCGGCGGGCCGGTCAGGACGTCGCGGTCCAGGACCACCAGGTCGGCGAGGTTCCCGGGGCGCAGGCTGCCCGCGTCGTCGTGGCCGTTCGCGTGGGCGGAGCCGGCGGTGTACGCGGCGAGGGCCGTGGGCGGATCGAGGCGCTGTTCCGGCAGGAAGACGCGGTCGTCGGTGGTGCCGGGCTCCCGGCGGTTGACGGCGACGTGGATCCCCGCGAGCGGGTCGGGGCTGCTCACCGGCCAGTCGCTGCCCGCGGCGAGGGTGGCACCGGCCCGCACCAGGTCGCCGAACGGGTACTGCCAGGCGGTGCGTTCGGGACCGAGGAACGGGATGGTGAGTTCGTCCATCTGCGGCTCGTGGGCCGCCCAGAGCGGCTGGATGTTGGCCAGGGCGCCGAGCGCGGCGAACCGGCGGAGGTCGTCCGGGTGGACGACCTGGAGATGGGCGAGGTGATGGCGGTTGCCGCGGCGTCCGTTGGCGGCGACCGCGGCTTCCAGCGCGTCCAGGGCCTCGCGGACGGCCCGGTCGCCGAGGGCGTGGAAGTGCACCTGGAAGTCGAGGGCGTCGAGCTCCGTCACGTACCCGCGCAGTGCCCCGGGGTCCACGAAACTGAGTCCGCTGTTGGCGGTGGCGCAGCCGCACGCGTCGAGATAGGGGGAGGTCATGGCGGCGGTGAAGTTCTCCGCGATGCCGTCCTGCATGATCTTCACCGAGGTCGCCCGGAAGCGGCCGTGGCTCAACTTCTCCCGCCGTGCCACCAGTTCGGGTATCTGCTCGGATCCACGCTGCCGGTCCCACCAGAGCGCCCCGGTCACCCGGGCGGTGAGCGAGCCGTCGCGGGCGGCGGTCGCGTAGGCGTCCGAGGGGTCGGCGCGGCCGCTGAACGCGCCCAGGAGCGCGTCCTGCCAGCCGGTGATGCCGAGGGAGTGCAGCAGTTCCTGGGCACGCAGGAGCCCCGCGAGGCGATCCGCCGGCGTACTCGCCGGCACGAGACGCGTCACCAGCGTCGTGGCACCCTCCTGGAGCATGCCGCTCGGTGTGCCGTCCGGCTCGCGCTCGATGCGCCCGTCGGCGGGGTCAGGGGTGCCGGCGGTGATCCCGGCGAGTTCGAGGGCCTTCGTGTTGGCCCAGGCGCCGTGGTGGTCCCGGTTGGACAGCAGGACCGGCCGGTCCGGGACAACGGAGTCGAGCAGCTGCCGGGTGGGCAGTCCGCCCGCGAAGCTCTCCATCGACCAGCCGCCGCCGGTGATCCACGCGTGCTCGGGGTGCGCGTCGGCGTACGCCCGGACCCGGCCGAGGTACTCCGGGACGCCGACCGTGCCCGTCAGGTCGCACTCGGCCAGTTCCGAACCGCCGAACACCGCGTGGACATGGGCGTCCTGGAAACCGGGGAGCAGCATCCTCCCGGTCAGGTCGACGACCTCGGTCCGGGGGCCGACGAGTTCCCGCACCTCGTCGTGGCCGACGGCGACGACGCGGTCGCCGACGACCGCGAGCGAGCTCGCCCGGGTGCGGGCCGGGTCGACCGTGTAGACGGGTCCGCCGGTGAAGACCAGATCGGCCGAGGTCATGGGGGTGCTCCTGGGGACGTGCGACGAGGGGTGGCGACGTCATGCAATCCGTACCGCCGTATGCACGTCAATGGTGTTGACGTAAGGTCGGGGCATGGTCGAACGTGTGGTTCCCGAAGGCAGCCGACAGCGTCGCCGCCCCACCAAACAGGGCGCCGTGCTCTCGGAACGCCTCATCGTCGAGACCGCGCTGCGGCTGGTCGAGCAGCACGGCGCGGCGGCACTCTCCGTGCGCAGACTCGGCGCCGCGCTCGGCGCCGACCCCACCGCCCTCTACCGCTACTTCCGCAACACGGACGCCCTGCTCCTCGCCCTCGCCGACGAGCTCATCGGCAGGGCCCAGGAGGGCTGGACGGCCACCGGCGACTGGCGCGCGGACCTCCGCGCGATAGGGCTCCGCCTCCACGCCCGGTACCAGGCCCATCCGCAGGCCGCGCTCCTCGCGGCGCACCGGACCACGGGACGCACCCACGAGACCCGGGTGGTGGAGAGGATCCTCGCGGTGCTGCGTACGGCCGGCTTCCCGGACGACCTCGCGGTCCGGATCTACCACGCCTTCGTCGACCAGGCCCTCGCCTTCGCCGCCCAGGACGCGGCGGCACTCGCCCTGCCGCCCGCCGCGCGGGAGAAGGAGGCGGAGGTCTGGCACGAGGTGTACGGCAGGCTGCCGCCCGGTACCCACCCGCACATCGCGGCCACGTTCCCGCTGCTCGCCGCCGACATGCGCGACAGCGGATACCCCTTCGCGCTTGAACTCCTCCTCGCCGCGGCGGCGACGCTCCACCCCCGCGCCCAGGCCGCGCCCGTCGGCGAGTAGGCCCGCGGGCCACTGCCGTCCGCCCTGGGGCACGCTCCGGAAAATAGTAGCCATGTACATAGTAGCCATGTACTGTATTCAGGGTGAGTTCAGCAACCAACGGCGCATCGGCGGGATTTCTCGTCTGGCGCCTGTCGATGAAGTGGCGCGTGGCCGTCGACCGGGCGGTCGCCCCGCTGGGCCTGACCCATGCCCAGTACGTGGTGATGGCGTCGTTGTACGGCATGTCGCGCTCCGGACTGCGGCCCAGTCAGCGCGCGCTGGCCGACCGGACGGGGATGGAGCCGTTGTACGTCTCCAAGCTCGCCCGGGCCCTGGAGGCGTCCGGACTCCTGGATCGCACCCGCGACCCGGACGACCCGCGCGCCATGCAGCTGTCGCTCACCGAGCAGGGGCTCGACGTCACCCGCCGGGCGGTCACGGTCGTCCAGGGCCTCCTGGACCAGTTGCTCGCACCGCTCGGGGGCCGGACCGGCCCGCGTACCCGGGAGTTCACCCGCGAGCTGGCGATCCTGCTCGACGCACCTCTTGATCCGCACACCGAGAACGACGAGGAGCACTCATGACCACCACCACCGCCCCCCGCGCCAACGGCCGGGTCCTCGCCCTGGCGCACCACGCGGCACGAGCCCTCCTGGAGGGCGTCCTGACCCGTCACGGCATGACGTTCCACCAGAGCGTCACCCTCCGAGCCGTCGTGGCCGCGGGCGAGTCCGTCGGCCGTGACGCGCTCGTCGGCGACGTCACCGGTTCCCTGAAGATCGACGCGTCGGTCGTGTCCGGCGTGATCGAGGAGCTGACGGCCACGAAGGTGCTGGAGACGGACCCGGCGGAGCCGGACCGGGTACGACTCACGGACACCGGACGGGAGTTGTACGAGGTCACCTCGGCCGAATCCGCCGAGATCTCCGCCCGACTGTACGCCGGCATCCCGGACGAGGACCTGATGGTCGTGGGCCGGGTGCTGACCCTGATCACCGATCGCGCCAACGCCGAGTCGGCCGCCGGTGCCTGAGGCTCCGTACGGCGGCTGCCCGTCCGCCCCCTGGAGCGGGCAGCCGGTCACGGTGCCGTCGGCGGAGGCCATGGCCTGGATCACGTAGCCGGAGCCGACGGTGAGGGCCGGATCGGGGGCACGGCCCTCGAAGGTGAGGCGTTCGGGTGCGAGGAAGTGAAGACCCAGTACCGTCACGTCCTCGTCGCGGACGAAGCAGAGATCGTCGGACTGACCCGGCGCCGGATCCGGGTTCCGCTTCCACTGCCGGCCTTCGCGCTCCGCCACCGACCTGTAGTGCCGTGTCACTTGTTCCCTGGAGCCGCGGAACGCGTACGTCCGCTCGGCGTGCACCCAGGCCTCGCCGCTGTCCTCCCAGCAATCGGCGTCGACGGTCTCGTGACCCCGTTGGATTCATACGTGGGAAGTGGGGGACACCTGTGCGGCAGCGCCATCGACCGAGAGGCTATCCCAGGGTCCCGCCGGGTGGCCGGTCCGCGTCCAGGGCCTCGACGAGACTCAGGGTGGGGCATCCGAGCAGTACCGTCAGCGCGCGTCGCTGCGGTTCCGTCAGCGGTGCCACGAACACCGCCGCGTCGGCACGGGCCTCCTCGCACGCCGCGGCCACCTCGCGGACCTTGCCGGAACGCAGCAGCGTCCGCGACGAGAACGGCAGGCCCATTTTCGCGACCCCGCCGTCAGAGACGCCGCGCCGCTGGACGAACCGGCCCACGATCCGCGCGCCGCGTGCGGCAAGGTCCACCGCGGCCGAGTCCATGAGCGCGCCGAAGTTCCTCTCCTTCGCGGAGAAGTAGCCGACGAGCACGACACGAGCACCGTCGACCGACGGCGGGCCCGACAGCGGCTGCTGGGCCGTGGCCGATCCTGTGGTGCTGCGGGCCGGACGCCGGTCGCGTCCTGGGTGCCGGTGCCGGTGCCGGATCTCGTGCTGGCGCATGGGTCGGAGGCTAGGCGAGCGACCACCGGCGGCGACACGCCTTTTCGCGCGCCTGACGCGGGCAGGTGCCGGCAGGCGCGGGCAGGGTGACGTCCGCCATGGCGGGACGGCGCCGGTTCTGATCAACTCACCCCATGCGTCGCACTCGCCTCAACGGCTCGACCTTCCCCGCCGTCATGGGGCTCCTCCTGCTCACCGCCTGCGGTACCGAGCAGCGCGGGCCGGAGGCCTCCGGCACCGCCACACCACCCGCGTGCGGGCCCGGATCGAATCCCTCCGCGAGCGCCGGAGTACCCACGGCATCCGGCGCACCGGACCAGGACGGCGTCACCATCATCGGGACCGGCGGCGGAGCCGACTCCGGCAGCTCCGCCCGCCCCTGCGTGGCCTACACCCTCACCAACCGCGAGACCCAGCCCTTCACCTACGTCGTCACCGTGGGCTTCCGGTCGGAATCGGGACAGGCGCTCGGCAACGTCGAGGACACCGTCGAGACCGTCGCCCCCGGCCGCACGGTCAGGCGTACCGTCACCGCCTCCGACCTTCCCCCGGACGCCGTCGGCAAGACGACCGCGAAGATCGTGAAGGTGCGCGGCTTTCCGACCGCGGAGGCGCCGAGCGCGGGCGGGACCTGCCCGCCCACCGGCGTGCGCGTGTACGCCGACGACGGCGACGCCGCCATGGGGCTGCGCGTCGTCGGCCTCCACCTGGAGAACTGCGGCACCCGCCCGTACCGGCTCGACGGCTACCCCCGTATCGAGATCCGCGACGAGGACCACGACCGCGTCGCAGGCGTCTCGATCGTCCAGGGCGGCGAAGCCATCGCCGCAGGCACCGGCGCGGACGGGCCCCCG
The DNA here is from genome assembly GCF_001418135.1 of Streptomyces aureus. GTDB lineage: Bacteria > Actinomycetota > Actinomycetes > Streptomycetales > Streptomycetaceae > Streptomyces > Streptomyces aureus_A. Next base: position 51,992 of record NZ_LIPQ01000046.1, read on the forward strand.
CGGCCGATCGAACTGCGGCCCGGCGAGCGGGCCCACGCCGGTCTCGTCTGGCGCAACACCGTCGAAGGGTCGGTCGACGGTCCCGTGAACGCCCCCTACGCGCGCGTGTGGGCGAAGCCCGGCGCCGACCCGGTGACCGTGATCCCCGAGCTCGACCTCGGCACGACGGGCAGGCTCGGCGTCGGCCCCTGGAAGAAGGACGAGGAGTAGGGCCGGGAACCGGAGGGTGAGGCGAGCCGGTCACGCCGACCCGCCGGACCCCCTCCGCGCGTCACGGGTGGGAGAACACGCCCACCATCCGGGTGTCCGGGTTGCTGCTCATCCCGACGATCGCGCCCCCGTCGGCGCGGTTGGCACGCGCGTGCGTGCCCGCGTACCCCTCGTCGGTGAGGAAGACGCCGAGCGCCGCGATCCAGTCGTCGACTTCGCCGGTCGCGGGGTCGTACACCGGCTCCGGGCGCGGTACGACCCGCTCCTGTGCCACGTAACCGCCCCGCTCGACGGCGACGCGCACCGCCTTGTCCCACTCCGCGTCCGTGCACTCCCAGCCGACGAAGGTGTCCAGCCCGCCGTACCCGGCCCCCGGCTTGAGGATGAGCCGTTCCCGCCGCTCCCGGCAGAGGTCGACAAGCTCGGCGGGAACGGAGGCGTGCAGCGTGCGGCTCCACGGCAGGACCCGGTCGACGAGGGCCCGCTCGTCGGCGTCGAACGACCCGCGTCGGCACGGGTCGGTGAGCAGCGCGAGGGCGCTCTTGTTCGAGTAGAAGCCGCTCTCCAGCGACGTGAACAGGATGGTCCGGCCGGCCCGGTGGGCGCGGAAGAACGGTTCCGCCACGTCGGGACCCGCCGGGTCTTCGAGGAGTTGAGTCGCCGCGAAGTTCCGCAGGACCAGGTCCAGCGGGGTGCCGGCCAGGGTGAGTTTGCCGTCGGACCGGGTGCGCACGTCGCCGATCTCCCCGATCCGCACGTCGATGCCCTGCTCGGCCATCGCCTCGACGGTGGCCCGCATCAGCCTGCCGTACGGGGCGACGCCGCCGCGCCCCTCGATCAGCCCGACCACCGGGTCCCCGCCCCCGGAAAGCGCCGGCTTGGCGCGGTCGCGCAGGACGGCGGCCGTCCGCGCGGCGATGTCCACGTGGTCGAGCCGGTGCACACGCGCGAAGTCCGCGAATTCGGGCACGCGCAGCAGCCCTTGGTTGAACACGGCCATGTCCACACCGCCGACCTCGCTGCCGAGGTTGAACTCCAGCAGCTTGTACCCGGTGCCGTCGTGATAGGCGTCGGCCCGGCCGAACTTGGCCGGGGCGCCGGAGCCGCCCCGGCGGAGCAGGGCGGCGAGCGGGGGATCGATCCCGACCTCCGCCGCGTACCGGTCGACGTCCCCGTCGAAGAGCCGGAGCGGCAGGGACACGAGAAGCTCGAAGAGTCCCTCCAGGTCCCGCGCGAAGGCAGCCGTCTCCGGGGCCCTTACGAACCAGGGGCGGGGCAGCAGATGGGCACGCCACGCCTCCTCGAAGGCCGGCGGCAGTCCGGCCCGCGCCACGGCCTCGGCGAGCCCGCGGTTCCCGCCCAGGCACTCGTCCACGTATGTCCGGCTCAGATCGGTCATCTGCGTCGCTCGCTTCCCTGAAGGAATCGGGTACGTGATCGGAAAGGCGAGCAGACTACCGCGCGGCACGGCGCGGACCACCTGGGGCACCGCGCTCTGCCTGCGGCGCACGGCGGACGGCACCCGCCCCGCCCGCGTTAGCGGAACGTGAGTGAGACGTGAGCGGCGGGAGGGAGAGTGGTGGCGGACCGGGGCGGGCCGTGGGGGCCTGCTCCGGTCCGCTCCGCGTTCCGCGTCGAACAACGCCCTGCGCGCCCGTTCAGCTGGTGACCGTCACCATCGTGGCCGCCGTGATCGCGAGCATCGCGGCCTGCATGTCCCGGATCGCCCGGCGTACGCCCTCCGCCGCCCACTGGCCGGCCGTGAGCTCCTCCAGGCGGGCCGCGACCTCCTTGCGGGGTATGTCGGGGAACGCGAGGCGGTGGAGCCTGGCCCCGTGGATGAGGGCGAGGAGGCCCGTGGTGCGGGCGCTGTGGGTCGGCCCGGTGGCGAGGACCTTCTGCAGCCTGGCCCTCAGCTCGCGTTCGACGGATCCGTCCGCCTCCGGGTAGCGGGAGACGGGGAAGAGGCCCATCACCCGCTGCCGCTCCTCACGGACCAGGCCGCGCTCGCGGAGGCTCTCGACCGTGGCCTTCACGGCCTTGGTGTGGTCCTTCGTCAGCCACTCGGTGACCTTCGGGGCCCTGCCCTTCTTCGCGCACCACGCGTCGACCTGCCGCAGCCGCTCGTCGAGCAGCGGCACCTCGGTGGGCGTCGCGTCCGTCACCCGCAGCCGTCCGTCGTCGACCGACACACGCCCCGCCAGCACGAGATCGAGCAGGATGCCGCCCGCGACCGCCCATGCGGCGGACTGCCGCTCCTTCGCGACCCCGGACACATCGTCCAGGGACAGCAGCATGATCTCCTCCGCGAGCGTGACCGCCACCGCGTACCCCCTACCTTCCGCATGCGACCTTCCGCATGCGCGCGTGTGCGGCGCCACGAGACGGTGGACCGTCCCCCGGCACCCTTCGCCCCTGAGGACGAGTGGAACACCGGTGCGGTTCCCGCCGACGGGCCGCCGGCCGCTGTGACCTGCGCCGTTCCGCGGGCACGGCGGAATTCGGGTCGCGCTTTGGTCTGGACCGCAGCGGGTCTGCGCGTCAAGCTCTCGCTATGGACTTGGAGCTGAGACACCTCAAGACGATCCGGGCCATCGCCGACGCGGGGAGCCTCACACGCGCGGCGACCGCGCTCGGGCTCGCCCAGCCGGCGCTGAGTGCTCAGCTCAAGCGGATCGAACGGGCCCTGGGCGGCGCCCTGTTCGAGCGCGGGCGGGAGGGCGTACGGGCCACGGCGCTCGGTGACCTGGTGCTCGAACGGGCACGGGTGGTGCTGCCCGCCGTCTGCGAGCTGCAGGAGGAGGCGGTGCGGTTCGCCCGGGCCGGGGCGGAGGGTTACCGGCTCGGCGGCACCCACGGGCCGCTGCTCGGCGGCCTGGTCGACCGGATCGCGCGCGACGACCCCGGCGCCCCTGTCAGCACGTACATCTCGTGGTCGGAGCGCGAGATCGCAGGCGGGGTCGCCGACGGCCGCCTCGACTTCGCCCTCGTCGGGGTCTGCGGCGAGAGCGGTCCGCCCGGGGCGGGACGACTGGCCTGGACGGAGGTCGCCCGCGACCCGGTGTACGTGATGCTGGCCGCCGACCATCCGCTGGCACCCCGCGCCGAGATCGACCTGGCCGAACTCGCGGCGGAGGCCTGGACCGACGTGCCGGGCGACGGCTGCTTCGGCGACTGTTTCGCGGCCGCCTGCGTACGGGCCGGGTTCACCCCGGCCTGTGTGTACGAGACGGACACCGCCTCATGCGTCCATCTGGTGCAGGTCGGCCGGGCCGTCGGACTGTGCCGGGCAACCTTCCCCGTGACCCCGGGCCTCGTCACCCGTCCCCTCACGGGCGCCCCGCTCATGTGGCGGCACCTGCTCGGCTGGCATCCCGAGGGGCGCGCGGCCTCCCGGTCCGCCACCGTCCTGCGCCACACCCGGGCCGCCCACGCCGAGGCGCTGGCGACCAGCGCGGGGCGGGTGCACACGGGGGTGGCACCCCGGGCATAACGCCATGGCAGGGGCCAACCGGCAGCTGCCGCCTCCTCGTTGCGGATCCCTACGGTTCCAGCAGATCCCCCACCGAGATCCGGGGCCGGGATCCGAGATCCCCGAACCGCGATCCGAGAACCGAGGAGACTCCCCATGCTCCGACGACACGCCCGCGCGGCGTGTACCGCCCTCGCCGCCGCCGGAATGGCGCTGGCCGGACTCCAGGCCGGTTCCGCCGCCGCGGCCCCCGACGCCCGGGAGCCGCACCGCGCCCCGACCCTCAGGACCGCCGCCCAGGCGCTCGGCGCCGACTCCGCCCGGCCCGAGCTGCTCGACGCCATGCGGCGCGACCTGGGACTCACCCACTCCCAGGCCCTGACCCGCCTCGCCAACGAGGCCGAGGCAGGCGCCACCGCCGCCCGGCTCCGCCAGGGCCTCGGCGCTGCCTTCGCCGGTGCGTGGGTGGACGGCGCCGAGGCCGGCACCCTGACCGTGGCCACCACCCGCGCCGCCGACACCACCGCGATCCGGGCCACGGGCGCGCGGGCCCGGCTCGTGACGCACAGTCTGACCGCCCTGGAACGCGCCAAGCAGCGTCTCGACCGGTCCGCCGGCACCGACGCCCCCGTGCGCTACGTCGACGTCCGCGCCAACGTCCTGGTCGTCGAGGAGACCCGGTCGGGCGCGGGGGCGCGGCTCGTGAAGGCGACCGGCGTGCCGCGCGAGCTGGTCCGGGTCGTCCCCACCGGTCAGGCTCCCCGCCCGCTGTACGACATCCGGGGCGGCGACGCGTACTACATGGGCGGCGGCGGCCGCTGCTCGGTCGGCTTCGCGGTGACGCGGGGCACCACCCAGGGCTTCGCCACCGCCGGTCACTGCGGCCGGGCGGGCACCACCACCAGCGGGTTCAACCAGGTGGCGCAGGGCAGCTTCCAGGGCTCGGTCTTCCCCGGCAACGACATGGCCTGGGTCGCCGCCAACACCAACTGGACCTCCACCCCGTACGTCAAGGGCTCCGGCGGCGCGAACGTCCAGGTGACCGGCTCCGTGCTGCAGCCCGTCGGCTCCTCCGTGTGCCGCTCCGGCTCGACCACCGGCTGGCACTGCGGAACCGTGCAGCAGCACAACACGAGCGTCACCTACCCCGAGGGCACCATCTCCGGGGTGACCCGTACGACCGTGTGCGCCGAGCCCGGCGACTCCGGAGGCTCGTACATCTCCGGCAGCCAGGCCCAGGGCGTCACGTCCGGCGGCTCCGGGAACTGCTCCAGCGGCGGCACCACCTTCTTCCAGCCACTGAACCCGTTGCTCCAGAACTACGGGCTCACGCTGAAGACCACCGGCACCGGTCCGGGGCCGGGTCCGGGCGAGCCGGAGCCGGGCGGCACCTGGGCGGCCGGAAAGGTCTACGCGGCCGGTGACGTGGTCACGTACGGCGGTGCGAGCTACCGCTGCCTCCAGGGCCACCAGGCCCAGGCGGGCTGGCAGCCGCCGAACGTCCCGGCGCTGTGGCAGAGCCTGTGACGCCGGCCGAACAGTGACCGGGGGTGCCGCGTACCCGAGGGGGGTGGCGCGGCACCCCCTCGCGTACGTCGTAGGATCACCGCGATCTTGATCAACAACCGTGGTCAACGATCTCGGTCAACTACAGGGTGCCGTCCGCGGAACGGCACGTGCGCCTCGCGGGGGAGTCGGCACATGAGCAGGTTTCGGGCAGTGGTGGCTTCGGTGGTTCTCGCCTCGTCCGTGGCGGTGACGCTGACGGGCTGCGGCTCCACCGATCCCGTGGACGCCAAGGCATCGACGGAGCGGCCCCCGGCCGGGAAGGCGTCGGCGGGACAGCCCTCCGGCGGAGGCCCGGCCACCGGCGGCGGAGAGGGCGGGGCCGCCCCGGCCGTCGAGAAGCTCGCCGCCGACCCCGGCACCCGCTACACGGCCATCGCCGTCCCGGAACTGGAAGGCCTCGTCTGCGACGAGGGCGACGGCGGCTTCCACTACGGCAGCGACCTCGACATGATCGTCACCGGTGACGACGGCCTCAAGGAGATCGAGGGCGACAGCCAGGACACCGCCGACGAGGTGTCCTGCTTCGGCAGCCCCCGCAACGTCCTCCGCAAGGGCACGATGTCGGCGTCGGCGCCCATGTTCACCGCCAGGACCAACCTGTACGAGAACGTGCCCGACCCCACCGCCGCGCTGAACAGGATCTTCGACGGGTCCGTGGCCCTCGCCACGGACTACGGCCGCGACTTCACCGGCGAGCCCCGGACCTTCACGAGCGGCGCCCTCGTCGTGAAGTGCCGGCAGAACGTCACCGACACCTTCCCGATGACCACCTGCTTCTGGGCGAACTACGGCGCCGCCGGCGTCGTGGACTTCTTCCCGGCGGACGCGGAGTACATCCCCATCGCCTCGGCCGTCCCGTGGACCCGGGCCTTCGTCGCCGGCGCGCTGCGGAAGTAGCCGGTCGGGCCCGGGCCGCCCGTCAGGCCTCAGCCAGGCCCCCGCGCGCGATGACCTCCGCGTACCAGCGGGCGCTGTCCTTCAGCGTCCGCCGCTGCGTCGCGAAGTCCACGTGCACGATGCCGAACCGCTTGCTGTAGCCGTACGCCCACTCGAAGTTGTCCAGGAGCGACCACAGGAAGTACCCCCGGACATCCGCCCCGTCCGCGAGCGCGCGGTGCACGGCCGCCAGATGCGCGTGGAGGTACGCCACCCGCTCCGGGTCCTTCACGTTGCCCGAGGGATCGGCGTAGTCGTCGTACGCCGCACCGTTCTCGGTGATCACCAGCGGTACGCCCGGCAGCTCGTCCCGCAGCCGGATCAGCAGCTCGTGCAGCCCGTCCGCGTCCACCGGCCAGTCCATCGCCGTCCGCGGGCCCGGGGCCGGCTCGAACCGGACGTGCCGCTCCGCGCCCGCCCACGGAGAGGGCGACTCCGAGCTGCCCGCCCCGACGACCGAGGGGGAGTAGTAGTTGATGCCGAGCGAGTCGATCGGCGCGGCCGCCGCCGCCAGATCGCCGTCCCGTACGAAGGACCAGTCCGTGACCGGCGCGGTGTCGCGGACCAGGTCCTCCGGCAGCCGTCCGTGGAAGACGGGGTCGAGGAAGATGCGGTTGCCGACCGCGTCGATCCGGCGCGCCGCGTCCAGATCCTCCGGCGCCCGCGAGCAGGGCCGTACCGCGTGGAGGTTGAGGGTCAGTGACACCTCGGACGCGCCGGGCAGCGCCCCGCGCAGGGTGCGCGCCGCGAGCCCGTGCGCCAGGTTCAGGTGGTGGGCGGCGCGGAGCGAGGCGAGGGCGCTGGTGCGGCCCGGGGCGTGCACGCCGTTGCCGTAGCCGAGGAAGGCGGCGCACCAGGGCTCGTTGAGCGTGGTCCAGGTCGCCACCCGGTCGCCGAGGGCGTCCGCCATGATGGCCGCGTACTCGGCGAACCGGTACGCGGTGTCCCGCTGCGGCCAGCCGCCGGCGTCCTCCAGCTCCTGCGGGAGGTCCCAGTGGTAGAGCGTCGCCACCGGGCGGATCCCGGCGTCGAGGAGACGGTCGACGAGCCGTCGGTAGAAGTCCAGGCCCTTGCGCACGGCGGGGCCGCGCCCGGTGGGCTGCACCCGGGGCCAGGCGATCGAGAAGCGGTAGTCGGTCACGCCGAGCCGCCGCATCAACTCGACGTCCTCGTCGACGCGGTGGTAGTGGTCGGCGGCGATGTCACCGGTGTCGCCGTTGCGCACCTTGCCGGGCGTTCGGCTGAAGGTGTCCCAGATGGAGGGGGTGCGGCCGTCCTCTCCCGCCGCCCCCTCGATCTGGTAGGCGGCCGTGGCGGTGCCCCAGCGGAAGCCCTCGGGGAAGCGGAGGACGGTCGTCGTGTCGGTACGGGCGTCGAGCGCGG
>NZ_LIPQ01000460.1 GCF_001418135.1 Streptomyces aureus
CTCCACGGCCGCCTCCTCCGCCACCCCGGCCGCCTCCTCGTACACCTGGAAGAACGTCCGGATCGACGGTGGCGGCTTCGTCCCCGGCATCGTCTTCAACCGGACCGAGAAGAACCTCGTCTACGCCCGCACCGACATCGGCGGCGCCTACCGCTGGAACCAGGACACCGCTTCCTGGACCCCGCTTCTCGACTCCGTCGACTGGGACCACTGGGGTCACACCGGCGTCGTCGGCCTCGCCTCCGACAGCGTCGACCCCGACCGGGTGTACGCCGCCGTCGGCACGTACACGAACGACTGGGACCCCGGCAACGGCGCCGTCCTCCGCTCCGCCGACCGGGGCGCCACCTGGCAGCGCACCGACCTCCCCTTCAAGCTCGGCGGCAACATGCCGGGCCGCGGGATGGGCGAACGCCTCGCCGTCGACCCGCACAGGAACAGCGTCCTCTACCTCGGCACCCCCAGCGGCAACGGCCTCTGGCGCTCCATCGACTCCGGCGTCACCTGGTCGAAGGTCACCTCCTTCACCAACCCCGGCAACCACCAGCAGGACCCGACCGACACGAGCGGCTACAACTCCGACGAACAGGGCATCGTCTGGGTCACCTTCGACGAGTCCACCGGTACGGCGGGCCGCGCCACCAGCACCATCTACGTCGGGGTCGGCGACAAGCAGAACGCCGTCTACCGCTCCACCGACGCCGGCGCCACCTGGACCCGGCTCCCCGGCCAGCCCACCGGGTACCTCGCCCACAAGGGCGTCCTCGACGCCGAGAACGGCTACCTCTACCTCGCGTACAGCGACACCGCCGGCCCGTACGACGGCGGCAAGGGCCAGGTCTGGCGGTACACCACCGCCACCGGCACCTGGACGGACATCAGCCCCGTCGCCGAGGCCGACACCTACTACGGCTTCAGCGGCCTCACCGTCGACCGCCGACGGCCCGGCACCGTCATGGTCTCCGGCTACAGCTCCTGGTACCCCGACACCCAGATCTTCCGCTCCACCGACAGCGGCCGCAGCTGGACCAGGGCCTGGGACTACACCTCGTACCCGAACCGCGCCAACCGCTACACGATGGACGTCTCCTCCGTGCCCTGGCTGACCTGGGGCGCCAACCCGGCCCCGCCCGAACAGACCCCGAAGCTCGGCTGGATGACCGAGGCCCTGGAGATCGACCCCTTCGACTCGAACCGCATGATGTACGGCACGGGCGCCACCGTGTACGGCACGCAGGACCTCGGCAAGTGGGACACGGGCACGCCCTTCACGATCCGGCCCATGGTGCGGGGACTGGAGGAGACCGCCGTCCTCGACCTGGCGTCGCCGCCCTCCGGCGCCCCGCTGATCAGCGCGCTTGGCGACATCGGAGGCTTCCGGCACACGGACCTCGCCGCCGTCCCCCCGATGATGTTCACCGGACCCAACTTCACCTCCACCACCAGCGTCGACTTCGCCGAGACCAAGCCCGACACCGTCGTCCGCGCCGGGCACCTCGACGGCGGGCCGCGCGTCGCCTTCTCCACCGACAACGGCGCCAACTGGCGTGCGGGACAGGAACCTTCGGGCGTCACCGGCGGCGGCACGGTCGCCGCGGGCGCCGACGGCGGCCGCTTCGTCTGGAGCCCGGCCGGTACCGGCGTCCACACCGGCACCGGCGGCGCGTGGACCGCCTCGGCCGGCATCCCGGCCGACGCGACCGTCGAGTCCGACCGCGTCGACCCGCTCACCTTCTACGGCTTCGCGTCCGGCACCTTCTACGCCAGCACGGACGGCGGCGCGAGCTTCACCGCCCGTGCCACCGGCCTCCCCGCCAAGGGCGACGTCCGCTTCAAGGCCGTCCCCGGCCGGAAGGGCGACATCTGGCTCTCCGGCGGCGCCCCCGACGCCACCTACGGCCTCTGGCACTCCACCGACGGCGGCGCCACCTTCACCAGGGTCTCCGGCGTCGAGCAGGCCGACACCGTCGGCTTCGGCAAGGCCGCCCCGGGAGCCACGTACCCCACCCTCTTCTCCAGCGCGAAGATCGGCGGCGTACGCGGCATCTTCCGCTCCACCGACGCGGGCACGAGCTGGGTCCGCGTCAACGACGACGCCCACCAGTGGGGCTGGACGGGCGGCGCGATCACCGGCGACCCGCGCGTCTACGGCCGCGTGTACGTCTCCACCAACGGCCGCGGCATCGTCTACGGCGACACGAGCGAGACCGGCGGCGGTGACGGCGGCGGCACCGACCCGGGCACACCCCCGGCCGGAGGCGCCTGCAAGGTCGCGTACAGGATCACCAACCAATGGCAGGGCGGCTTCCAGGCCGACGTCACCCTCACCAACACCTCCACCACCGCGTGGACCGGCTGGAAGCTCGGCTGGGACCACCCCGCCGGCCAGCGCGTCGGCCAGATGTGGAACGCCACCCCCGTCCAGGCCGGCACCCACGTCACCGCCCAGAACGCCGGCTGGAACGGCGCCGTCCCCGCCGGCGCCTCCGCCTCCTTCGGCTTCACCGGCACCTGGGCCGGCGCCAACCCCGTACCGGCCGCCTTCACCCTCGGGGGGACGACTTGCTCCGTCGCCTGATCACCGGCGCGGCCTCCGGCCGAAGCCCGCGCATGCCGGGATCGCCGAGACCCTCGCCCCGGTGACCCCACCGACCCCGGGTGTGCGTTCCGTCACATAGGCCGTCACCAGTCAGTGGACGGGCGGCTTCACGGCCCGGACCGGGACCAACCCGCCCCCGCCGAACCTCGTCTGCACACCGGGACCCTAGACGGGGAACACGGAAGGGAACGACTCAGGCCCCGGTTCGAAACGAACCGGGGCCTGAACCAACAGGGTGAGTAACGGGACTCGAACCCGCGACATCCTGGACCACAACCAGGTGCTCTACCATCTGAGCTATACCCACCATGACCGGCGGTTTTCCCGAAGGTTTCCCCGACCGGCCGAGAAGAAGTCTACAGGGTCCTGGAGGGTGCTCGCGCCCGCATTGATGTGCGGGCACGAGCGGCCCTGCGTGAAGGGGATTATTCGGCCGGTACGACGTGCCGGGCCGCGATCTGCTTCGCGGTCTCCGAGTCGGGGCCGGGCTGCGGGACGAAGACCGCCTCGCGGTAGTAGCGCAGCTCCGCGATGGACTCGCGGATGTCGGCGAGCGCCCGGTGGTTGCCGTTCTTCTCCGGACTGTTGAAGTACGCCCTCGGGTACCAGCGGCGGGCCAGCTCCTTGACCGAGGAGACATCGACGATCCGGTAGTGCAGGTGGCTCTCCAGGGCGGGCATGTCCCGGGCGAGGAAGCCGCGGTCCGTGGAGACCGAGTTCCCGCACAGGGGCGCCTTGCCGGGTTCCTTGACGTGCTCGCGGATGTACGCGAGGACCTGGGCCTCCGCGTCGGCGAGCGTGGTGCCGTCGGCGAGCGCGTCGAGCAGCCCCGAGGCCGTGTGCATCTGGCGCACGATCTCGGGCATGGTCTCCAGGGCCGTGTCCGGCGGGCGGATCACGATGTCCACCCCGTCGCCGAGCACGTTCAGTTCCGAGTCGGTGACCAGTGCGGCCACCTCGATGAGTGCGTCGTCCGTCAGCGAGAGCCCGGTCATCTCGCAGTCGATCCACACCATGCGATCGTTCATGCGTCCACCTTAGGGGCTCTTCCCCGTGTCGGAGCGGGCCGAGTCGCCCCGGGGCCCGCGTCGTGGCCGCACGGACGGCGGCGGCCCGCGCGGATCCACGGCCCGGCCGGCGGTGCGGGGCCCCGGCGGGCCGGGTACGGGGGCGCGGAGCGCCGGGACGCACGCCGACGGGCCCCCGGGGGAGATGTCCCCGAAGGCCCGTCGTTCCTGCGTCGCGCCGCTTGTGGCGGCGGCGGTCTTCTCTCTACGGCGCGCTGCGCTGGCCCGGGAGCGAGGGGCGCCCCGGAGCGTAGGCGTCGGACTGCGGCTTCCCCTGGTCCAGCGGGAGCGCCGGGCGCCGGATTCCGGCCATGACCTGGGCGGGCACGACCGGGTCGAGCACCGCCGTGGCGGTATCGCCCTGCGGACGCCGCGCACGGTACGCCGCCCGGTAGGCGGCCGGCGAGGAGCCGAGCTGCCGCCGGAAGTGACCGCGCAGTGCCACCGGCGAGCGGAAACCGCACCTGCCCGCGACCTCGTCGACCGAGTAGTCGGAGGTCTCGAGCAGCCGCTGCGCCTGCAGCACCCGCTGGGTGATCAGCCACTGGAGGGGGGCCGATCCGGTCAGCGAGCGGAACCGGCGGTCGAAGGTCCGCCGTGACATGTACGCGCGGGCAGCCAGGGTCTCCACGTCGAACTGCTCGTGGAGGTGCTCCAGCGCCCAGGCGACGACCTCGGCCAGCGGGTCGGCGCCGATCTCCTCGGGTAAAGACCTGTCGAGGTAGCGCTCCTGACCGCCGCTGCGCCGCGGCGGGACGACCAGCCGGCGCGCCAGGGCGCCCGCGGCCTCCGTGCCGTGGTCGGTCCGCACGATGTGCAGACACAGATCGATTCCGGCCGCCGTGCCCGCGGACGTCAGCACGTCCCCGTCGTCGACGAAGAGCTCCCGGGGGTCCACATGGACCGACGGGTAGCGCTTGGCGAGCGTCGGCGCGTACATCCAGTGCGTCGTCGCCGGGCGGCCGTCGAGCAGGCCGGCCGCGGCGAGGACGAACGCCCCGGTGCACAGACCGACGATCCGCGCGCCCTCCTCGTGGGCGCGGCGCAGCGCTTCGAGCGCCTCCGGCGGCGGCGGCGAGGTGATCGACCGCCAGGCCGGGACGACGACGGTGCCCGCCCGGCTGATCGCCTCCAGGCCGTACGGCGCGGTCAGTTCGAGTCCACCGGTGGTCCGCAGTGGTCCGTCCTCGCCCGCACAGACGAGCAGTCGGTAGCGGGGCACTCCGGCGTCCTGCCGGTCGATGCCGAACACGGAGAGCGGGATGGAGCTCTCGAAGATGGGGCCGCCGCTGAACAGCAGCACCGCGACGACTTCGCGACGGCGGCGCCCGGTCAGCTTCCGTGCGGCCTCCGGTGCGGTGGAGTCCTGGCTCATGACGCTAAGCCCCCCTCGGTGTTCGCGTCTCCCTGGTCGTGTCGCTCCTGCACGTTTCCCCTCGGTTTTGCACGAGACCCCAGTCTTCGGTACCCATGATCGAATCTACTGCGTCCCGTGGCGCCGCCGTGACAAGTTCTCCATCCGATGGATTGTCGACAAGGCCACTTGGCGTGAAGCGATCGATCGCGAAGTCTTCCCCCAGGAGGCCCCCGGGGGAAGCGGCAGGGTGGCGAACGCCCCCGTACGCGGGGGGTGCGAGCCCTTGGGGCGGGGCATTTCCGGGTGTCGGCGCCGGGGTTGGGCAACCGTTCCGCCAAGGACTCGCCGACGGATGGAAGTTGGCTGAAAACATATGGGTTCGCGTGTACGAACCTGTCAACTCCACGAGGGGCGGGCCCGATGGGCGCCCCGTTTCAGACCGATTTATACCCCCGGAAACCTAGAGCCTGTCCTGGCCGCGCCGCCTGCCGCGGACGCCCTCGCTCCGCATCCCTCGCTCCGAGCGGCGCAGCAGCACCCGGCAGGCCGCCGTCACCGAGACGAGGCCGAGCGCGGTCCCGGCGGCGCCGCCGAGGGAGCTGCCGTAGGCGAGCAGGACGACCGGGACCAGGACGCAGCAGAAGACCGCCCAGCGGACGACGTCACCGGCCTGGTCCGCGGCGGTCCCGCCGACTCCCGCGCCCGTCCCCACACCCGCGAGCGCACCCGTTCCCGCGCCGGACCCCGCACCCGCGCCGGACCCCGCACCCGCGCCGG
>NZ_LIPQ01000461.1 GCF_001418135.1 Streptomyces aureus
GGCGGGGACTCGTCGCGGACGCCGAGGTGGATCTCCAGGCGGGGCGGGGCGGCGGACCCGGACCGCTCGTTGAAGACCCGCTGGAGGCAGGCGGCGAGGGGGCGTGCGCTCTCGCAGCCCCGGAGCGCCTCGGAGTCGGCCTGGGTCATCGGGTCGTACTCGGCGGTGGGCTCCGCGCACCGGGCGGGCCGGCGGTCGGTGTCGACGAGGGGGATGCCGAGCTCGTCCGGCCGGGCTGTCGGCTCGGCGCCCGCGGCCGTGAGGCAGGCCGCGTACGCGACGGAGGCGCGGTAGCGGGCGAGGGCGTTCGTGGTCTGCTTCACGGCCGTACGGGGCAGCTGCCCCTCGGGGAAGCGCAGGACGGGGCGCGGGTCGACGAGGACGGGCGGCTGGCCGGTCAGCGCGCGGGGTTCGCGGCCCGCGAGGGCGTCGGAGTCGGCGAGGAGCACGTCGGTCTCGGTGGCGACCCGGATGCGCTGGCCGGTGTCCTGCGCCAGTTCGGCGACGGTCGGGGAGAGCCCTTCCCACGTTCCATGTGCGAAGCCGTACGCGCGGAGTTCGGTGGTGATCCGCGAGACCTCCTGCCGGCCGGCCGTCACGGTCTCCTGGACCTGGCGGTTGGCCTGCCGCAGCGTCAGCCAGGCGGTGGCCGCGGTGGCGGCCAGCGCGACCAGCATGAGCAGGGCGAATGCCCGGAACCGGAAGCTCATCGGGTCCCACCCTCCGGGACCTGTGGGGCACGTGGGCGCAACGGGACTCCTCGGGTCGGCGGCGGGATTCGCCAAACTACGGGATGTGGTGGGGTGAACGGGCGTCGACGGAGTGAGGGAAGGGCGGGCCCGGCCATTCCGATTCCGTTCTGGCGAATTCCCGCTCGCGAATTTTCGGACGCTTGGCAAGCGGTTTCGGTCAGTCGTTGCCGGAATGCTTTCTTCACTTCGGGGTGGCCTACGAGGGTACTTACGCCGCTCGGGTCCTTACGGGCTCGGCGGTCGTCGCTTTCGCCAGGTGCCTCTCGGGGCTGCGTGAGCGGCGCAGGCATAACGACACCATTGGGGGTTCTAATGAAGCGTCGAATTGCAGCGCTCCTTCCCGTCGTCGCGATGGCCGCGGTGGCCATTCCGATGACCACCGCCGCTCCGTCCTACGCGGCCGCCGCCTGCGGCACGACGGTCGCCGACAAGGACGGCAGCACGTGGAACAAGACGGCTGACGGGGCCAACCAGCGCAGCGGCTCCAGCACGGGGTGCGGTATCAACGGCATCGCGTACAGCAGCCACCTGCTCGACTACCACTGCTACACCCGGATCGGGAGCACCTCCGAGACGTGGACCTTCGTGCGCAACGACGCGACGGGCGTCAGCGGCTGGATCCGTGACGACCTGCTCAGCGACGGCGGCAGCCTGGTCTACTGCGGCTTCTAGTCCGTAGCAGCGAGAACGACGGTCGGGGGCGGTCTCTCATCGGGGGCCGCCCCCGACGCGTACGCCCGCCGCGGCTCAGGTGCCCGCCGGAGCCTCCGTCGGGGACAGGCGGCTCGCGCGGCTCACGTGCCCGCCGGAGCCTCCGTCGGGGACAGGCGGCTCGCGCGGCTCACGTGCCCGCCAGAGCCTCCGTCGGGGACAGGCGGCTCGCGCGGACCGCCGGGTACAGGCCCGCGAGCACGCCGATGCCGAGCGTGCAGGCGACGCCCGCCGCGCTCGCCCACACCGGGACGACCGTCGGCCACTCGCGGCTGGTGGCGTAGCCGGCCGTGATCAGGGTGCCGAGGACCGTTCCGCCGAGGCCTCCGATCAGTGACAGCAGCAGTGACTCCGTGACGAACTGGGTGCGGATCTGGCCCCGGGTGGCGCCCAGTGCCCGGCGCAGACCGATCTCCGGGCGGCGTTCAAGGACCGAGATGACCATGGTGTTGCCGACGCCGACCCCGCCGACGAGGAGCGCCACGCCGCCGAGGCCGAGCAGCAGTCCGGTCAGCGCCGACTCGGTGGCCTCGCGGGCGGCGAGGGCGTCGGAGGGCCGGGATATCTGGACCTCGCCCGGCTTCGCCGGGTGCGCGGTGGCCGGCAGGACCGCCCGTACCGAGGCGATCCGGCTGTCCGCGGCCCGTACGTAGACCGTCGACGGATGGCCGTCGAAGCGGAGGTACGTCCGGGCCGCCGGCCAGCCCACCAGGGCGGCGCCGTCGATCTCCGGCGCGAGCGGGACCGGGTCGAGGACGCCGATCAGCGAGAACCAGCGCCCGCCGAGCCAGACCCGGGTGCCGGGGGTGTACAGGTCGAGCCGTTGCGCGGCGGTGGCGCCGAGCACGACCGCCGGGTACTTCTCCGTCGCCGCGTCCAGCCACCGGCCCTTGCGGACCTGGCCCCCGACGGCCGGCAGCAGGTCGGAGCCGGCCGCGAGGACGGCGAGGGAGCCGGTGCGGCCCGCCGCGATCCGTTCGTTGCGGTAGACGTTCGCGCCGGTCGCGCCGGTGGCGGCGACCTGCTGGACCGGCGGTATGCGGCGGATCATCGCCACGGACTCGGCGGGGAGGCGGGCCTTGTCGCCGGCGACGGTCTCACCGGGGGCGACCCGCAGCAGGTTCGTACCGAGGGCGTCGAGCCTGCGGTCCACCTCGGCCTGCCCGGAGCCGGAGATGCCGACCACAGCGATCATCGCGGCGACGCCGATGGCGATGCCGAGGGCGGAGAGGAAGACCCGGAGGGGACGGGTGCGCAGGCCGGTACCGCCGAGCCGTACGACATCGGCGGGGCCGAGCCGGGCGGCGCGGAGCCCGGGGCGGGAAGAGATCGTCATCGAGGGGCCCCGATCGTCGTCGTCCGGGCCGTGTCGGCGACCACGCGGCCGTCGCGCATCTCGATGCGGCGCGGCAGTTCGGCGGCGATCTCGCGGTCGTGGGTGATGACGACGACGGTGGTGCCGGCCGCGTTCAGCTCGCGCAGCAGGGTGAGGACGGCCGCGCCGGACACCGAGTCCAGGTTGCCGGTCGGTTCGTCGGCGAGCAGCACCGACGGCTCCCCGACGACCGCACGCGCCACCGCGACGCGCTGGCGCTCGCCGCCGGAGAGCTGGTGCGGCAGGTGGTGGACGCGGTGGCTGAGGCCGACCCGGTCCAGGGCGGCGGCCGCCTTGGCGCGGCGGCGGCGCAGCGGGACACCGGCGTACAGCAGGCCGTCGGCGACCGAGTCGAGGACCGGGACGCCGACCGCGAGGTGGAACTGCTGGAAGACGAAGCCGATCCGGGTCGCCCGCAGCGCGGACACCTCCCGGTCGGTCAGCTTCGCCACATCGTGGCCGTCGACGAGGACCCTTCCCGAGGTGGGGCGGTCGAGACTGCCCATCAGATTGAGCATGCTGGACTTGCCGGAGCCCGACGGGCCGACGATCGCGGTCAGTTCGCCACGCGTGATGCGCAGGCTGACGTCCCGGACCGCCGCCACCCCGCCGGGATAGGTCTTGGAGACCGCGTCGAACTCCACGACCGCGTCGACGTCGCCGGCCGCGTCGGCATCCGCGGCCGTGTCGTACCGCCCCAACGCCCCGTGCCGCCGGTTTTCGTCGAACTCCCGTTCCGTCCAGGCTCCTTCGGGCGCACCGTCGCCGTCGCTCACTCCGGGATCCTCACCTTCATGCCCTCGCGCACGGCGCTGCCGCTCACTTCCACCCTGCCGTCGGCGAAGAGACCGGTCTTCACGGCGACGAACCGGCCGTCCGGGGTCTCGAGGCCGTGCCCGCCCTCGGCGAGCGCGACGAGCGCGGCGACCGGGACGGTCAGGACGTCCTTGACCTCCCGCCCCACGTACTCGACCGTCACCGGCCCGCTCTCCAGCCGGCCCACCGCCTTCTGGTCCTTGATGGCGACGGTCACCGGAATCGTGGCGGCCGCGCCGCCCTGGCCGGAGCCGCCCTCGCCACCGCCGCCGGGCGCGGTGGCCTGCTTGCCGATGGCGGTCACCTCGCCCTTGACCGGGGTGCCGTCGGGCAGCCCGATGCTGACGGCGGCGCCGCGTACGGCCCAGGCGGCGTCCGCCGCGGAGGCGTTGACGACGACCTTCCGGGACGAGCCGGTGTACGTGAGGGTGTTCTCGCCGACGGCCGCGCCGAGCCGGACGCCGGGCTGCCCGATCCGGACCCGGCCGGGCGAGTAGATGACGTCCCCGACGGCGACGACGCCGGTCTGCGGTATCCCCAGGGACTTCTGCCAGCGCTTGACCGCTGCCTCGGTGCCGGAGGTGAACCTCTCGTCCACGGTGAATCCGGTGTGGCCGAGTGCGGCGAGGTTGGTCTCGAACTGCATGACGTCCATGCCGCGCAGCTCGCGCGGGGCGCGGGAGGTGTTCCCTCCGGCTCCGGCGCCCCCCGGCGCCGGAGTACCGGAGGGAGTCGGGGCCGTCCGTCCGGCCCCGCCCTTGGCCCGGTCCTCCCCGGAGGAGCCGGAAGAGCCGGAAGAGTCAGGGGAGCCGGAGGAGTCGGGCGAGCCGGGCGGGTCGGCCTCCGAGCCGCCCGCCCCGTCCTCCTGGGCCGTCAGCCCGAGCGGGCGGTACATCGGCAGGGTCCCGTACAGCAGGGTGACCGGCCGGTCGTCGACCCGGAGCAGTTCACCGCCCCGCTCGACGAACGCGCCAGGCTCGGGCAGCCAGGTCACCGTGCCGGTCGCCTTGACCGGCAGCGGGAGTTCGGCGCCGTAGCCCAACTGACCGTCCACCGAAGTGCGTTCGGTGAGAGTGGCGCGGGTCACCGGGACCGTCGAGCCCGACCGGGGCGGCGCGGCCGGCCCCTCCTCCGGGCCGCCGCCGAGGCCGAGCGCGCCGACCGCGGCCACCGCCGCGACGACGACCACGGCCGAGACGACCAGCGCCGTACGCCTTCTCCGCCGGCCGCGCGGCGGCCGCGACGCGGGGTCCGCCGTGCCGTCCGGCGTCCTCCCCGCCCCCGCCGCCCCCTCGTGGTGCGTCACCGTCTCGGTCATCGTCAGCCCTTGGCCGTGGGCCGGTCGGTCGGGTTGCCGCTGATCGGCGCGCAGACGCGGGTCGCGCGCTGGGCGCCGGCCGAGCTCTGGTCCCACGGGGAGACGCCGGAGTTGTCGTTCTCCGGGTAGCCGTCGGGGCCCGGGTCCGGGTAGTCGGGGGCGCCGTTCTTCTGCATGCAGGCGGCGTAGTCGCGGGCGGCCTTGATCTGCTCGGCGGTGAGCTTGGGCCGGGGGTTGACGAGCTCTTCGAGGCCCTCGGGCATGGGCGGGTTGACGGACTCGCACTTCTTGGTCGCCGTCTCGAACTTCGGGTTCTTCTTCATGTTCCGTGCGGCGTCGCCGTCGCCGAAGTCGATCTGGCCCTTGTCGTCCGGGTCGTTCATCTCGATCCCGTTCTCGCGCATGCACTTCACCCAGGCGCGCTTGCCCTCGACGTACGTGGCGAGCACGTCCTTGCCGCCCTCCCCGCCGCCGCTCTCCCCGCCGCCGGTCGCCCCCGCCGACGCGGCCGAGTCGCCGCCGGCCGCCGGGACCTTCGGGGCGTCGTCGGTGCCGCAGCCGGTCAGCGCCAGCGCCACGACCGACGCCGCCGCCGCCGCGAGCAGTACCCGGTTCGTCCTCATCGGCTCTCCCGCTCCTCATCTCGGGCCCGGCCGCGAGTGCGTCGCCGGGCAGGCCGACCGTAAGGGGGAGGTGATGAAGAACTTTTGAAGAACCTGTCAGTCGATCATGCGCCCGGTGTCACGGGTTCTCCCGCAGCCGACGGTCGAGCGCCATCGACAGTTCCGCCTCCACCACGCTCTTCGCGAGCGGACGCAGCCGCCACAGGTCGTCCTCGGCCGCGTGGGTGCGCAGCAGGTCGGTGAAGAGCTCGGCGAGGGCGTCGGCGTGCTCGCGGACACGGGCGCCGGCCTTGAGGACCTCGGCGAGCGGGACGCCCTCGCGGACGAGTGCGGCGGAGACGTCGAGCAGCCGGCGGCTGATGTGGATGATCTCCTCGCCGTCGGTGACGAGGTAGCCGAGGTCCAGGGCGGCGGCGAGGTTCTCCGGGGTGACCTCGCCGGCGAAGTGGTCGGCGAGTTCCTCGGGGGTGAGGCGGACCGGCTCCTCCTCGCTGGGGGCGCCGAGGGCCAGCACCTCGCGGACGTTGCGGCCGCTCTCGAAAGCGGTCGTGAGGTCGGCGATGCCGTTGAGGGTGTGGCCGCGCTCCAGGAGGGCGGCGATCGTGCGCAGCCGGGCCAGGTGGTGCTCGTCGTACCAGGCGATCCGGCCCTCGCGGCGGGGCGGTGGGATCAGACCGCGCTCACGGTAGAAGCGCAGGGTGCGCACGGTGATGCCGGCGGCGGCCGCCAGCTCCTCCATGCGGTACTCGCGTACGCCCTCGGGCTCGCGTACGCCCTCGGGCTCGGGTGCGTCCGCGGGCTCGGGTGCGTCCCCGGGCTCGGCTACGTCCTCGGGCTCGGGCGTGACCTGGTGCGGGCTCCGGTCCGTGCCGGCCCGCCGGTCCTCGCGTGCGCCCTCGTGTGTCACCGTGCCGGGTCCTGATCCTTCGCCTGTCCCTTTGCCTGATCCTTCAGCCACGGACGCCAGCCTATGTTGTACCGCCGGTAACTTTCCCTCGTCCGACCCCTACCGCTCGGTATGGAGCTGCTCTACAGTCCCGACTGTGCCAGTGATTGCTGGCGTGATTGGCCGGGCACGCGGGAGGCGGCATGGCGAAGCACGAGCAGGTACGTGTGGCGGTGATCGGATCGGGATTCGGTGGCCTCGGCGCCGCCGTCCGGCTGCGCCGCGAGGGGATCACCGACTTCGTGGTCCTGGAGCGGGCCGACTCCGTGGGCGGCACGTGGCGGGACAACAGCTACCCCGGCTGCGCCTGCGACGTCCCCTCCCACCTCTACTCCTTCTCCTTCGCGCCCAACCCCGACTGGCCGCGGACCTTCTCCGGACAGCGCCACATCCGCGCGTACCTGGAGCACGTCACCGACACCTTCGGCATCCGCCCCCACCTGCGACTGAACCACGAGGTCGTACGGATGGAGTGGGACGCCGATGCGCTCCGCTGGGAGATCGAGACCAGCGAGGGCTCCTTCAGCGCCGAGGTCGTCGTCTCCGCCACCGGACCGCTCTCCGACCCCAAGATCCCGGACATCCCCGGTATCGCCGACTTCCCCGGCAAGGTCTTCCACTCGGCCCGCTGGGACCACGACTACGACCTCACCGGCAAGCGCGTCGCCATGATCGGCACCGGCGCCTCCGCCATCCAGATCGTGCCCGCGATCCAGCCGCGGGTCGGGAAGCTGACCCTCTTCCAGCGCACGCCCCCGTGGGTCATGCGCCGCATGGACCGGGCCATCAGCGGCCCCGAGCGCTGGCTCCACCGCGCCCTGCCCGTCACCGGCACCCTGCGCCGCGGGCTCCTCTGGGGCATCCGCGAACTCCAGGTCGGCGCCTTCACCAAGCACCCGAACGAGCTCGGGCTGATCGAGAAGCTCGCCAAGGCCAACATCGCCAAGGCCGTCAAGGACCCGGTCCTGCGGGCCAAGCTGACCCCCTCGTACCGCATCGGCTGCAAGCGCATCCTGCTCTCCAGCACCTACTACCCGGCGATCGCGCAGCCCAACGTCGACGTCGTCGCCTCCGGACTGCGCGAGGTCCGCGGCTCGACCGTGGTCGCCGCCGACGGCACCGAGACCGAGGTCGACGCGATCATCTTCGGCACCGGCTTCCACGTCACCGACATGCCGATCGCCGAGCGCGTCGTCGGCGCCGAGGGGAAGACGCTCGCCGAGACCTGGAAGGGCGGCATGGAGGCGCTGCGCGGCGCCACCGCCGCCGGATTCCCCAACTTCATGACCGTCATCGGGCCCAACACCGGCCTCGGGAACTCCTCGATGATCCTGATGATCGAGTCCCAGCTGAACTACATGGCCGACTACCTGCGCCAGCTGGCTCTGCTCACCTCCTCCGGGCAGGGCGGGCGCGCCGCCCTCGCCGTCCGGCCCTCCGCCGTCGGCGCCTGGAACCGCAAGGTGCAGGCCCGGATGGAGCGGACGGTCTGGAAGGCGGGCGGCTGCGAGAGCTGGTACCTCGACGCCAACGGGCGCAACACCACGCTGTGGCCGGGCACGACCGGCGAGTTCCGGCGCGAGACCCGGCAGGTCGACCTCTCCGAGTACGAGGTCGTCCGCGCGCCGAAGCCGGTGAAGCCCGCCGAGTCCGGCACGGCCGGGGCCCGCGGTGCCTCCCGCAGGAAGGAGGCCGCCAAGTGAGCCGGCACCTGACCTCGCTGACCTCGTCCCGCGAACTCACCGCCGTCTCCGCCGACGGCGCCCGGATCCACGTCGAGGTGTACGGCCCCGAAGGGGCGCCCGTCGTCGTCCTCGCCCACGGCTGGACCTGCTCGATCGCCTTCTGGGCCGAGCAGATACGGGCCCTCGCCGCCGACCACCGGGTCGTCGCCTACGACCAGCGCGGCCACGGCCGGTCCCCGGCTCCCGCCGGGCCCTCCGGATACGCCACCCGGGCGCTCGCCGACGACCTCGAAGCGGTCCTCGCGAGCACCCTCGCCCCCGGCGAGAAGGCCGTCCTCGCCGGTCACTCGATGGGCGGCATGACCCTGATGGCCGCGGCCGACCGGCCGGGCTTCCGGGAGCACGCGGCGGCCGTGCTGCTCTGCTCCACCGGGCCCTCGCGGCTCACCGCCGAGGCCACCGTCGTCCCGGGCAGGCCGAGCGAGCGGCGCACCCGGCTGACCCGGGGCGTCCTGGGCGCGAAGGCACCGCTCGGGCCCGTCAACGCCGTCTCGAAGAAGATCCTCAAGTACGCGACGATGGGCCCCGGTTCGGCGCCCGAGCGGGTCGACGCCTGCGCCCGGATCGTGCACGCCTGCCCGCGCGGGGCCCGTGTCGGCTGGTCCAGGGTCCTCTCCGAGCTCGACCTCGAAGCGGGCCTGCGGGCGCTCGACCTGCCCGTCGCGGTCGTCGTCGGCACCGCCGACCGGCTCACTCCGCCCGTCCACTCCCGCGCCATGGCCGAGGCCCTTCCGCGGTGCGTGGGGCTGGACGAACTGGCGGGTATGGGGCATATGACACCGGTGGAGGCCCCCGAGGCCGTCACCGCGCGGATCCGCGAACTGACCGACACGTACCTGGAAGTGAAGGAGAAGGCATGAGCCGGGTGAGCCTGGAAGGACAGGTCGCGGTCGTCACCGGGGGCGCCCGCGGCGTCGGGGAGCTCCTCGCCCGCAAGCTGTCCGCGCGCGGCGCGAGGATCGCGCTCGTCGGCCTGGAGCCGGAGCAGCTCAAGGAGGTCGCCGGGCGGCTGCACACCGAGGCCGACTGGTGGCACGCCGACGTCACCGACCACGAGGCGATGACCGAGGTCGCGGCCGAGGTGAAGGAACGCTTCGGGAAGGTCGACATCGTCGTCGCCAACGCCGGTGTCGCGGCGGGCGGTCCCTTCGTGGAGTCCGACCCGGCCGCCTGGCGGCGGGTCATCGAGGTCAACCTGATCGGCGGCGCGGTGACGGGACGGGCGTTCCTGCCGGTCCTCATGGAGTCGCGGGGGTACTTCCTCCAGATCGCCTCGCTCGCCGCGCTGACCCCCGCCCCGATGATGACGGCGTACTGCGCGTCGAAGTCGGGCGTCGAGGCCTTCGCGCACAGCCTGCGCGCCGAGGTCGCGTACAAGGGGGTGAAGGTCGGCGTCGGCTACCTCTCCTGGACCGACACGGACATGGTGCGGGGCGCCGACGAGGACTCCGTGATGCGGGAGTTGCGCCAGCGGCTGCCGTGGCCGGCGAACCGCACGTACCCCCTCGGCCCGGCCGTCGACCGGATCGTCGCGGGCATCGAGCGGCGCTCCCCGCACGTCTACGCACAGTGGTGGCTGCGCGGGATGCAGTCGGTCCGCGGCTACCTGCCGGGGATGATCGCGACCGTCGGGCAGCGCGAGATGAGGCGCTTCGAGCCGCGCCTCGGCTCGGTCTCCAAGGGGCTGGTGGGCGCGGGCGGTGCCGCCGACGAGGAGGCGCGGACGGGCGGTCCGGCGGCGCGCTGACGGGGTCGCGGCCGCGCGGCGGCGGGGTGCCCGCCGCGCGGTAGCTGTCC
>NZ_LIPQ01000462.1 GCF_001418135.1 Streptomyces aureus
TCGGCGCGCCGCCCTCCGACGATGCGCCCTCCCCCGGCTCCCCCGGCTCCCGCGGCTCCGTCGGCGTCTCCCGTCGGGTCGGCGGGGTGCCCGGGGGCGCGCCCTGGGGAGGGGACGTGCGCGGAAGGGTGCCGTCCGTCAGGCGGCGGGCCGTGCGGGCCGCGTCACGTGAGGCCGCCGCGCCGGAATCCGCGGGGTTCGGGGTCGATGCCGTCATTCGGGTCCACCTCATGCTCTCGGGGTCATCGGAACAAGCGCCGCCAGGTCTCCGGGCCCGGGTAGCCGTCGGCCGCTGCGCCGCGCCAGCCCTGTGCCCGCTGGAACGCCTCGACGTTGCGGCGGTCCGCCTCCGTCCAGCGCGGACCGGGTCCCGACAGGTAGTGCTTGCCGAAGCCCCGCTTCACCAGTTGTTTGCCCAGCTTCTCCACATATGCGTTGGATTGGCCCGGACGGAAGGAGCCACGCCCGGGAAATCCCGTCGCATTCGAACTCGACCCGCTCGAACCACTCGAACCGCCGATGTTCCTGCCCTTGCCGGTCACGAGGAGCTTCCAGGTCTCCGGACCCGGCAGGCCGTCCGCCTCCTTGCCCTTCCAGCCCTGCGCCAGCTGGAACGCCTGGGTCGCGCGCCGGTCCGCCTCCCCCCACTGCGGACCGGGCCCCCTGCTGTAGTACTTCTTGCCGCCGCGGTCGAGGAGGAGCCGCCCGAGCTGGGTGACGTACGCGTTGTCGGCGCCGGGGCCGAACATCGCCGTGCCGGGGTACGGCGTCGCCGTCGAGGTCGCCCCGCCGCCGGTGCCGCCGGTGGCGCCGGCGCCGACCACGCCCTTGTAGCGGTAGGCCACGTACCGGTTGGAGTTCTCCCAGTACGCCATCGGCGTCGCCTGCTTCCGCGTACGCGGCTTGGTCTGCTCGTACGCGACGTAGGAGGTGTGGGTGTAGTCGGTCCAGCCGCCGAAGATCGTCAAGTGCGAGCCGCGCGTCGGGTTGGCCGGGTTGTGGAAGAGCAGGATGTCGCCGGGCTGGAGCTCGGTGCGGTCGACGCGGTCGGCGAAGCGGTCGAGGCTGCCGGTCCACTCGTTGCTGCGGAGGTTCCAGGCCATCGAGATGTAGCCGGAGCAGTCCTGGCGGTAGCCGTCCGACCAGTACTTCTCCATGGAGTACGGGACCTGGGCGGTCACCCAGAGCTTGGCGCGGTTGATGATCTCCGCCCGGGTCGACTTCCGCAGGGTGCCGGTCGAGACCTGACTGGTCGTCGGAGTCGAGTTCGGGGCGGGCCGGCCGCCGGGACCAGGCGCTCCGTGCAGCGGCCCCCGGCCGCCCTGCGGGGTGTCGGCCTCGGGATGGACGGCGCGCGCGGACGCGTCCGCCGGCTCCGCGAGGTCCGCCGGGGTGAACGGGACCGAGGGCGGCGGGAGGGCCGTCGCCACGGCGGCCCCGCCACCGCCGAGGGCCACGCCCGCAGCCGTCACCAGGACCAGGGCACGGCGCGCGCCGTGCGCCGCCGGATGTCCGCCCGACCGGACCGGCAGGCCAAGCGCGAGGTCACGCCGCTGCCGGGCACACCCCGGGCAGCCGCAGTCGGCCGCGGGTTCGAACTCCTCGAAGACCGGCACGCTCATGCGATTCCCCTCCACACTCGTCAAGATCTTTTGACCCTTGGTTTCGGGCGCCAGTGTCTCAACTGTCTGGACAAATCGCATTTTGACGGATCGAAGGCCTGATAAGACCATCCGACAGGCCGGAGGTGACCGTTATTGGTCAGGAGCACACCCGGACGTCGGGTAGAGTTCTCTCTGTCAGCAGGCGCCGCTAGCTCAGTTGGTTAGAGCAGCTGACTCTTAATCAGCGGGTCCGGGGTTCGAGTCCCTGGCGGCGCACGCAGAGTCAAGACCCCCTCACCGATGGTGAGGGGGTCTTGGTCGTTCCCGCCGCCCCTGCTCGACGAACTACCGGGCATCGCGGGCCACTTGCCGGCCACCGTTTCCGCTGCGGCGGCTCGTGTCGATCACAAGGGTCCGCCGCCGGCCGCGCTGTGGTGGCGCGAGGCGGGCAGCGGTCGTGAGCATCGTGACACGCAGCCCTCTGGGCCGGGCGGGGCAAGGCCTCTACAGTGTCCGGAACCTCGACCTCCCGCGGTGGCACCGGGCTCCTCCCGCGTCCGTGAGCCCTGCGGTGGAGGGCCGGCCCGGCCGGCCCTCCACCGCAGGG
>NZ_LIPQ01000463.1 GCF_001418135.1 Streptomyces aureus
GGCGGGGCGCCTGCGGGTGAAGGGGCGGGGCAGCGCGAGGTTCACGAAGCCTTCGGCCTGCATGGCGGCGAAGCCGATGCGGGGGAGGTCGCGGCTCTTGCGGTAGACGACGAATCGGGGTTCCCAGCGGGGCTGGAACTTGGCGTTGAACTTGTACAGCGACTCGATCTGGAACCAGCGGGAGAGGAAGACGAGGAGTCCGCGCCAGACGCGCAGGACGGGTCCGGCGCCGATCTTCTCGCCGCGGGCGAGGGCCGAGCGGAACATGGCGAAGTTGAGGGACACGCGGGCGATGGCGAGGCCGGGGGAGGCCTGGAGGGCGGCGACGATGAGGAGCTCGTTCATGCCGGGGTCGGCGGAGCGGTCGCGGCGCATGAGTTCGAGGGACATGCCGTCCGGGCCCCAGGGGACGAAGTGGATGATCGCCTTGAGGTCGCCGTAGACGGAGTCCGGGTCGTCACCCGCGTCGGTCTTGTGGGCGGTCGCTATCACGGCGTCGCCGTCGCCGGGGGCCCCGATGCGGCCGAGGGCCATGGAGAAGCCGCGCTCGGTGTCGGTGCCGCGCCAGTCGGCGGCGGCGCGGCGGACCTGTTCGAGTTCGGCGTCGTCGAGGTCACGGACGCGGCGGACGCGGGTGGTGTAGCCGTTGCGTTCGATGCGCTTGACCATCTGGCGGACGTTGCGCATCGCTCGTCCGGAGAGGGAGAAATCCGCGACGTCGACGACCGCCTCGTCGCCGAGTTCGAGGGCGTCGAGGCCGGTCTCGCGGGTCCAGACCTGGCCGCCGGTCTCGGAGCAGCCCATGACGGCGGGGGTCCAGGAGTGGGCCTTGGCCTCGTCCATGAAGCGTTCGATGGCGCCGGGCCAGGCCTCGACGTCGCCGATGGGGTCGCCGCTGGCGAGCATGACGCCGGAGACGACGCGGTAGCAGACGGCGGCCTTTCCGCTGGGCGAGAAGACGACGCCCTTGTCGCGGCGGAGCGCGAAGTGGCCGAGGGAGTCGCGGCCGCCGTGCTGGTCGAGGAGGGCGCGGAGCCGGAGCTCGTCCTCGTCGGTGAGGCGGGCGGCGGGGTGTTCGGGGCGGAAGGCGAGGTAGATGGTGGTGAGGGCGGTGAGCATGCCGAGGGCGCCGAGGGAGTAGCCGACGGTCCAGTCGACGCCGTTGCTGTAGCCGACGGGGCCTTCGACGCCGAAGAGTCCGTACAGGACGTGTTCCAGGCGGTCGGCGAGGCTGGGGTCGCCGATGACGCGGCGCGGGTGGGCGCTGACGATGACGAGGCCGAGGGCGATGGATCCGGCGCCCATGACGACGAAGTTGGCGAGTGCGCGCCAGCGGCTGCGGGGGTCGGGCAGGGCGGCGAACTCACTGCGGTGGCGCAGGAGGAGTGCGAGGAGTACGAGGGAGAGGAGGGCGCCGAGGACGGAGTGGCGCCAGACGAACTGGGCGGCGGCGCCGAGGGGGAGGAGGACGACGGCGGCGCGCCAGGCGCGGCGCTTGTGCCGCTTGAGGCCGTGGGCGAGGAGCAGCAGGAGGACGCCGGCGCTGAGGGAGAGGGCGGCGGAGAGGGGGCCGAGGGTGCCGGGGAGGACCTCTGCCATGGCGTGCATCCGGCTGGCGCGGAAGCGGGGGAAGACGCCGGCGGCGATGTCGATGAGGCCGATCAGGGTGCAGGCGGTGCCGACGAGCGCGGGGACCTTCTCGGGGCGGGGGCCGCGGAGAATCCGGCGTACTCGAACCGGAACCAATCCGGATTTGTCCCCATCTACTGTGACAGACATGGCTTCCCGTGCTTCCCGTGGTCCTGCGAAGGGTCCTTGACTCCGGTCGGGCCCTGCGGCGCGTTCGGCGGGCCGTTCCGGTTGGTGCGCCTTCTAGGACGGAGCCGTGCGGGGTCGGGTTCATCGGTTCACAGGAAATTCTCAAGAAAGAAGGCTCGGTCGTCCCATGGGTCTCACCAGCAACAAAGTCCTCGTGGTGGCGGTCGTGCTGGCCGTGGCGCTGTTCCTCGTCACGGTCTGGTTCTGGCCGCGGTTCGCGCGTCGTGGCTGGCGGGCGGTGGTGGGGCGGATCGGGCTGCTACTGGTGACGCAGGTGGCGCTGTTCGCGGCGGTGGGCCTGGCGGCGAACCGTTCCTTCCTCTTCTACGGCTCGTGGGCCGACCTGTTCGGGCAGGAGCAGGACATGGGCGTGGTCGTCGACCACGCGGCCGGTTCGAAGGACCTCAAGGTGATCGGTACGCAGGGCCTCGACGTGCCGGGCGGCGGCCGTCCGGCGACCGCCGGCCAGATACAGAAGGTCGTCGTGGCGGGGGAGCGGTCCGGGATCGTCTCGCAGGCCTATGTCTACCTGCCGCCGGAGTACTTCCAGGCCGAGTACGCCAAGCGCACCTTCCCCGCCTCGGTGGTGCTGACGGGGTATCCGGGCACGGCGGAGAACCTGATCAAAGGGCTGAGGTACCCGAAGACGGCCTACCTCCAGGCGAAGGAGGGCCGGATGCAGCCGATGATCCTGGTGATGCTCCGCCCGACGGTGGCGCCGCCGCGGGACACCGAGTGCGTGGACGTGCCGGGCGGCCCGCGGACGGAGACCTTCTTCGCGGAGGACGTGCCGAAGGCGGTCTCGGAGACGTACCGGGTGGGCACGAAGCCCCGCAACTGGGGCTTCATGGGGAACTCCACCGGCGGGTACTGCGCCCTGAAGATCGCCCTGCACCACCCGGACCGGTTCGCCGCCGGGGCGGGGTTCTCCGCGTACTACCGGGCGGCGGAGGACGTGACGACCGGTGACCTCTTCCACGGGGACGACAGCCTGCGCAAGCGGGGCGACCTGCTGTGGAGCCTGGACCACCGGCCGCAGGGCCCGTCGTCGTTCCTGGTGACGACGTCGAAGAAGGGCGAGGGCAACCGGCGGGGCACGCTCGACTTCATCAGGAAGGTGAAGAGCCCGGCGAAGGTCTCGTCGATCACGCTGGAGAGCGGCGGCCACAACTTCAACACGTGGAACCGCGAGATCCCGCCGGGGCTGGTCTGGATGAGCGGCAAGCTCAGCGCGACCTGACCCCCGCTCAGGAAGCCGGTGCCGGGGCCGACGCCCGGCGCAGGGCGCGGTGGACGCCCTCGGGGGTGAGGACGCCGAGCGGCCGGCCGTCGTCGCCGGTGACCGTGAGCCGGCCCGTGTCGTGCTGGAGGAGCACGGCGAGGGCGTCCTTGAGCGAGGTCCCGAGCGGGACGGGCTCGGGGGCGCCGTCCCGGCTCCCGGGCTTGCCCGTCGCCGCGGGACCTCCCGCCGGTACGGGTTCGAGGTCGGCCTCCGTGACAGGGGTGACCGCGAGCCGCTTCAGGCCGCGGTCGCTGCCGACGAAGTCCGCGACGTACGGGGTGGCGGGGGCGCCGAGGACGGTCGCGGGCGCGTCGAACTGCTCGATGCGGCCCTGCCCGTAGACCGCCATGCGGTCGCCCATGCGGACGGCCTCCTCGATGTCGTGGGTGACGAGGAGGACGGTCTTGCGGACGGTGGCCTGGAGGGCGAGGAACTCGTTCTGGAGGCGCTCGCGGACCACCGGGTCGACGGCGCCGAACGGTTCGTCCATGAGGAGGACCGGCGGGTCCGCGGCCAGGGCGCGGGCCACGCCGACGCGCTGGCGCTGACCGCCGGAGAGCTGCGCGGGGTAGCGGGAGCCGTAGACGGCCGGGTCGAGGCCGACGAGGTCGAGGAGTTCGGCCGCACGCGCGCGTGCCGCCGCCTTCTTCCAGCCGAGGAGGGCGGGGACGGTCGCGGTGTTGTCGAGGACCGTGCGGTGGGGGAACAGTCCGACCTGCTGGATGACGTAGCCGATCTTGCGGCGCAGCGCGACGGGGTCGACGTCGGCGATGTCCCGGCCGTCGACGAGGACACGGCCGGAGGTCGGCTCGACCAGCCGGTTCACCATCATCATCGTGGTCGTCTTGCCGCAGCCGGACGGCCCGACCAGGGTGACGAGTTCGCCCTCCGCCACCTCGAAGGAGAGGTCGTCGACGGCGGTGGTGCCGTCCGGATACCGCTTGGTCACGTGCTCGAACCGGATCATGGTTCCCCATTCTGGCCCCTGGATGCCGGGGGTGTGTGAAGGGCGTGTTGCCGCATTGTGGCGGGTCTCGGGGATTGTCGGTGGCGGGGGTTAGGGTCGTCAGACACGCGTTCGGAAGATCGACGACCCGGGGGGAGGGACGGATGAGCGCGCCGAACTGTCTGGTCACGAACGACTGGATCTGCGGGGAGTATCTGCGCACCCGCTCCCGGGAGTTGGGCGACGCCACGCTCCAGCATGTGGGAATCACGGCCGCGTCCGTGCTGATCGCGCTCGCCGTCGCCGTGCCGCTCGCGCTGCTCGTCCGGGCCAGGCCCCGCTTCGCGGGACCCGTCCTCGGGCTGACCACCCTGCTCTACACGGTGCCGTCGCTCGCCATGTTCTCCCTGCTGCTGCCCCTGTTCGGGCTCTCGTCGGCGCTCGTGGTCACCGGCCTCGTGCTGTACGCGCTGACGATCCTCGTGCGGAACACCCTCGCGGGACTCGCCGCCGTGCCCGCCGAGACGCGGGAGGCCGCCCGGGGCATGGGGTACGGCTCGCTGCGCCTCCTGTGGCAGGTCGAACTGCCGCTGGCGCTCCCGGTGCTGATGGCGGGGATACGGATGGCGACGGTCTCCACGATCGCGCTGACGACGGTCGGTTCGGTCGTCGGACGCGGCGGCCTCGGCAACCTCATCGAGGACGCGCTGCCCACCTTCTTCAAGGCGCAGATGCTCGCCGCCTCGGTGCTGTGCGTCCTGCTCGCCGTCGCCGCCGACCTGTTGCTCCTGGGACTCCAGCGGCTGCTCACGCCGTGGACCCGGATACGGACCGCGCCGGGAGGTGGGTGAGATGGGCGTGGTGACGGACGCCTGGGGCTGGCTCACCACCGGCGCGCACTGGGCGGGTGAGGAGGGCATCGGACAGCGGCTCGCCGAGCACGTCTACGTGAGCGGGGCGGCGTTGCTGATCGCCGCGGCGCTCGCGCTGCCGCTGGGCCTCTGGCTCGGCCACCTCGGCCGCGGCGGGGCCCTCGCGGTGAACGTGTCGAACGTGGGGCGGGCGATCCCCGTCTTCGCGGTCCTCGCCCTGTTCATGGTGTCCCCCCTGCGGAACGCCGGATACGTGCCGACCGTGGTCGCCCTCGTGCTGTTCGCGATACCCCCGCTCCTCACCAACGCCTACGTGGGGATGCGGGAGGTGGACGCGGCCGCGGTACGGGCCGCGCGGGGCATGGGGATGACCGGCGGGCAGCTGTTCCGGCAGGTCGAACTCCCGCTGGCACGGCCGGTGGTGATGACCGGCGTGCGCTCGGCCGCGGTGCAGGTGGTGGCCACGGCGACGGTCGCGGCGATGGTCGGCCAGGGCGGCCTGGGCCGGATCATCACGGCCGGCTTCGCCACCTACGACACGGCGCAGGTCGTCGCGGGCGCGGTCCTCGTGGCCCTGCTGGCACTCCTGGTGGAGGGCGTCCTGGTGGGCGCGGACCGGCTGCTCTCACCGAACTTCGGGCAACGACTCGATCAACGATTCGACCAACTGGGCAAACGCTGACTGGGGATGGGTGATCTCGTGAACAGGGTCTCGCGAATCGCGGGCGCGGTGCTGGGGACGGCGGCGCTGACCGTCGCGCTGGCCGCGTGCGGCGGCGACAGCCTGGAGGAGGGCAAGAAGAAGGGCTCGGGAAGCTCCGGGGGCGCCGGGAGCTCCGGCGGCGCGGAGAAGGGCTCGCTGGTCGTCGGCGCCGCGGCCTTCACCGAGGCCAAGGTGCTCGCCGAGCTGTACGCCCAGGCGCTGCGGGACGCCGGATACTCCGTGTCCGTCACCACGGTGAAGAATCGCGAGCTGTACGAGCCCTCGCTGGAGAAGGGCGAGATCGACGTCGTCCCCGAATACGCCGCGACCATCGCGGAATTCCTCAACGCGAAGGTGAACGGCCCGAAGGCGCCCGAGGACAAGCCGGTCGCCTCAGGTGACGCGGCGGCCACCGTCGAGGCGCTGCGGAAGCTCGCCGAACCGCGCGGTCTGAAGGTGCTCGCGGTCGGTGAGGCGGTCGATCAGAACGCCTTCGCGGTGACGAAGGAATTCGCCGAGAAGAACAAGCTGAAGACGCTTTCCGATCTCGGCGGTTCGAAGCTGAAGGTGAAGATCGCCGCCGGTGACGAATGCGCGGTGCGGCCCTTCTGCGCGCCCGGCCTGAAGAAGACGTACGGGATCGACGTGACCGGGATCGACCCCAAGGGCGTCGGTACCCCACAGGCCAAGCAGGCGGTGAAGGACGGGGTGGACCAGCTGGTCCTGACGACCACCACGGACGCCACCGTCGACAGCTACGGCCTGGTCTTCCTCGAGGACGACAAGAAGCTGCAGAACGCCGACAACGTGCTGCCCGTGGTCAACGCCAAGGACGCCGGTTCTCCTGAGATAGCCGCCGCCCTGGACAAGATCACCAAGGTGCTGACGACAGCGGATCTCGCCGAACTCAACCGCAAGGTCGACGCCGAGCGGGCGAAGCCGGAGGACGTCGCCAAGGAGTATCTGGAGACGAAGGGGCTGCTCAAGAAGTAGGCGTCGGGTGAGGGGCGTCGGCGCGAAACGGAACCGGAACGGTGGATATCCACTTCTGGTGACGAGAAGTGGCCAAGAGATTGCCGGGCCGACGCCCCACACGGCGCCTACGCACGGTAAATTTCAGGCCATGCCACGTGGACGCCACCGCCATTCCCCGCCTCTGCACAAGCTGCTGCCGCCCTCCGCGGTCGCCGGCGCCGCGGTCGTGTGTGCCGCGGCCGCCTGGCTGCCCGGTGAGCTGATCGTCGTACGGCTGCTCGCGGCCGCCGCGGCGGCCGCGAGCAGCCGTNNGCCGCCGTCACCGGTGCCGTCCTCATGCGCAGTTGGGACCGGAGCGCCGGACTGCGGGTCGCCGAACTCGACCGGGCCCGCACCGCCGACCAGTGGAAGTCCGAGGAACGGGTCGCCGAGCTGGAGTCCGACCTCGAAGAGGCCCGCGCGCTCCGCTCCCGGCTCGACGCGAAGCTCCGCGCCAAGCGGGTGGAGCTGGCCGGGCTCCGTGGTGAGCACGCCGATCTGCTCCGCCGGTACGCCACGGCCGAGACCGAGCGGGCCAGTGCGCTGGAAGGCGCCCGCGTCCTGGCGCTGGAGTCGGCGTCCGGTACGGCCGGCGACGTCAAGGCGCTGCCCGCCGGGGGCTCCGCGCCCACCCCCGAGGCCTACCGCCGCGCCGCCCAGGCGCTGCGCGACCTCCCGCGCAACGCCGCGGCC
>NZ_LIPQ01000464.1 GCF_001418135.1 Streptomyces aureus
CGGACGGCTCGGCGGACGGTCGAGCGCAGTCGGCCGCCCCGCCGGAGCAGGAGCCTGAGCAGAAGCAGAAGCAGGGGCGGGAGCAGAAGCCACCGGTACGGCTGTCGACAGGCCCGGTACGGCCGGTACGGGCGAGAGGGACGGCAGGGGCAGTGCGGGCGCCACGGTCGGAGCCGGCTGCCGGAGCATCGGCGCGGGCATCCCGGCACCCGGCCGCTCTCCGGCCGCACCCGAACCGCCCGACCCGCCCGAACCACCGGGATACGGCGCGGGTTGCCGCGTCCGGGCCTCGTCGAGCGCCAGGGCCAGGCTCAGCCGGTGCCAGAGGATCTCGTCCGGGTCGTCGGCCCTGGTGAGCCGCTCGGCGATGTCGCGGCCCGCCACGCGCACCGGCATTCCGGGCGGCGCCGGCGGGCGCAGCCGGTCGAGATGGGCGCGCTCGTACGGGTCGTCGACGACCTCGGCCACCTGGACCGGGTCGAGCATCGAGGCCATGGCGGCGGCCTGTGCCCAGGGGTCGTCCGTGGCGCGGAGGAGCACGCCCAGCCGCCGGGCCCGCCAGTTCCGGGGTCGCAGGTCCTCGTGCGCGGCCAGCCGTTCGCGGAGTTCCATGGGCAGTCGTCCGGTGAGCAGCGCCGGGCAGGTGAGGCCGAATTCGGCGACCTCCTGCGCGAGATACGTCCAGACCACCGCCCGATAGCGATTCAGGGAGAACCGCACGGGACTGACGTGGCCCGTCCGGGCCAGCCTGGTGAAGCGCTCCGGGGTGATCTCCAGGAGCGCCGCGGCCTCCGCCGTGCCGACCGCGTGCACCCGTTCTCGCAGGCCGGCGGGAAAGTCGGGCGCGGCCCTGAGCCGGTCCAGTTCGCCCCGCTCGACCCGCCGCCGTCCGCCCTCCCCCGCCGGCACCGTCCTCACCAGGCCGAGCTGGACCGCGAGCCGGAACTCGTCGCGCGCCAGCTCCAGTTCCTGCGCGGCCCGACCCGGCGTCACCGTCGCCGTCAGCGCCCCTTCGTCCACCGTCATCGCGTGGCCCTCCCCCGTACGTCCGTGTTCTCTCCGTGTCGCGGATCGCTCCGACCCACCACCGAGAACGTAACGCAGAGTGACGAATCACGCACGACCTGTGGAAAACCGCCTGTGGACAACTCAGGACGACGGCAGGGGCGTCAGAGCAGGCCGCCCTCCAGGCGCCCCGGCTGCCGGGCGGCCACGCCGAGGTGCTCACCGACGCGGTTGACCAGCAGCGTCATCTCGTACGCCACCTGGCCGACGTCCGCTTCCGCCGCGCTCAGGACGCAGAGGCAGCTGCCCTCGCCCGCCGCCGTCACGAAGAGCAGCGCCTCGTCGAACTCCACCATCGTCTGGCGCGCCCGGCCCGCCCTGAAGTGCCGGCCCGAGCCCCGGGCCAGGCTGTGCAGGCCCGAGGAGACGGCCGCGAGGTGTTCGGCGTCCTCGCGTGCGAGTCCGCTGCTCGCGCCCGTCACCAGGCCGTCGTTCGACAGCACGAGGGCGTGCCGTATGAATCCGACTCGCTGGGTCAGGTCGTCGAGCAGCCAGTCCAGTCCCTTGTCCAACGCCATCAGTGGTCCTCCCCCTGGGTGGTGCGCCCAGACGACCCGGTTCCCCGTGGTCGCCGTGCCGCAGTGGTCCGCCGTATCGCCGCAAGCCTTACGCACTGTCGTGAACAGGGCAAGCACTGCACCACGCCCGCGCGTGCCGCAGGATGGGGGCATGACGAGGATGACCGATGCTCAGTGGCGGACCTTCGTGTCCGAGGGGACCCGTACCGGCAAGCTGGCGACCGTGCGCGACGACGGCAGTCCGCACGTCGTACCGATCTGGTTCCTCCTGGACGGGGACGAGTTCGTGTTCAACACGGGCAAGGACACGGTGAAGGGCCGCAACCTCGCGCGCGACGGACGGGTCTCCCTGTGCGTCGACGACGACACTCCGCCGTTCGCCTTCGTCTCGCTCAGCGGTCGCGCCGAACTCAGCGAGGACCCGGTGGAGTTGCGCCACTGGGCTGGCCTGATCGGTGCCCGGTACATGGGCGCGGACCGGGCGGACGAGTTCGGGGAGCGCAACGCGGTCCCGGGCGAACTCCTCGTCCGGGTACGCATCCAGAAGGTGATCGCCCAGGCCGGCGTGGCCGACTGACCGGCCCGGGGCGCGGTACGGCGGCTCAGCCCACCGTGTCGAGGAGCCGGGCGGTGTGCATCCGCCCGGCGTACTCGACGAGCCGGATGAGCACCTCCTTCCCGGAGTCGCGGTCGCGCGCGTCGCAGAGCACCACGGGCGTGCCCCGGTCCAGGTCGAGTGCGCGGGAGACGTCGGCCGCGCCGTACGTACGCGCGCCCGTGAAGCAGTTGACGGCGACGACGAACGGGATCTTCCGGTGCTCGAAGTAGTCGACGGCCGGGAAGCAGTCCTCGAGCCGCCGGGTGTCGGCGAGGACGACGGCCCCGAGGGCACCCTGTGACAACTCGTCCCACAGGAACCAGAACCGGTCCTGGCCCGGCGTCCCGAAGAGGTACAGGGAGAGCCCGGAGCGGATGGTGATGCGGCCGAAGTCCATGGCGACGGTCGTGGTCGTCTTCTGGTCGACTCCCCCGGTGTCGTCGACCGACTCCCCGGCACGGCTGAGCTGTTCCTCGGTGCGGAGCGGCCGGATCTCGCTGACCGCGCCGACGAGGGTGGTCTTGCCCACGCCGAATCCACCGGCGACCAGGATCTTCAGGGCGAGGGCGGTGGTGTCCGCGCCGTCGTCCGCGCCGGTGCTCTCAGAGCGCTCGTAGGCCATCGATTACTTCCCTCAGGATTCTTTCGTCGGGGAGCTGTGCGGGCGGTACGGGCCGGCTGACGCGTACGAAGCCCGATTCGAGGAGGTCGCCGAGGAGGACCCGGACGACGCCGACGGGCAGGTCGGCGTCGGCGGAGAGCTCCGCGACCGACTGGGTCTCGGCCCGGCACAGGGCCAGCAGGGACCGGTGCTCGGGACCGAGGAGGGACTCCTCGGCCGGTCCGGGCGGGTCGTCGTCGACGACGACGAGGGCGATGAGGTCGAACCGTACGTTGCTGGGCCCCGGTTTGGTCCGGCCACCGGTCATCGCGTACGGGCGCACGAGCGGTCCGGCGTCGGCGTCGTACCACTGACTGCCCGGCACGGACGGGCCGCCGCCGGTGCTGTCCTCGTTCATGGGCCTTCTCCGGGTCAGCCGACGGTCGGCGGGGTCACCGTGAGCCGCGGCGGGGTGTGCAGGTGCTCGCCGACGCGCTTGACGAGGCGGGCCATCTCGTACGCGATGAGGCCGATGTCGGCGCTCACCGAGCTGAGGACGGCGAGGCAGGAGCCGTCCCCCGCCGCGGCGACGAAGAGGAAGCCGTCGTCCATCTCGACCATGGTCTGGCGGACACCGCCCGTGTGGAACTGGCGGCCCGCCCCCTTGGCGAGGCTGTTGAAGCCGGAGGCGATGGCGGCGAGGTGTTCGGCGTCCTCGCGGCTGAGCCCGTTGGAGGCCCCGACGGCGAGTCCGTCGTTGGAGAGCACCACGGTGTGGCGGACCTCCCGGACCCGCATGACGAGGTCGTCGAGGAGCCAGTCGAGCTCGCCGGACCGGTGGTGGGAGATCCTCTCGTGGTCGATCATGACTGGTCTCCTTCGGGGCGGGGGTCGTCGAGGGGGGTCGTGCCGTGGCCGGGTGCGTGACCGGTGCCGGTGCCGAGGGGGCGTCTGCTGCCCGGGGCCGCGCCGCCGCCCCGCTGCCAGCCGTCCCGGTAGGCCGCCATGCGGTCCCGTACGACTTCCGGGGTGCGGGCGTCCGTGCCCGGCTCGGCCGGTACGAACACCGGTGCCGAGGCGGGCGCTTCCCGTAGCTGCGGGACCAGGCTCGCCTGCCGCACGCGGCGCGGCAGCTCGCCCTCCGCCTCCGCGTCGTCGCCGTGTCCGGCGTGACGGGCCGCAGCACCTGAGGGGCCCGTGGCACCCGCGGGCGTGCCGGGACCTGTGCCACCCGCGAGGGTGCCGGGACCCGTGGCACCCGCGGGCGTGCCGGGCTGCTGTTGCCGCGCCGGCGGCGGTACGGAGGGCCCGCGGCGCCGCAGTTCGGTGACCCCGGCGGGCGGCGGCCCGGGCTCCGCGGGCGCCGCGAGCGCGGGCACGGCGGTCGGCCGCGGCAGGGACTGCGGGCGCTGGGACGGGGCAGCCGGCGGCGGGGCCGACGGCCGGGAGCCGCTCGTCGACTCCCTGGGCAGGATCCCGGGCCGGGTGCCCCCCGGTGGCGGTGGCTGCGGGGCGGTCCTGCGCGGTGCCGGAACGGGCCCGGCGGGGGCGCCTCCCCCGGGGCCGGGGGCCGGCGGACCGGCCTGCGCCGGCGGACGGGACACCTGGGGACGGCCGAAGCGGCGGGCCTCGGCGCGCTGCGCCTCCTCGCGTTCGCGTGCGGCGCGCGCGTCGTCCGTGCGGGGGTCGGAGCCGAGGCGGTGGGTGCCGAGACCTCCGGTGCCGAACCGGTCGCCCGTCCTCCGGTCGTCGCCGCTCTGCCGGTGGTCCGCGCCCGGCTCTCCCCGGTCGGGGGCGGGCGTGCGGGGATCGCGTACCTGCGGGGTTCCGGCGTGGGGTGTGTCGCTTCCGTGGCCGGTCGCGCCCGCGCTGCGGCCCGGGGGCAGGGCCCCCTGGAGGAGATCGGTCGGGAGCAGCACGACGGCCGTGGTGCCGCCGTACGGGGAGGTCCGCAGCTGGACCTTGATGTCGTGGCGGGAGGAGAGCCTGCTGACCACGAAGAGGCCGAGCCGGTCGCTGTCGAAGAGGTCGAGGGCCTCGGACTGGGCGATGCGGGCGTTCGCCTCGGCGAGGGTCTCCTTGCCCATGCCGAGTCCCCGGTCCTCGATCTCCAGGGCGTACCCGTTGCCGACGGGCTCGCCGCTGACCCGGACCTTGGTGTGGGGCGGGGAGAACTGGGCCGCGTTCTCGATGAGTTCGGCCAGAAGGTGGGTGAGGTCTGCGACGGCGCCGCCGACGACGGACGTTTCGGGGAGTCGGCGCACCTCCACGCGCGCGTAGTCCTCGATTTCGGAGACGGCGGCGCGGACGACGTTGGTGAGGGGGACGGGCACCCGCCAGGCTCGGCCGGGGGCGGCGCCGGAGAGGATGATGAGGCTCTCGGCGTGACGGCGCATCCGGGTGGTGAGGTGGTCGAGCCGGAAGAGGTCGCCGAGTTCGTTGGGGTCGTCGGCGCGCCGCTCCATGCTGTCCAGGAGGTTGAGCTGGCGGTGGACGAGGACCTGGCTGCGCCGGGCGAGGTTGACGAAGACGCCGGAGATGCCGCTGGCGAGTTCGGCGCGTTCGACGGCGGCGGAGAGGGCCGCGCGGTGGACAGTGGTGAGGGCCTCGCCGACCTGGCCGATCTCGTCCTGGGAGACGGGACCGGGCGGGGCCTCGGCCTGGACGTCGATCTCCTCCCCGGCGCGCAGCCGGCGCATGGCGGCGGGGAGTTTGCCGCGCGCGATGCCGAGGGCGGAGTTGCGGAGGCTGACGAGTTCGACGACGAGGCCGCGGCCGATCCGGACGGAGATGACGAGGGAGGCGGCGACGGCAGCGAGGCCGAGGAGCACCGCCGCGCCGCTCGCGGTGAGGACACCGCCGGCGAAGGGGTCGGTGCGGTCGGCCGCGGCGGTGCGGGCGTCCGTCTCGATCGCGGTGAGTCCGTTCCGCACGGCCGCGAGGGTGTCGTCCCAGTCGGCGCTGGGGACCGCCTGGGCGGCGGTGCGGCCGGGGCTCTCGGCGCGGATGCGGTCCTCGGCCCGGGTGAGCCGGGTGTGGTCTCCGCCGGCGGCGAGCCGGTCCCACGCCGCGCGTTCGGCGGCGGGCAGGTCGGCGGTGGCGGAGGCGGTGAGGGTGCGCCGGGTCTCGACGGCGCCGGAGAAGGCTCGGAGCCCCTCCTCCGAGAACCGGCCGGTGAGATGGGCGGTGGTGAGCAGCGCGTCCTCGCGGGACAGCATCTCGCCGGCCCGGCCGAATTCCAGGAGTACGCGCGCGTCGGAGCCCTGCTGGGTGTCCTGGATGCCGGTGAGGGCGCCGCCGACGGCGAAGGCGGCGGAGACCGCCGCGGTGTACTCCTCGTACACCTGGTTCCCGTCGGCGCGTCCGTCGGTGGCGGCGGTACGGAGCCGGGCGAGGCCGGCGACCTTGGCGACGAAGGCGCTGACCCGCTCCCCGACGTCGCCTGGGAGGTCCCCGGTGTCGCCGATGGTGTGCGTGTCGTTCAGGCGGAGGCGGTCGACGGCTTCGTCCGTGCGGCGGATCCGGTCCTTGAGCTCGGCGGCGCGGGCGGCGCCTGGGGCCGCGATCTGCCGTACGGCGGCGCGCCGTTCGTCCTGGAGGGCGGCGAGGGCGTCCGTCACCGGCTCGCGGATCTCGGCGTCGACGCGCTGGAGCTGGCGGAGCCGGGCGACGTCCTGGGCCGTGGTGACGGTGGCGAAGCCCCACAGCGCGAGGAGCGACACGACCGGGACCATCAGGAGCGAGACGATCTTGGCGCGGACGGTACGCGGGCGCAGGCCGCGACGCGGGGCGCGGAGTCCCTGCGACCCGGCGGCGTGAGGCACGGAAGGACCGTGGGCGGCAGCGTGGTCTCCGGCGGTGGCCCTGTGACCGGTGCCGGCCGCCGCCGGACACATCGCGGGCGCGGGACGCGCGGCCGGCACCGGTCACAGGGCCACCGCCGGAGACCACGCTGCCGCCCACGGTCCTTCCGTGCCTCACGCCGCCGGGTCGCAGGGACTCCGCGCCCCGCGTCGCGGCCTGCGCCCGCGTACCGTC
>NZ_LIPQ01000465.1 GCF_001418135.1 Streptomyces aureus
CCCCCCCCGGGGACGGCGGACTCCCGGACCGCTCCGACCCGGCGGCCTGGCCGGCGCTGCGCGAGCTGATCGCGGCCCGTTTCGCGACCCGGGACCGCGAGCACTGGGTGAAGCTCTTCGACGCCGTGGACGCGGGGGTGGCCCCGGTCCTCACCGCCGCGGAGGCCGCCGCGCACCACCAACTCGCCGCCCGCGGGGCCTTCGTGGCGGTCGGCGACAGCGCCACCCTCCAGCCCCCCCCGCCCTCCCGCTTCGACCGCACCCCCGCCGAGGTCCCGAGCCGCGCACCCCTCCCCGGCGAGCACACGGAGGAGGTCCTCGCCGAGTGGCGGGGATGAACCCGCCGGGTGGGGCGGGTGACCGCCCCACGCCCCGGTACCCGGAGCGGGCCTCGCCCGGGCGCCCCGGCACCCGGAGCGAGCCTCGCCCGGTGCGCCCCCGACACCCGAGCGGGCCTCGCCAGGCGCCGGCGTCGCCTACCGCTGCCGTTCCCCCACCGGTATTCCCACAGGTTCCCCCACCGGCACCGGCGGGCGCGTCTGCCGGACCTCGTCGGAGCCGGCCGCGTGCCGGCCGCGCGATCCCGGGCCGCGGCCGCCCGGCCACCAGTTCCACCGGCCGAGGGCCGTCATCAGGGCCGGCAGGACGAAGATCCGGATCACCACCGCGTCGAGCAGGATCGCCGCCGCCAGGCCGACGCCCAGCTGCTTGAACTCCACCATGCTGAGCGTGCCGAAGACGGAGAACACGGCCACCATGACGATCGCCGCGCCGGAGACGACGCCGGCGGAGCGGGTGATGCCTTCGCGGACGGCGTCGCGGACGCCTGCGCCGTCCAGGGCGGCCTCGCGGATCCGGCTCACGACGAACACGTGGTAGTCCATCGAGAGTCCGAAGAGCACCACGAAGAGGAAGAGCGGGAGCCAGGAGACGACCGCCCCCGAGCTGTGGAAGTCGAGCACGCCCTCGGCCCAGGTGTGCTGGAAGACCGCGACGAGGACGCCGAAGGAGGCCGCCGCCGACAACAGGTTCAGGAGGATCGCGGAGAGCGCCACGGCGAGGGAGCGGAAGATGACGGCCACGGTGACGAAGGTCAGCAGCAGGACGAAGCCGACCACCCACGGCATCCGGTCCTTCAGGTGACCGGTGAAGTCGACCCCCTGGGCCACCTTGCCGCCGACCGCGCCCTCGGCGCCCTGGACGGGGGCGATCGCCTCGGGAACCCAGGCCCGCAGCAGTTCGAGGGACTCGCGTGCCCCCTCGCTCCTCGGTGAGTGCGGGGTGCCGACGGCGACGGTGTGCACGCGCTTGTCGGCCGACGCACGGATCGTGGGCGTGCGGTCGTGGGCGAACAGCTCCCGCCCCTCGGTGCGGCGCAGCAGGGCCCTGAGCGCGGCCTCGACCTCGTCGGCCCGCCCGGCGGGGGCCCGCACGGCCACCTGGTGCACGGTGCCCTCGCCGGGGAAGGCCGCGGTCAGCCGGTCCATGGCCCGGACGACGGGGATGTCGCGCGACAGATCGTCGGACCCGGGCTGCTTCAGCCGCATGTCGAGGGCCGGCAGGGCGAGGGCGAGCAGGGCGCCGACGGAGACCACGAGCGTGAGCGCCGGCCGTACGAGCGCGGGGCGCAGAAGCACGGGCCAGAACCGGGACCCGGTGGAGCGCGTGGTGAGCCGCCACAGGAGCGGCACCCTGGGCCGGTCGACCCAGTGGCCGAGCTTGGCGAGGAGCGCGGGAAGCACGGTCAGGGAGGCCAGGACGGCGACGGCCACGACGATGATCGACCCGGTGGCCAGCGAGGCGAACGTGGCCTCCTGGGCGAGGTAGAGGCCGGACATCGAGACGATGACGGTGATACCGGAGACGACGACCGTGTGCCCCGAGGTCTCGGCGGCGATCTCGATGGCGTCGAGGTGCGAGGCGCCCTTCCGGCGTTCCTCACGTTCCCGCTTCAGATGGAAGAGCGAGTAGTCGACGCCGACGGCCATGCCCATGAGCAGGATGACGTTGCTGACGGCGCTGGTCTCGGGCAGGACGTGCGAGGCGAGGGTCGACAGGCCGATCGCGGCGCCGACGCTGGACAGGGCGAGCAGGACCGGCACCCCGGCGGCGATGATCGCGCCGAAGACGACGAGCAGGATCAGCAGGGTCAGCGGAAGGCTGATCAGCTCGGCCTTCCTGAAGTCCTCGCCGAGGGTCTCGCCGAGCCCCTTGGCGGTGGAACCGGT
The DNA here is from genome assembly GCF_001418135.1 of Streptomyces aureus. GTDB lineage: Bacteria > Actinomycetota > Actinomycetes > Streptomycetales > Streptomycetaceae > Streptomyces > Streptomyces aureus_A. The sequence goes on from NZ_LIPQ01000465.1 coordinate 2,229, forward strand.
GCCGATCTGGTCGATCCTGATGCCCTCGTGGGCCTTCTCGGTGGCCGCGCTCGCGTCGAGCAGCGGCTGGACCCGGGTGTCGGCGTTCTCCGTGTCGCCCTTCATGATCACCGGGAGCAGCAGCGCCTTGCCGTCGGCGGAGGGGACCGCGCCGCCGACGCTCTCCACCTCGGCCAGGGCCTTCATCCTCCCGGCGAGCTCCGCGGCGGCCTTCCGCGCGGTGGTGACGTCGAGCCTTCCGCCGCTCGTGGCGGTGATGAGCACGTTCTCCTCGGGCTTCTCGGTGAACTGCCCCGAGGCGGTGATCCGGCCGGCGCGGCCGGACTCGCCGACCCCCGACTCCTCGTCGCTGATCTGCTGTGTTCCGGCGGCTCCGCCGAGGAGGAGGCAGAGCGCGACGAAGACCACCCACAGCCCGATGGCGGACCACGGATGCGTGGCACTCCATCGAGCGATCCGTACCGTCGCCGGTTTCCTTCGCATGTGCGGTTCCCTCCCGTTGGCTTCGCGTCTGCGCGACGGGAGAAACGCTATTCACGGCGGAATGACGGGAGTACGAGGTAAACCGGTGCGGTTTCCCGTAACGCCTGGACGGGAATTCCGGCGCTACGACTCCAGATAGCGGAGCACCGCGAGGATCCGCCGGCTGTAGCCGGTCGTGTGGGTCAGCTCCAGTTTGTCGAAGACGGTGTTGAGGTTCTTCTCCACCGAACTCAGCGAGATGTGCAGCTTCTGCGCGATGGCCGCGTTCGTGTGCCCCTCCGCGAGCGCCTCCAGGACCGTCCGCTCCCGGGGCGTCAGCCGCGCGAGCGGATCCCCGTGGGTGGTCCGGATGACCAACTGCCTTACGACCTCCGGGTCGATGGCGGCCCCGCCGGCATGGATCCGCTCCAGCGCGTCGAGGAACTCCTCGACCTGTGCCACCCGGTCCTTGAGGAGATAGCCGACCCGCTCGGCGTTGGACGCGAGGAGCTTGGCCGCGTAGTGGCGCTCGATGTGCTGCGAGAGCACGAGCACGCTCACCTCGGGCCAGCGCTCGCGGATCTCGACGGCCGCCCGCAGCCCCTCGTCCGTATGGGTCGGGGGCATCCGGATGTCGACGACGACGACGTCAGGCCGCCGCTCCTCGACCTCCTTGAGCAGTGTCACCGCGTCCCCGAGCGCCGCCAGGACCTCGTGGCCCTCCTCGGCGAGCAGCCTGACCAGGCCCTCACGCAGCAGGGTCGAGTCCTCGGCAAGGATTACGCGCACGGCAGCTCCGCGGTGATCGTGGTCGGTCCCCCGAGGGGGCTGTGGATGTGCAGCACGCCGTCGAGCGCGGCCACCCGGCTGCGCAGTCCGGCCAGCCCGCTGCCGGCCTCGTTCGCGCCGCCCGTGCCGTCGTCCTCGACCCGTACGGTGAGCCGCGCCCCGTCGAGGGTCACGGTCACCGAGATCGCCGAGGCCGAGGAGTGCTTGGCCGCGTTCGTCACGGACTCCGACACCACGAAGTAGGCGGCCGTCTCGACCGGCCGGGGCAGCGGCGCGGGGACCTCGAAACGGGTCCGCAGCGGGATGCCGCTCCGCTCGGCGACGCCGCCGATCGCCTCTTCGAGCCCGAGGCTGTCGAGCGCCGACGGGTACACCCGCCAGGCCACCTCGCGCAGTTCGGTCAGCACGCCCTGGGACTCCTCGTGCGCCTGGAGCAGCAGCGCGTCGGCCTGCTCGGGACGACGGCCGCGGCGGGCCCGCCCGATCAGCATGGCCAGCGCCACCAGGCGCTGCTGCACCCCGTCGTGGAGATCGCGCTCGATGCGCCGCCGTTCGGCGTCCACGGCCTCGACGACGGCGGCCCGGCTGGCGGCGAGTTCGTCGATACGGCGCTGGAGCAGCTCCCGCTCGGAGGGGCCGAAGCACTCCCGGGCGGTACGGGCGTCGAGCGCGGCCAGCGCGTACAGCCCCTGGATGTCGAGGAAGAGGAGCACACCGCCGAGCAGGACCTGGGTGAGCAGTTCGTCCCAGTCGAGCGTGCCCCGTCCCGCGCCGTACGCCAGGATGCCGGCCAGGACGGCGCCGAGGACGAGCAGCGCGATCACGACCGCGCAGAGCAGTCCCGTGTAACTGCGGACGGCGAGGTAGCGAAGGATCTTCTGGTCCGATGACTCGTAGTGCCCGGGGAAGAGATCGCCGAAGAAGGCGGAGCGGCGGACCCGTTCGACGGTGACCAGGCGCCGGGCGCCGGCCATCAGGATCCCCAGGGCGCTGGAGCGGGTGCGCGGCCAGAGCAGGAACGGGCCCAGGGCCGTACCGGCGACGAGGAAGTAGAGGGCGCCGAGCAGCGCGGTCGCGCAGCCGAGGAGGGTCCCGATGCCGCGGCGGAGCCAGGACGGGACGGTCGTGCGGGTGGCGGACCCGCCCACAGCCGCGCCGGTCCCGGTAGCCGCTGAATCCCCGCCCCCATGCACGGGGCCCGACACTATTGCGCCCGCACAACCCGGGCAAGATCGCCAGGGCCGTGCGGGAGGCGGTGCCGTACCGGTGGGGCGGGAGCCGCGGGTCACGACGCGCGACGGTGCTGGGCTGCCCGGCCGCGGGCGCGCAGCCGGACCGCCGCATAGGCCACGACGGCGACGACGGCCATGACGAGCACCGCCTTCGACAGGACCCCCACATACGTCTCCACGAGGTCCCAGCGGTCGCCCAGCCAGTAGCCGGCCATCACGAGGACGCTGTTCCAGACGAGGCTGCCGAGCGTGGTGAGCATGACGAAGAGCGGCATCGGCATCCGTTCGACACCGGCGGGCACCGAGATCAGGCTCCGGAAGATCGGCACCATGCGCCCGAGGAAGACGGCCTTGGTGCCGTGCCGGGAGAACCACTCCTCGGTACGGACCAGGTCCGAGGACTTCACCAGGGGCAGCTTCCGCCAGACCGCGTGCATCCGGTCCCGGCCGAAGAGCGCCCCGATCCAGTAGAGGGCCACCGCGCCGACCACCGAACCGAGCGTCGTCCAGAACAGCGCGGAGGCCAGGCTCAGCACCCCCTGGCCGGCGGCGAAACCGGTCAGCGGCAGGATCACCTCGCTGGGCAGCGGGGGGAAGAGGTTCTCCAGGGCGATGGCGAGGCCGGCTCCGGGGCCCCCCATCGTGTCGACGAGGCCGGCGGCCCAGCCGGCGACGCCGTCGGCGGACTGCCGGGCGATCGCCATGGTCGTGAGGTCGAGGTTCATGACAGGACTCCAAGCCGGCCGGGAGGGTGCGGGGCGGGTGCTCCGCTCTTCTCCCTCGAACCTAGGAATCGCGGCTCGACGCCGGTATGAGGGTTCCCGCCCACCCCGGTGCGGTTCTCCGTACGTCCGGTCCTGCGGAAAACCGCAGGGTCGGGTGCGCGGCCGGCCCACGGCGGGACCCGGGTGCGCGGCCGACTCCCGGCGGGACCGGGCTCCGCGGTCCCGCTGCCCAGCCCGGCTCCGCGGCGGGAGCAGGCTCTCCGGCCCGGCTCTCCGGCCCGGCTCCTCGGTCCGGCTCCCGGGTCCGGCTCTCCGGTCCGGCCGGAGGCCCTCCGGGGACCGCCTACCCTTGGACGCATGACGAGCAGCAGCGACCGGAGCACCGCAGTGAGCGTTGACGGCACCAAGACCTATGAGATCCGCACCTACGGGTGCCAGATGAACGTCCACGACTCCGAGCGGCTCTCCGGTCTGCTGGAAGAGGCGGGTTACGTCAAGGCCCCCAAGGGCTCCGACGGGGACGCCGACGTCGTCGTCTTCAACACCTGCGCGGTCCGCGAGAACGCCGACAACAAGCTGTACGGCAACCTCGGCCGGCTCGCCCCGATGAAGACCACGCGCCCCGGCATGCAGATCGCCGTCGGCGGCTGTCTCGCGCAGAAGGACCGCGAGACGATCGTCTCCAAGGCCCCCTGGGTCGACGTGGTCTTCGGCACGCACAACATCGGCAAGCTGCCCGTCCTCCTGGAGCGCGCCCGCGTGCAGGAGGAGGCCCAGATCGAGATCGCCGAGTCGCTCGAGGCCTTCCCCTCGACGCTGCCGACCCGCCGCGAGTCCGCGTACGCGGCCTGGGTCTCGATCTCCGTCGGCTGCAACAACACCTGCACCTTCTGCATCGTCCCCGCCCTGCGCGGCAAGGAGGAGGACCGCCGCCCCGGCGACATCCTCGCCGAGATCGAGGCGCTGGTCGCCGAGGGCGTCTCCGAGATCACCCTGCTCGGCCAGAACGTCAACGCGTACGGCTCCGACCTCGGCGACCGCGAGGCCTTCTCCAAGCTGCTGCGCGCCTGCGGACAGATCGAGGGCCTGGAGCGGGTCCGTTTCACCTCCCCGCACCCCCGCGACTTCACCGACGACGTGATCGCGGCGATGGCCGAGACGCCGAACGTGATGCCGCAGCTCCACATGCCCATGCAGTCGGGCTCGGACACGATCCTCCGGGCGATGCGCCGCTCCTACCGGCAGGAGCGTTTCCTCGGGATCATCGAGAAGGTCCGCGCGGCCATCCCGCACGCCGCCATCTCCACCGACATCATCGTGGGCTTCCCCGGCGAGACCGAGGAGGACTTCGAGCAGACCATGCACGCCGTCCGCGAGGCCCGCTTCGCGAACGCCTTCACCTTCCAGTACTCCAAGCGCCCCGGGACCCCGGCGGCCGACATGGACGACCAGATCCCCAAGGAGGTCGTGCAGGAGCGCTACATGCGGCTCGTCGCCCTCCAGGAGGAGATCTCCTGGGCGGAGAACAAGAAGCAGGTCGGCCGCACCCTCGAGGTCATGGTCGCCGAGGGCGAGGGCCGCAAGGACGGCGCCACGGACCGACTCTCGGGCCGCGCCCCCGACAACCGGCTCGTCCACTTCACCAAGCCGGACGAGGACGTCCGCCCCGGCGACGTCGTGACCGTCGAGATCACGTACGCCGCCCCGCACCACCTGCTCGCCGAGGGCCCCGTCACGGCGGTGCGCTTCTCCCAGGCGTCGCCGGAGCGGGTACGGCGCACCGCCGTGACGGGGCC
>NZ_LIPQ01000466.1 GCF_001418135.1 Streptomyces aureus
GGCAGGTGTCGGCGGTGCTGTCGGCGGCGCTCGTGTACGAGACGGCGCTGGACGGGCGGACGCCCTGGTACGGGTTCGTGGTGGCGGGGGTGGTGCTGGTGCTGGGCCTGGTGTGGATGCGGCGGGACCCGTGGGGCGAAGGGGCGCCGCCGCCCCTTCGCCCGCTAGCGCGTGCGGCGGACTGATCGGCCTGCCAGGGCCGACGTCCGCTTGCCGTCCTCCATCACGAACTCGCCGTTGATCAGGACGTGCGGGATTCCCGTCGGGAGGGTGCGCGGGGACTCGTACGTCGCTCCCGCTCCTACCGTTCGCGGGTCGAACAGGACCAGGTCGGCCCGGTGGCCCTCACGGATGCGGCCGCGGTCGGTCAGGCCCAGGCGGGCTGCCGGGCGGGACGTCAGGTGGGCCACGCAGTCCTCCAGGGTGAGGACGCCGAGGTCCCGAACGTACCGGCCCAGGTACTGCGGAAACGTGCCGTACGCGCGCGGGTGCGGCTTCAGGCCCTGGAGGATGCCGTCCGAGCCGCCCGTGTGCACCCGATGGCGCATGATCGTCCGGACGTTCTCCTCGTGGCCCACGTGCTGGAGGATCGTCGTGCCGAGCCGGTCCTCCAGGAGGAGCCGGCGGGCCGTCGCCCAGCCGTCCACCCGGCGGCCGACCCAGTCCGCGAGCGTCGCCTCCGACACTCCCGAGACCTCGATCGTGTCCCAGTCCATCGGCACGCCGTGGCAGCCGTCCGAGCCGAGGACCTCCAGGTGGTGCCGGATGCGCTCCGCCGTCTCGTCGTCCCGGAGGCGGGCGAGCACCGCCTCCGGGCCGCCCTCGCTCGCCCAGCTCGGCAGCACGGCCACCAGGGTCGTACAGCCGGGCGTGTACGGGTACGTGTCGAGGCTGATGTCCGAGCCCGCGTCCAGGGCCTCGTCCAGGAGGGCGAGGAGTTCGGGGGCCCTGCCCTCGTTCACGCCGAAGTTCATCGTGGCGTGGGCGAGGTGGAGGGCGCAGCCCGCCTCCCGGGTGAGCCGCACCATCTCCTCGTACGCCTCGAGGGCGCCGGCCCCGTACGAGCGGTGGTGCGGGCAGTAGTAGCCGCCGTACCCCGCCACGACCCGGCAGAGGTCCGTGAGCTCGGCGTCCTTCGCGTACATCCCGGGCGTGTAGGTCAGGCCGGAGGACATGCCGACCGCGCCCTGCTCCATGCCCTCCGCGACCAGCCGGCGCATGTGGTTCAGCTCGGACTCCGTCGCCGGGCGGTCGTCCCAGCCGACGGCGTGCATCCGCACCGTGCCCTGGGGGACCAGGTACGCGGCGTTGACGGCGATGCCCCGGTCCAGCCGGTCCAGGTACTCGCCGACCGTGCGCCAGTCGAAGTCGATGTCGTCGCCCGATCCGTTCCAGCCGGTGATCGCCTTCCGCACCTCGGCGAGCGTGCGGTCGTCGACCGGGGCGTACGACAGGCCGTCCTGGCCCAGGACCTCCAGCGTCACGCCCTGCGCGGCCTTCGCACTGTGGTCCGGGTCGCGGAGCAGCGCGAGGTCGCTGTGGGCGTGCATGTCGATGAAGCCGGGGGAGAGGGCCAGGCCCTCGGCGTCCACGACGCGGCGGGCGGTGGGGCGCTGGCAGCCGGCCGCCGCGCCCTCCTTCACGATCGCGGCGATCCGGCCGCCGTCTATCGCCACGTCGGCGCGGTAGGAGGCGCCGCCGGTGCCGTCGACGACCTCCGCGTCGCGGAAGACGAGGTCCATACCGACTCCTTCTAGAAGAACGTGCGGATGTAGTCGACGACCGTGCCGTCCGCCTCGACCAGCGGGATCAGCTGCCACTTGTCGAAGATCGTGCACGGGTGGGACAGACCCATGCCGAGCCAGTCGCCGACCTCGAGATCGGCGCCCTCTTCCGTCCGTACCCAGGCGTGCTGGTCGGAGAGGCCGGTGACGGTCAGGCCGTCGGCGGCACGGATCTCGCCCGTGCGGGCGTCGCGGACCACCTGCGCCTCCGGGAGGTGCAGGTCGTGGGCGGCGTCGCGCTTGCCGGCGTTGGTGAACGCCTGCTCCGGGGTGGGCCGGGAGACGACCTGCGACCAGAGGCGGAACGCCGGCTCCAGGGCGCCCTCCTCCGGGACCCGGTTGAAGGGGGTCCGCTCGCGGTACTGCCCGTCGTCGTGCGAGACGTACGCGCCGGAGCGCAGCAGCTTCAGAACGGGCAGGGAGAGCCCGGGGATTTTTGCGAACACGTCCGCGACCGCGTCGAACCACTCGCTGCCGCCCGCGCTCACCACGATCTCGCCGATGGCGGGGTCGAAGCGGCCGGCCCTGTCGAAGTCGGCGGCGAGCCCGACGAGCCGGTGCAGCCACTCGCGGACCCGCTCGCCGTCCGCCCCGGGCATCGTGCCCTCGTACCCGGCGACGCCGACGAGCCGCAGGGTGGGGGCGGCCGCGACCGCGTCGGCGACGGCCGCGCACTCCGCCTCCGTCCGGACGCCCGTACGTCCCGTCGCTCCGGCCGCCAGCTCGACGACGACGTCCACGGGGCGGTTGGCGCCGGCCGCGCGCAGGGCCCCGTCCATCAGCTCGACGCCGCGCACGGAGTCGACGTAGCAGAGGAAGCGGAAGTCGGGGTCGGCGTCGAGCTCGCCGGCGACCCAGCGGAGCGCGACCGGGTCGACGACCTCGTTCGCGAGGAAGATCCGGGCGATGCCGTGGGCCCGGTAGACGCGGGCCTGGTGGGGCACGGCGGCGGTGATGCCCCAGGCGCCGTGCTCCAGCTGCCGGCCGAAGAGCTGGGGGGCCATGGAGGTCTTGCCGTGCGGGGCGAAGGCCAGGCCGTGGCGCTCGGCGTAGGTCTCCAGGAGGCGGAGGTTGTGCTCGACGGACTCGGCGGAGAGCGCGAGGACGGGGGTGGTGAAGCCACCGGTGAAGAGGTTGCGCCGCTGGGCGGCGAGCTCGCCGACGGTCAGGCCCTCGGCGTCCGGGGGCAGGGCCTTGAAGCGGTGGTCGACGCGCTCGTTCGCCAGGTCGGGCATGAGGCCTCCTCATCGATGCGTTGCGAAGGATGCAACAGTCATTGCGTATGTCGCTCAATGCTGTCTAGCATCCGGGCCAAGGCCGGGTCAATGGACCCCGCGAGAGCCGCAAGGGAGCGCCAGAGTGGCCGGAGAACCGCCCGCCGTGGACGTCGTGTGCCTCGGCGAGTCCATGGTCACCTTCCTTCCCTCCCGACCGGGCCGCCTCGCCGACGTACCGGCCTTCGAGCGCGCGATCGGCGGCGCCGAGTCCAACGTCGCCTGCGCCCTGGCCGCCGCCGGCCACCGCACCCGCTGGGTCGGCCGGGTCGGCCGGGACGGATTCGGCGACCACCTCGTCGAGACCATCGGGGCCCACGGCGTCGACGTCACCGCCGTCGACCGCGACCCGCGGCGCCCCACCGGCGTCTACTTCCGCACCGCCGCCGACCGCGCCACCGAAGCCCACGAGGTCGTCTACTACCGCGCCGGATCGGCCGCCTCCGCGATGTCGCCCGCGACCGTGCCGTACGAGACCGTCGCCGACGCCCGCGTCCTCCACCTCACCGGCATCACCGCCGCCCTCTCCGACGACTGCCTCGCCCTCATGCGCACCCTCACCGCGCCCCGGGAGGGCCGCCCCCTCGTCTCCTTCGACGTCAACTGCCGCCCCGGACTGTGGCGCGACGGCGCCGCCGGCGCCGGCCCCGTCCTCCTGGAGCTCGCCCGCCGGGCCGACCTCGTCTTCGTCGGCGCCGACGAGGCCGAACAGGCCTGGGGCCTCGGCGACCCGGCCGCGATCCGCGCGGCCCTCCCCGAACCCGCCGTCCTCGTCGTGAAACGGGGCGCCGACGGCGCGACCGTCCACGAACGCACCGCCCCCGGAACCGACACCGTCGTGCACGTGCCCGCCCCCCGCGTCGACGTCGTCGCCGCCGTCGGCGCCGGAGACGCCTTCGCCGCGGGATTCCTCTCCGCCACCCTCCGCGGACTCGACGCCACCGCCCGCCTCCGGCACGGCCACCTGCTCGCCGCCGCCGCCCTCACCGTTCCCGGCGACCTGGCCGCGCCTCCCCGCCGCGCCCACGCCGACCGACTCGCCGCCCTCGCCCCGACCGCCTGGGGCACACTTCAGCTCGGCCCCGGCTGGACGGGGGACGACCAGGAGGGACGTACACCATGAGCCAGACCGTCGACCGGGCACTCAGCATCCTGCCCTTGCTCGCGCAGGGTCCCGCCGACCTCGGACAGGTCGCCGACCGGCTCGGAGTCCACAAGTCCACCGCCCTCCGGCTGCTGCGCACCCTGCACGAGCACGGCCTCGTCTACCGCCAGCAGGACCAGCGGTACCGGCTCGGCGCCCGCCTCTTCGCACTCGCGCAGGAGGCCGTCGAGAACCTCGACATCCGCGAGATCGCGCACCCCCACCTCGCCGCGCTCAACGAACGGATCGGGCACACGATCCACCTCGCCGTCTACGAGGAGGGCGAGGTCCTGTACATCGACAAGGTCGAGAGCCGCTACCCGGTCCGCATGTACTCGCGCATCGGCAAGCCCGTCGCGATCACCGTCGCGGCCGTCGCCAAGCTGCTCCTCGCCGACCTGCCCGAGCCCGAGCGCCGCGCCCTCGCCGGCAAGCTCGACTACCCCCCGTACACGCCCCGTTCGACCCCGAACGCCACCGCCTTCCTCAAGGAGCTGGCGACCGTACGCGAACAGGGCTGGGCCACCGACCTCGGCGGCCACGAGGAGTCCATCAACTGCGTCGGCGCGCCCATCCGCGGCGCCGACGGGCGCGTCGTCGCCGCCATGTCGGTCTCGGCGCCCAACGTGGTCGTCACGGCCGAGGAACTCCTCTCCCTCCTCCCGCAGGTGCGCCGCACCGCGGACGCCATCAGCCGGGAGTACTCCGGCACCTCCCCGAGCAAGGACAGCGCATGACCGACCAGAACCTCGACAAGTCGACCGAGAAGACCGCCCTCACCCCCGCCACCCACACCGCCCCGCCCGCGAAGTTCTCGCACGGCGTGAAGAAGGGCAACATCCTCCAGGTCGCCGGCCAGGTCGGCTTCCTGCCCGCCGTCGAGGGCCGGCCCCCGACCGTCGCCGGCCCGACCCTGCGCGAGCAGACCCTCCAGACCTTCGCCAACGTCAAGGCGATCCTGGAGGAAGGCGGCGCGAGCTGGGACGACGTGATGATGACGCGCGTCTACCTGACGGACGTGGACCACTTCGCCGAGATGAACGCGATCTACAACCAGTACTTCGAGGAGCAGGGCCTCAAGGCCCCCGCCTCCGCCCGCACCACCGTCTACGTCGGGCTGCCCGAGGGCCTCCTCATCGAGATCGACGCCCTCGCCGTCCTCGGCTGACCCGTCCTCGGCTGGCCCGAGCACGGGCGGCCGGAGCCCGCGCGGCCCGAGCACGGGCGGCCGCAGCACACGCGGCCCGAGCACGGACGGCCGCAGCACACGCGGCCCGAGCACACACGGCCCGAGCACACGCCGGAGCACAGACGGCCGGAGCACACGCGGCGGCCCGAGCACACACGGCCGGAGCCCACGCGCCCGAACGGACCTGAACCGATCCACCTGAACCAGCCGCTCCACGGCACGGCGTTCTCCCCGGGAACGCCGTGCCGTGGAGCGG
>NZ_LIPQ01000467.1 GCF_001418135.1 Streptomyces aureus
TCCCGGACGAGCTCGTCTTCAGCGCCGAGGACGTCGGCCGCGGGAAGCCGGCGCCCGATCTGTTTCTCCACGCCGCCTCCAGGATGGGGGTGGCGCCCGAGCGGTGTGTGGTGGTCGAGGACAGCCGGCTCGGTGTGCAGGCGGCCGTGGCGGCCGGGATGGACGTGTACGGGTTCACCGCGATGACTCCCGAGGAGAAGCTCGCGGGTGCCGAGGGGTTCTTCGGGGCCATGGACGAGCTGCCGGCGATATTGGGACTGTGATCCACCTACCCCCGGGTAGGTTCCGGCCCTACGCTGTGCCGCCATGACGGATGCGCGGTTGCGGCGTGGGCGGGGATCCCTGGCGGTCAGCTTTTTTGTGCAGGGGGTGACCTTCGCCCTGCTCGTGACCCGAATACCGGCGATCCAGGACCGGTACGGGATCTCGGACGCGTTGCTGCCGGCCTTCCTCGCCGCCGTGCCGATCCTGGCCGGTGTCGCGAGTGTGATGACCGAGAAGGTCGTCGCCCGGGTGGGGGCCGCGGTGGTGCTGCGGTGGGCTCAGCCGTTCGTGCTCCTGGCGCTGCTCTCCGTGGGAGTGGGGGACCAGCTGTGGCACGCGGTCCTGGCCCTGGGGCTCTTCGGGCTCGCGGTCGGTGCGCTCGACGCCTCCATGAACATGCTCGGGGTCAGCCTCCAGCGGGCGTACGGGCGGAGCATCGTGCTCGGCTTCCACGCCTCGTACAGCCTCGGCGGGATCGCGGGAGCGTCGCTTGCCTGGGTGGGGGCGCACTGGCATCTGTCGCTCTTCGTGTCCTACCTGCCGGTGGTGGCGGTGCTGCTGCCCCTCGCCTTCGTCGGGAGCCGGTGGTACGTGGCCGGGGGCGACGGGGTGGAGGGCGTGGCGGACTCGGGGGCCGGTAAGGGGAGTGGTGTCGCCTTCAAGCTGCTGCTGCCGCTCTGCCTGGTGATGACCTTCGCGTACATCGGGGACTCGACCGTCTCCAACTGGAGTGCCAAGTACCTCCAGGACGTGCTGGGCGGATCGGAGGAGCTGGCGACCGTGCCGTACAACGCGTACATGGTGACGACGCTGCTCGGGCGGGCCGTGGGG
>NZ_LIPQ01000468.1 GCF_001418135.1 Streptomyces aureus
CGACGACCTCGCCGGCGAGCCGGAGCGTGCCGGAGCCGGGCTCGCCGGCGAGGTCGTCGATCGTCCGCAGGAGCGCGGGGGTCAGGGCCCCGTGCACGACGGTACGGAAGCGGTCGAGGCGCGGGTCGCGGGCGGTGGCTCCGGAGGGTCCGCCGGCCTGCCCGCCGTATCGGCCGCCGGGCTCGATCCGCTCGACGGCGCCGTGCTCGCGCAGCGGCAGGTAGGGCGGCTGGACGGCTTCCAGGCGGCCGAACTCGCGGGCCTGGTCGAGGTAGGTCTCCTCGGTGAGGGCCCGGGGCGGGTCGAGCGGGCCGGCGTCCAGGGCCCGGGCGATGCCCTCCCAGTCGGGGCCGCCGCCCGGGACGCCGGTGGCGTCGCGGGCGAGGATGTCGACGTGCGGCCCGTGGAGCCACCCGCGGCGCAGCTGGACGGCGGGAGCGCCCGCCTCGTTCAGCGCGCGGGCGACCGGTACGACGTACCGGGCGAGCCAGGCCGGTGTGACCGGCATCCGTGTGTGCAGCCGCACTCCCGTCAGGCCGTCGGAATCCGGCTTCACGGCAGTGCGCTCCAGCGCATCAACCCCCATGCTTTCGCACCTTCCGAGAATTCGAGAACAACGTCCTGGACTTTCTTTGCCTTCCGGCCGCAATCATGTGACGGAGAATTGCGCGGCGATAGGGGAAAGGGATCCCGGCTGACATGTGTCACCCTTTCCGTGACGCTCGGGCCACGGCTTCGTTCGAGACGGGTCCGAGTCTGACTGGCTGAAAATAGACAACGCGGTCGGATCATCGAGGAGCGTCGTTGTAAGGTCCGCGCCATGACTACGGAAACCACCGACGCCGAGTGCCTGGCACTCACGCGTAATCTGCGCCGTCGCGGCGCGATCGTCCTCGCCGTCTTCGCCCTCGTATGGGCCTTCGCGGGCGGTTCGGGAATAGCGGCGGTGCCCGTGTCCGTCGCGGTCGGCGTCGTCGCCGCCGTCGTGACCGCCGGCGCGGTGGTGTTCGCCTTCCGGGGCACCGCGGGTCCGGTGACCCGTCTGGTCCGCCTGCCGGAGAAGTGGAACCGGGGGGTCGGCCTGGTCAACATGGCCGAGCTGGTGGCGATCTTCGCGGTGATCGCCGCGTCGAACGCCTCAAGTCACCCCGAGTTCATCCCGGTCGGGATCTGCCTCGTCGTGGGCCTGCACTTCTTCCCGCTCGCCCGCCTCTTCGACCAGGGGCAGTACAAGTGGACCGCGATCTTCCTGACGGCGGTCGCCCTGGTCGGGCTCGTCGTCCTGGCGGCCGGCACCACGGCGGAAACGATCCGCACGGTGGTGGGCCTGGGCGCGGCGGTCGTGCTGTGGGCCTCGTCCTTCCACGTGGCCCTGCGCGGCTGACGCCCCGGAATCCCCGGACTCCGCCGGAATCCCCGGAAGCACCGAAACGCACGCGAGGATGCGCCACCCGGCCTGAGCCGGGCGGTCGCATCCTTCGTGCGTCGTGCGTTCAGCCCCGGTTACTCGGTCAGCAGGCCGAGCAGGTGGAGGAGGACGACGACGAGGTGCCGATCGAGCCGCTGGAGGCACCCATCTCCGGGAGGGCCACGCCCTGGGCGACCTCGAGGGTCTCCAGCTCCGCGACGTCGAAGTTGTCGAAGGCCGCGTCGTCGCCGTTCTTGATGTCGTCGATGCTCATGGTGTGTTTCCTTTCAGCGTTTCGGTTGGGGGATGTTCAGCAGGCGGAGCAGGTGGAGGAGCTGGAGGACGAGGTGCCGATCGAGCCGCTGGAGGCACCCATCTCCGGGAGGGCCACGCCCTGGGCGACCTCGAGGGTCTCCAGCTCGTCGACGTCGAAGTTCTCGAACGCCTTGTCCGCGTCCTGGCCCTGCTTGATGTCGTCGATGCTCATTCTGAATTCCTTTCCGAATTCTTCTCGGCAACCGTTCGGCTGCAACACCAATAATGCTGACCGGCCATCCCCCGCACCAGCCTTTCCGGGCTCTGCCTGACGTTTATCACGCCCGGAATAACCGGCGTCATGCCGGAAGGACTCAGGGGTTCTCGGGAAGGGACCACTCGGGGCTGTTGAGCATCCGCCACCCTTCCCCCGGCTCACCTGCGACGGAGTCGTCCGGGCGCCGGCTGCCGAGCAGGAAGTCGCCCACCGAGGACTCCTGGAGGTAGTCCAGGCCGAGCACCCGCGCGGACATGTCGGCATCGCCGTTGCCCAGCGCGCACGGGGCGAGGCCGAGGGCCGTCGCGACCAGGTACATCGTCTGGTAGAGCACGCCCGTATGCCGGAGCGTGGTCGCGTAGGCGATGGCCCGGTACTTCCACGACATGCGCTGGAAGCGGGCCGTGACGGTGACGAGGACGTCGGGGCGCGCCTCCATGCCGGTGGCCCGCGAGGCCACGTGGAAGAGGGACTCCCGGTCGGCCTCCTCCTCGTTCCGCAGGACGAGCCGGTGGCCGACGGGGTCGTAGTAGTAGATGCCGGGTGCCAGCCCCTCGCAGCGCCGCACGGTGACGTACAGCTCCAGCTCGTACCCCTGGCCGCCGCTCGGGTAGGGGCGGGAGACCACCTCGTCGCGGTCGCTGCCGGGCTCCGGCGTGTAGTGGGCGCGGACGCGGGCGACGCGGTAGAGGAACTCGCCCAGCTGGCGGGCGGTCATCTCCTGGTCGCCGTAGCCCCGGATGGACCGCCGGGTCTCGATCGCCGTGGTGAGGGACGGGTCGTGCGCCGCGATCTCCTCCCGGGTCGGCCGGTGGAGCGGCACGGCGGGGCCCTCGGGGACGGGGCGTACGGCCGGCCGGGGCTCGATGGCGCCCCGGTGGGGGTAGACGGCGCCGAACACGTCGTCGTACCGGCCGGAGCGGATGCGCGAGTGGAAGAGGAGGTCGTGGAAGTCCCACTGGCGCAGGACGGGTTCGCCGTCGGAGGCGAAGACCCCGCCCTCGTCGGCGAGTTCGGCGAAACCGGCGCCGACGAGGTGACCGAGGACGTCGGCGGTGCCGGCCTCGTCGAGACCGGCGTCCGCGCCGAGGCGGGCGGGGGTGCCGGGCTCGCCGAGCGCGGCGGCCAGGGTCCGGGCGGCCGGGTCGGTGAGCACCGCCCGGAACTTGACCAGCGGCGACTCCAGGACGAGGGCGCCTTCGCGGCTGCGGCAGAAGGCGAAGCGGGAGAGCCGTACGGTCGCGTCGGCGGGGACGAGGACCGGCACATGGGCGGCGTCGCGCGCCACCGGCTCCAGGCGGAGCAGCTCGCGGCCTCCTCCCCGGGCCAGGACCGCGTGGCCCACCAGGTGCCGGGCGCGGTCGAGGACCCGTTCGAACTGGACGCGCTCGGCGGGGCGAAGGCCCTCGTACAACTCCTCCGCGGGCAGGGGCCCTTCGGCGAGCCGTTCCAGGGCGGTCCGGACGCCGTCCCGGACCGGGCGGAGGGCGAGCGAGGTGGCGGGCCCGGCGAGGGTGGCGACGTCGCCGTCCCCGGAGGTGAAGAGGACCCGCACGCCTCCGGTGAACGCCGGTACGGCGAGGGCGGGTTCGAGGGGGCGCGGGCCGGTGTCCGAGGGTGTCTGCGTGGTCTGCACGGTGCCTCCGTGGGCGCGAGGATGACGGTCCGGCGCCGGGGCCGTGCGGCCCCGGAGGCCGGCGGGCGGGAAGGCGCCGTACGCAGGGCAGACGCCGGGCACCACTCTCGCGCGGGGAATCGGCCCCCGATCGGCGCGCGCCGAAATCGGTGACATTTCCCGGGCGGGGAGTGACGGACGGCATTGCGCACCGTGACTCCCGTCATTCCGGATTGCCTGATTCCCGTAGCCACCGGCGGAAATGACCGAGGTCATCGATCGCGTGACACATGCAAGAACCGGCGCGAACCCGCTCGGAGTTCCGGCCGTTCGCGCCCATGCTCGGAGAGCGAATTCATCACCGTTCCCGAAGCACGGCCCGAAGCACGGCCCGAAGCACGGCACCATCGCCCGAACCGTGCCCGACCAACCCCCGGCCCACCCCCGAACCACCGTTCCCGGAAAACCGTCACGTTAGGAATCCGCTGTGTTCTCTCGCCGCAACGCGATACGACTCGGACTCACCGCCGGTGCCGTCGGCGCTGTCGGCGCGGCCGGCGGGGTGTTCCAGAGCCTCACCTCCGGTACGCAGGCGGTGGCCGCCGAGCCGCCCGCCGGCCCGCCCGCGGTCACCCCGTTCACCGTGCCGCTGCCCCGGCCCCGGGTTCTCGCCCCGTACCGGCGGACCCGGTCGGCCGACTACTACGCGGTCACCATGCGCAGGGCGCGGGTCGAGATCCTGCCCGGACTGCGGACCGAGGTCCTGACGTACAACGGCACCTTCCCCGGCCCCACCATCAGGGCCCGCAGCGGGCGCACGGCCGTCGTGAAGCAGATCAACGCGCTCTCCGCACCGACCTCGGTCCATCTGCACGGCGGGAACAACCCGCAGGACCAGGACGGCGGGATGATGGACCTGATCCAGCCGGGCCGGTCGAAGACCTACGTGTACGCCAACCGTCAGGTGGGCGCCACGCTGTGGACGCACGACCACGCCCACCACATGGAGTCCGAGCACGTCTACCGGGGCCTTTCCGGGCTCTACCTCCTCGGCGACGAGGCCGAGGACGCGCTCGGACTGCCCTCGGGGCCGTACGAGGTGCCGCTGATCCTCCGGGACGCGCACTTCGACGCGGCGGGGCAGATGGTCTACACGATGGACGACGCGCTCAACCGCACGACCATCCTGGTCAACGGGGCCCCCTGGCCGTACATGAAGGTCAAGGCCCGCAAGTACCGCTTCCGGATGGTCAACTCCTGCAACCTGCGCATCTTCGTGATGGCGCTCTCCGACGGCAGCCCCATCATCCACGTCGGCTCGGACGGCGGGCTGCTGCCGGCGCCGGCGCCCTCGCCGGTGATCGTCCTCTCCCCCGGCGAGCGCGCCGACTTCGTCGTCGACTTCTCGCGGTACGCGCCGGGCACCCAGGTCACCCTGGCGAACATGCTGGGCCCCGGGCCGACCGAGCTCGTCGGGCAGATCATGCGCTTCGACGTCGAGGAGAAGGTGACCGACACCAGCCGGGTGCCGGACGTCCTCACCACCCTGCCGCCGCTGCCCACGCCGACCGTGGAGCGGAGCTTCGAGCTGCGGATGGACGAACCGGGCACCGGTCACCTCGCGTACATCAACGAGAAGACCTTCGACCACGACCGGATCGACACCGAGATCGCCTGGGGCTCCACCGAGGTGTGGACGGTCAAGAACACCAGCACCACCGTCCCGCACAACTTCCACACCCATCTGGTGCAGTTCCGGATTCTCGAACGGGACGGAATGCCGGTCTATCCGGCGGAGGCCGGCCTCAAGGACACCGTCCTCCTCTTCCCGGGGCAGACCGCGAAACTCCAGCTGACCTTCGACACCCACCGCGGGGTCTTTCCCTATCACTGCCACATGATCGACCACAGCGCCATGGGAATGATGGCTCAGATGCGCATCTCCTGACCTCTACCGCACCTCTGCATTCTCCGCACCTCTGAACTTCTCTTTCCGGAAAGGAGGAACCATGTACGTACGCCGCATTCTCGACGCTCTCGGAAAGGACCCGGGGCGCGTGGTGATCCACCGCGCCGACGAGGCCGTCACCGCCGGCCGGCTCGCCGG
This sequence comes from Streptomyces aureus, assembly GCF_001418135.1. Taxonomy (GTDB): domain Bacteria; phylum Actinomycetota; class Actinomycetes; order Streptomycetales; family Streptomycetaceae; genus Streptomyces; species Streptomyces aureus_A. The sequence goes on from NZ_LIPQ01000468.1 coordinate 5,663, forward strand.
ATCGGTGCGGGCCACCACGGCCCTGCTGCACTCCCGCGGCGTCCGCCCCGGTGACACCGTCGCCGTGCTGACCGGCCCCAACCGGCCGTTGATGCTCGGCGCCCGGTACGCCGTCCATCTCCTGGGCGCCACCTCCGTGTACGTACGGTCGATGAATCCGCGTACCGACACGGAGACCTTCTCGGTCGCCACCCAGGCCCAACTCCTGGAGGACCTGCGGGTGTCGGTGCTGCTCGTCGACGACGAGAGCGCCGAGCGCGGCGACTGGCTCACCCGCCGCGTCCCGGCCGTGACCGCGCTGACCGTCCCCTGGGGAACGGCGGCCGTATCCACCGAACCGCTGCCCGCGCGACTCCCCGAGCCGCGCCCGGACGACCTCGCGACCGTCGAGTTCACCAGCGGGAGCACCGGACGGCCGAAGATGGTCGCCCAGCGGTACGACACACGTGAGGAGCTCGTCAGCCGTCTCGCCCATGGCCTCGATCCCCGGGGACCCGCGACACTGCTGTCCGTCACGCCGATCAGCCACACGACCGCGCCGATGGCCGACGCGGTGCTCGCGAGCGGCGGACGGGTCGTGCTGCACGACGAGTTCGACGCGGGCGACGTCCTGGACGCCTTCGAGCGGCACGCGGTCACCGACGTCTATCTCGCCGTCCCCCACCTCTACCGGCTCCTGGACCATCCCGCCGCACCGCGCACCGACCTGTCGTCGCTGCGCCGCATCACCTACAGCGGCACCCCGGCGGCGCCGGCGCGGGTGGCGCGGGCCGTCGAGCTCTTCGGCGACGTGCTCATCCAGGTGTACGGGACGACGGAGGCGGGCGGCATCAGCAGCCTCAACCCGCTGGATCACCGCGAGCCGGAGCTGCTCGGCTCGGCGGGCCGGCCGTTCCCCTGGGTGCGTGTGGAGATCCGCGGCCCCGGCGGCGGCCCCCAGGTGGAACGGGGGGTCTCGGGCGAGATCTGGATCAGCTCGCCGACGGTCACGGCGGGTTACCTCGGCGACGAGGAACGCACCGGCACGGTCTTCCGCGACGGCTGGCTGTGCACCGGCGACCTGGGGCACTGGGACCGGTACGGCTACCTCCGGCTCGACGGCCGGGTGGGCGACGTGATCAAGCACGGCGGGCTCAAGCTGGACCCGGCGGCCATCGAGGAGGCGCTGATGCGCCATCCGCAGGTGCGTCAGGCCACGGTGTTCGGAGTGCGGGACCGCGACTGGGTGGAGCAGGTGCACGCGGCCGTCGAGCTGTACTCGGGGGCCGGGCAGACCTCCTGCGACCTGCGCGGATACGTGGGCGCGGCGCTGACTCCCGAGCACACTCCGGTACGCGTCTCGGTCTGGCCGCGGCTGCCGCTCACGCCCTCGGGCAAACCGGACCGCGCCTATCTGCGCTCCGTCTCGCCACCGGACCCCGCCCCGCGCGTCGGCGGGCCGACCCTCAGCTCCCCGCGCGGAGCCACCGCGCGGGACGACCCCGTCCGCGTGAGCGGCGCGGGTCACCAGCCCGATCACGCCTCCTCGCGAACCAGAAAGGGCGTTCCATGACCGGTTTCGGCCACTTCGCCCGGTCGCTGCGGCTACGGCGGCTCTACCGCCACAGCACGGCCGGCCTGATGATCACCCCTCTCGACCATTCGATCCACGACGGTCCCGTGGTGCCGAAGGGCACCACGCTCGACCAGCTCGCCGCCCGGATCGCGGCCGGCGGCGCCGACGCCGTCGTCGTGCACAAGGGCAGCGTCCGGCACATCAGCCCGGAGCGGTTCGCCGCGATGTCGCTGATCATCCACCTCAACGCGAGCACCAGCCAGGCGCTCGACCCCAACGCCAAGTACGTCGTCGCCGGCGTCGAGGAGGCCCTGCGCCTCGGCGCGGACGCGGTCAGCGTCCACGTCAACCTCGGCTCCGACGACGAGCGGCAGCAGATCGGCGACCTCGGCCGGATCGCCGACGCCTGCGACCGCTGGAACCTGCCGCTGCTCGCGATGGTGTACCCGCGCGGGCCGCGGATCAGCGACCCCCGGGACCCGGCGGTCGTCGCGCACGCCGTGACGATCGCCGCGGACCTGGGCGCGGACCTGGTCAAGACCGTCTTCCTCGGATCCACCGCGGAGATGCTCGACCTGACCGCGGCCTGCCCGGTGCCGGTGCTCGTCGCCGGCGGACCCGCCCTGGAGAAGGAGGAGGACGTCCTGGCGTACGTCAGGGACGCCATCGCCGGAGGGGCGGGCGGGGTGGCCATGGGCCGCAACATCTTCCAGGCCAAGGACCCGCGCGCGCTGGCGGCCAAGGTCGCGAGGATCGTCCACCACTTCCCCGAACAGCACTTCACCACCGGCCCGTTCAGCGAGTCGGGCGGCGGGGAGCGGCTTCACAGCGAACGCCTCACCCCCGACCACCTCGACGGCACACCGCTCGACGACCCGCACCACGACGACACCCACCTCGACGGCCCGTCGCTCGACGGCTCGTCTCTCGACCATCTGACAGGAGGTCCGCATCATGACGGACGCCAAACTGTGCTGGCTTGACATCCGCGAGGCCGGCGCCGCCACCGCCGCCGTCCTCGAGGAGGCCGTGCACCAGAAGATCGACGGCATCGTCGCCGCCGACCCGGCCGTCTTCGCCGGACTGCCGCCCACCGTCCGCAAGGTCCTGCTCTTCGAGGACGGCGCCGCCACCGTGCCCGCCGACCTGGGCGAGGCCGACGTCGTGATCGTCCCCGGCCCGAAGGACGGCCGCGCCGAGCTCGAAGCGGCCCACCCCGACGTGCAGTTCGGGCGGTACGTGGAGATCGTCGACGCCGACACCCTGGAGGACGCCTGCCTGGCGGCGCGTCTCGAGGCCTGGAGCGTCCTCGACTTCCGCGACCCGACGAAGATCCCGCTGGAGATCGTCATCGCGGCCGCCTCGGGCGCGCCCGGTTCCATCGTGACGACGGCCGCCGACACCGAGGAGGCCGAGATCCTGTACGGCGTCCTGGAGCACGGCTCGGACGGGGTCCTGATGCGGGGCCGTACGGTCGGCGACGCGACGGCCCTGCGGACCGCGGCGACCGCGCACGGCGGGGAGATCTCCCTGGTCGAGCTGGAGGTCACGGCGACCACGCACATCGGCATGGGCGAGCGCGCCTGCGTCGACACCACGACCCACTTCCGCAAGGACGAGGGCATCCTGGTGGGTTCCCACTCCAAGGGCATGGTCCTGTGCGTCAGCGAGACCCACCCGCTGCCGTACATGCCGACCCGTCCGTTCCGTGTCAACGCGGGTGCCCTGCACTCCTACACCGTGGGGCAGAACGGCCGCACCCACTACCTGAGCGAGCTGCACGCCGGCAGTTCCGTCCTGGCGGTCGACGTCGACGGCCGTACGCGGCCCGTCAGCGTCGGCCGGGTGAAGATCGAGACGCGTCCGCTCATCTCCATCGACGCGGTCGCGCCCAGCGGTCAGACGGTCAACCTGATCCTCCAGGACGACTGGCACGTGCGGGTCCTCGGCCCCGGCGCCTCGGTGCTCAACAGCACCGAGCTCAAGCCGGGCGACCGCATCCTGGGTCACCTGCCGACGGCCGACCGTCATGTCGGCTACCCGATCAACGAGTTCTGCCTGGAGAAGTAGGAGCGCACGGAGCGCCCTGCTCCACCATGTCGTGAAGCCCCGCCCCGGCACGCCTCGTGCCGGGGCCGGCGCGCGTCCGGCCTCCCCCACCGTCCTCACAGCAACCCGCATTCCGCCGCGATGCGCGCCGCGTCGAACCGGTTGCGCCCGCCGAGCTTCTTGATCGCCGCCGAGGTGAGGTTCCGTACCGTCCCCGCCGCGAGGTAGAGCTCGCCCGCGATCTCCTTGACGGTCGCCCCGCCGGCGGTCAGCCGCAGGACGTCCGTCTCCCGGACGCTGAGCACCGTCTCCCCCGCCGTCGGCGTCCGCAGCAGTCCCGGGTCGACGGTGAGGCAGCCCCCCGCGACTCCCACGAGGGTGGTGATCAGCTGCGGCAGCCGGGCCGTCTTCGGTACGACTCCGAGTGCTCCGGCGGCCACCGCCCGGTCCACGACGGACGGGGTGGCCGAACCGACCATCAGCGCCACTCCGCAGCTCGGGTGGTGCGAGCGCACCTCGGTGGCGGCGTGCAGCGCCTTGCCTCCCATGGTGCTCTCGCCGAGCAGGAGCACCGTGGGCCGGTGCCGCTGGACGGCCGGGAGCACCGCCTCGAAGGTCGTGGCGAGCCCCACCACGTCCAGGCCGTTGGTGCCGTTCAGGGTCTCGGCGAAGGCCTCCAGGACCAGTTGGTGGTCACCGGCCACGACGACGCGAATGGACATCTCTCTCCCCGTGGTGACTTCTGTGGTGCCTTCTGTGTGGTGAGTGCTGTGCGGTGACTGTGCTGTGTGCCGACTTCTGTGTGGCTTCTGTGGCGGCCCTCGCGGGCCGCCGGTCTCAGCGGCTGGCCGCCCGCGCCGCGTCGGCGGCCAGGCCGTCGACGACGGAACGGAGCCAGCTGCGGTCGCCGGCCGTCGTCGTGTCCGGTCCGGCCGCGCCGGCCGGGGTGTGCTCGATGTGCCGGGCGCCGGGTGGCAGCGCGACCGCGAGGGCGGCCGACACGGCGCGGAAGGCGCGCAGCAGTTCACCGGGGGCTTCCGGCGCCGGCAGCACGACGACGGCGGCGTTCACCGGGCCCGCGTCGGTGGCGATCTGGCCGGGCAGCCGGCCCGCCTCGGCCGGATCGCGGATGTCGATGCGGTACGGCAGGGCGAGCAGACCCGCGTCGTTGAGCGCCTTGCAGAGGAAGGCCGCGTTGGTGGCGGCGTCGTCGCCGCGGTCCGGGTGACCGGCGCCGACGACGGCGACGATCGCCCCCGCGGCGCTCAGCCGTGTCGCGAGCTCCCGGCCGATGCCCGTGGTGGCGTCGACGACGAGCACGACAAGACCGTCGAGCCGCGGCGGGGAGGAACCGGTCTGGAGCACGTGACGTCCCTTTCGAGGAGATCGTCGAACGGGTAGCGTGATGATCGTGTGAATGGGGTGAATCGGGTCGCTCGGGCGATGGGGCGCGGAACCCGGTTCGGATCTCCGCCCCGAATGACCCTGGGGCGGTACGACCATTGGGGGACACCGTGGACGAGGTCTCGTCGCTCGACCAACACACGCTGGGCGTGTACCGCGCGATCCTGTTCCACAAGGAGCACGATCCCGAGCGCCTGGCGAAACTGCTGAGCTGCACGACGGAACAGGTGGAGGAGGCGCTCGACCTGCTGACGCGGCTCTCCCTGCTCGCGCCGTCCCGGGACAGTCCGGGCCGGATGCGCGCGGTGAACCCGTCACTCGGTCTCAAGGTGCTGCTCCAGCGTGAGGAGCGCGAACTCGCCTCGCGGCAGCAGCGGATCGAGCAGAATCGTGCCGCCCTCGCCGCTCTCGCGGCCGAGTACACGGCATCGGGCCGCTCGGGCGGTCTCGACGGGGCGGAGCACCTCGACAACGTCGACGACATCCGTACCCGTCTGGAGGCCCTCGCCGAGTCCTGTACGCGCGAGTCGCTCGCCTTCCATCCCGGCAAGGCCCTCACGGAGGAGTCCGTCGAGGCCGGCCGGCCCCTGAACGAGCGGGCGATGGAGCGGGGCGTCCGCTTCCGGACCATCTATCTGGACAGCGTCGCGGGTGACCGGGTCACCCGGGCACACGCCCAGTGGATGGCGGAGCGCGGCAGCGAGATCCGTACCTCGCCGACGCTTCCGATGCGGCTGCTCATCGTGGACACGGCGGCGGCGGTGGTCGCCGGGCTGCCCGGTCAGGCCCAGCCGTCCGCGCTGCTCTTCAGCAGCCAGCCGGTGGTCCTGGCCATGCGCGCCCTGTTCGAGGCCTACTGGGAGCACGCCTCCCCGCTGAACGGCCCGGGGGACGCCCTGCCCGGCGGGCTCACCCCGCAGGAGCGCAAACTGCTCCAGCTTCTGGCGAGCGGTCTCACCGACGAGGCCGTGGCGCGGGCGCTGGGCATCGGGGTGCGGACGGAGCGGCGGATCGTGGCCGACCTGATGGAGCGGCTGGGTGCGTCGAGCCGGTTCGAGGCGGGGGTGCAGGCGACCCGCAGGGAGTGGATCTGACTCCGGGAGTCGAGCCGGAGCGGGGCGGCGGCCGTGGCGGCGGTCGTGACGTGCATGGCGGTCAGTCCCTGGGGGCGATCGGCCAGACGAAGTCGTCCGGGATCTCGATGACGCAGGGCAGTTTGGGGAGCGTCGGGACGCAGGGGAGGTCCGGCATCTGCGGGTTCGGCGGCGTCGGCCAGACGAAGTCGTCACCGCGCTGGGCGAGGCTGTTCGGGGCGGTGGGGGCGGCCTCGGCCGGGGAGGCGATCACCAGGCCGCCGAGGACGGCGGCGGCGAGGGCGGCGAGGACACTGCTTGTGCGGCGGGAGCGACAGGACATGTGGGTCTCCGTTCCGGGTTCGGATGCGGTACGAGTGCGGCGTACGTGCGTGTCAGGAGTCCTTGGCGGCCGGTGACTTTTCAGCCGTCCCGTCCGCACACCTAGAGGAAATCACCGCGGGGCCCCGGCTGTCCGCTTCCGGACAGGCCAGGAAGCTGCCTGGCAACGAGCTGCCTCACGACCTGCTGGAAAGCGCGGGGGCAGGCCTCGGGCGGACCCCCTTCTTCCGGCCAAAAGGCCAGGTGGGGGGCGCAGGCGAGATCGTTCGCGCGGCAGGCCGCGATCCGGCCACGGGCATGTGGTGCAGCGAGTTGCCACCGGCACGGAGCGGCCGGGGGACGGAACGCGCCCCGCCGGACGGCCGGCGGCGGACGGGCGGGGGACGCCGGGAAGGCGGCCGGGGAACGCTCGGGGAACGATTCCGTGCGGATCCGGCACCACGGTCAGCGGCGCCGGGACGACCACGTTCGCCGCGAGGACGGACACCTCCGCGCGCGGCGGGCGCGGGGCCGTGGCCCTTCGTGCGCGAGCCGACGTCCGACGAGTTCGCCGAGTTCGCCGAGGCGCACGGCCAGACCGTGAAGACGAGGAGCCGCAGGAGCGTGGTGGTGGCCGCGGCGGGTATCCGCAGCTCGGCCGTGCCCGCCTGGGCGGGGACCGTGCCGGGCGGGGCGACGGTGAGGACGGCGGCCGCGGCGGGGACCGCGCAGGGCGGCGGTGAGGACGGCGGCGGGGACCGCGCCGAGCAGGGCGGCGGCGAGGACGGCGGCCGCGGCGAGTGCCGATGCCGTCGGACGGCCCGGGGTACCGAGGGGTCCGGGAAGCGTCACCGGACGATGTCACCGGGCCCCGGACGGGCGGCAACTCAGCGTTGCGCCGCCCGTCGGGGCGGGCGGGTCAGGCCTTGCTGTAGTGCGCCCAGAACTCGTCCCAGGACAGCACGCCGTCGCCGTTGTCGTCGCGCTGCTTGATGAGCACCTCGGCGACCGACTCCGTGACGTGGAAGTCGCCGTGCTGGGCCATGAGGCTCTTGTACTCCGCGGCGGTGATGAAACCGTCCCCGTCGGCGTCGAACTTGTTGAATGCCGTGCGTGCCGAGTCGATGTCCGCCACTGCTTCCGCCCCTTCTTGGTGCTTCTCTGACGGGGCTCAGATTAGCTGGCCCGGGCCTGCCGGATGATGGGGGTATGAGCGACGAGGTGGCACGGATCCTGGCGGCGGCGGCGCGCGGGGACTTCCCTCCCCCGGACGGCACGACGACGGTCGTGCCGCAGCCGGGCCCCCGGGACGCCGGGGTGCTCGCCTTCACCGCCCACTCGGTGGTCTTCACCGACGCCGACCCGGAGTGGGTGCGGGCCGCGCTCGCGGCCACGTCGAGCGACCCGCTGGCGGCCAGCATGAACCCGGGTTTCCTGATGGCGCTGATGACCCGTACCGGCCGGCACATGAACACGATCGACCTGCTCACCGTCGCCGACGCCCTGCCGGGCGCTCCCCCGCTGGAGCTCCGGGAGATCGTGGACCCGGACCACCCCCGGGTCGCGCGGGCGCTGAAGTTCCGCGACGAGGTCCGGGTGTGGGCGGCGGACGGCGGTCTCGTGGTCCTGGGCCGGGGAGTGGCGGGCCGCTGGGAGGCGGCGGTCGAGGTCGACGAGGAGGTACGCCACCGGGGCCTGGGCCGCGCCCTGGCCGCGGCGGCGCGGCATCTCACGCCGGACGCCGTGGTCTGGGCGCAGCAGTCCCCGGGCAACGCCCGCAGCGTCCGTGCCTTCCAGGCGGCGGGCTACCGCCCGGTGGCCTCGGAGGCCCTCCTGGTCGCGGGCTGACCGTCCGCCGACCGGCTCTACCGGAAGACGCCCGTGTGGCCGAGCGAGTAGCGCCCCGGCTGCGGGTAGACGGCGAGGCCGTGGGGTCCGCCGCCGACCGGGATGCGGGCCAGCTGCTTCCCGGTGGTGGTGTCGATCGCGTACACCTCGGAGTCGTAGCGGCCGGAGAGCCAGAGGACCTTGCCGTCGGCGGAGACGCCTCCCATGTCGGGGGATCCGCCGTCCGGCAGCCACCACTTCTTCGTCAGCCTGTCCTTCTCGAAGTCGAAGACGGAGATGGAGCCCTCGCCGCGGTTGGGGACGTACATCTCGCGCGAGTCCCGGCTGATGTAGAGCCCGTGGGCGCCCTTGCCGGTGGGCAGCAGGGTCGGGGTGGTGAACTTCGCGCCGTCGAGGACCCACATGCCGTGGGCCATCATGTCGGCGATGTAGAAGGTCCTGCCGTCCGGGGAGAGCTTCACGTCCTGCGGCATGGCGCCCTCGAAGGGCAGTTTCTGCTGGCCGATCACCTCCATCCGCTCGGTGTCGACCTTGAGCAGCTCGCCGGAGAACTCGCAGGAGACGACGAAGTAGCGTCCGTCGGCGGAGAAGTCGGCGTGGTTGACGCCGTAACAGCTGACCGGGACGGTCTTCTTCCGTTCCATGGTGTGCGGGTCGCGGAAGACGAGTTCGCGGTCGAGCGAGGCCATCACGACGGCGTACTTGCCGTTGGGCGTGAAGTAGAGGTTGTACGGGTCGTGGACCTCGACGGGCTTGCCGGCGACGCCGGTGGCCGGGTCGATGGGGGTGAGGGTGTGGCCCCGGTTGTTGTTGACCCAGAGGGTCTTCAGGTCCCAGGAGGGCACGACGTGCTGGGGCTGGATGCCGACGGGGATGGTCTCGACGACCTGGTAGGTGGCCGGGTCGATGACGGAGACGGTGTTGGAGTTGGTGTTGGGGACGTAGACCCGGGAGGGGAAGTTCTTGACGACCGGCGAGAGCTTGTCGGGCCGGTCGGCGGCGTAGACGTCCTTCGGGTCGAGCGGCGGTGGCATCCCGGGGAGCCCGGCGGGGGCCGCGGCGGGCTTGGGGACGGCGGGGGCGGCCTTCTTCACCGGGGCGGCGCCCTCGCCCGGGTCCCCGCTGCCGCAGCCGGCGAGCGCGGCGAGCAGGGCGGCGGCGAGGAGGGTCCTGGTCCGCCTCGTGAGGGGGCGCCGCGCGAGGGGGCGCTGCGTGAGGTGTCCCTGGGTGCGGTGTCCCTGGGTGCGGTGTCTCTGCGTGCGGTGTGCCATCAGGTCAGCAGCTCCGTGGTGGTGACCGCGCGCAGTCCGCGGCGGTCGAGGTCGGCGAGGAGGAGGGGCAGCGCGGCGGCGGTGTCCGGGTAGCCGAAGTGCAGGCTGACGACGGATCCGGCGCGGACGGATCCGG
>NZ_LIPQ01000469.1 GCF_001418135.1 Streptomyces aureus
GGCCGGGCCCGGTGGACCTGGGCGTGGACGGTGAACGCGGCCTGGTTGACGTGCTGCCCGCCCCGTACGACCTGCCCGTCGCCGTTGACCAGGATGAGGTCGCTCGCGGCGATCTCCTCGAACGGCGCCCCGAAGGGGTTCACCCAGTAGCAGTCGCGGAGCTCGGGGTCGCGGGCGCTGATGTGGCCCGAGACGCCCTCCTCGTAACCGAACCGCCCGAAGACCCGGAGCGCGCCGGCGAGCCGCTGTTTGCGGTGGGTGCGTTCCTCCTCGGCCGTCGCGTGGACGGGCGGCATGGCGAAGTGGAGCCGGTCGACGGGAACGGGGTCGGGTATCACGCTCATGCGCCGGAAGGTAATGCCCGGCCGGTCAAGTCACCAGAGTCCGGACGCCATGGAAAGGGGCCGGGCGCGACGAAGCCGCCGCCCCGCGCGACGGACGCGGGGACGGCGGCTTCGGCCGGTTCAGCGGGCGGGAGCGACTACTCCCACTCGATGGTGCCCGGCGGCTTGCTGGTGACGTCGAGGACGACCCGGTTGACGTCCGCGACCTCGTTGGTGATGCGGGTCGAGATCTTGGCGAGCACGTCGTACGGCAGGCGCGACCAGTCGGCCGTCATGGCGTCCTCGGAGGAGACGGGACGCAGCACGATCGGGTGACCGTAGGTGCGGCCGTCGCCCTGGACACCCACGGAGCGGACGTCGGCGAGCAGGACGACCGGGCACTGCCAGATCTCGCGGTCGAGACCGGCCGCGGTGAGCTCCTCGCGGGCGATGGCGTCGGCCTCGCGCAGCAGGTCCAGGCGCTCCTTGGTGACCTCGCCGACGATGCGGATGCCGAGGCCGGGGCCGGGGAACGGCTGGCGCTGGACGATCTCCTCGGGCAGGCCGAGCTCCTGGCCGACCATGCGGACCTCGTCCTTGAAGAGCTGGCGCAGCGGCTCGACGAGCTCGAACTCCAGGTCCTCGGGGAGGCCGCCCACGTTGTGGTGGGACTTGATGTTGGCGGTACCGGTGCCGCCGCCGGACTCGACGATGTCCGGGTAGAGCGTGCCCTGGACGAGGAACGCGACGTCCTCGCCGGTGCCCGCCGACTCGGCGACGATCTCGGCCTGCGCCTGCTCGAAGACCCGGATGAACTCGCGGCCGATGATCTTCCGCTTGGTCTCGGGGTCGGAGACGCCGGCGAGGGCGGCGAGGAACCGCTCCTGCGCGTCGACGACCTTGAGGTTGACGCCGGTGGAGGCGACGAAGTCCTTCTCGACCTGCTCGGTCTCGCCCTTGCGCATGAGGCCGTGGTCGACGTACACGCAGGTGAGCTGCGAGCCGATGGCCTTCTGCACGAGCGCGGCGGCCACGGCGGAGTCGACGCCGCCGGAGAGGCCGCAGACGGCACGCTTGTTGCCGACCTGGGCGCGGATGGCCGCGACCTGCTCCTCGATCACGTTGCCCGTGGTCCAGCTGGGCTCGATGCCGGCGCCGCGGTAGAGGAAGTGCTCCAGGATCTGCTGGCCGTGCGTGGAGTGCAGCACCTCGGGGTGGTACTGGACGCCGTAGAGCTTCTTCTCGTCGTTCTCGAAGGCGGCGACCGGCACGACGTCCGTGGACGCGGTGACGGCGAAGCCCTCGGGGGCGGCGGAGCAGGCGTCGCCGTGCGACATCCACACGGACTGCTCGACCGGGGTGCCCTCGAAGAGGGTGGAGCCGGCCTTGGAGACGTGCAGCGGGGTCCGGCCGTACTCGCGGGCGCCGGTGTTGTCGACGGTGCCACCGAGGGTCGTCGCCATCAGCTGGAAGCCGTAGCACATGCCGAAGACGGGGACGCCCGCCTCGAAGATCGCACGGTCGAGGCGCGGGGCGCCCTCGGCGTACACGGAGGACGGGCCGCCGGAGAGGATGATCGCCTTCGGGTTCTTGGCCAGCATCTCGGCCACCGGCATGGTGGACGGGACGATCTCGCTGTAGACCCGGGCCTCACGGACACGGCGGGCGATGAGCTGGGCGTACTGGGCGCCGAAGTCGACAACGAGGACTACGTCCGGGTTGGTGACGTCGGGCGCGGCAGCGGGGGTCGCTGATGACACTACGGCGGCCTTCCGGCGGTAGGAGGAGGGTCCCCCGAAGGGGGGTGCTATTTGTCGATTCTACCGGCGCGCCGGTGACGCTTTTCGTCTCACCATCCGAACCCGGGTTGGCCCCGGTCCGTCGCCGGGGTCCATACTGGCGACATGCGCAAGCTCACGACCTTCGTCTTTACCTATGGCAACCGGCCCACCGGCTGCCATGGTCGTGCTGCTTGAGCAACTGACAAGCGACTTCCCAGGCGCCCCGGGCTGACAGCCCGGGGCGCTTGTCGTTCCCGGGCCGGTCCGCCCCGGGGCATCCGACACCCCCAGGAGCCCCGCCATGACGACGAACACCGCCACCCCCGAGAAGACCGGCGCCCGCACCGACGAGGCGGCGACGCTGATCGGCGACGCCCGTGAGCGCATCGACGCGCTCGACGACCGGATCATCGGTCTCATCCAGGAACGGATGGCCGTCTCGGCCGTCATCCAGGAGGCTCGGATCTCCTCCGGCGGCCGTCGGGTGAACCTGGCCCGCGAGATGGAGGTCCTCGGTCACTACAGGGACGCCCTCGGCAAGCCGGGCACGGCGCTGGCGATGACGATGCTGGAGCTGTGCCGCGGCCGCATCTGAGCGTGCGCCCGGGCCACCCGGGGCGCCCCGCGGCCGAACGTGCACCCGCGTCCCCCGTTGCGTCCCAGCGGCCGAGCGTGCGGTCGCGTATCCGGGTGCGTCCCCGGATCTGAGTTCGGGCCCGCTCTCACCCGTACGGCGCGTGACCGGCTCCGGCCCGGCTTCGTTGGTCCGGGTGTCCGTGCCAGCCAGGGGCGGGCCCGTAAGAAACCACGCGTGGCTTCGCTGGGGCGTGTGGCGTACCTCCGGTACGTCGTGGGACCTCGCACCAGCGCTTGTGACCGGACAGCAGGGGACAGCAGCCCGGTCACCCAGAAGGAGCGGTCGGCCCCGGGGACGCTCGGGGCCGGCCGCAACCGGCTCTTCCGGTCGCGGCCCCCGCGACCGCCAGCACAGTGCGAACCCCTCGGAACCCTCTCCCACGCGGCGCAACCCCCCGGCGCCGCCCCGTTCGGCACCGCCGCTGCCCTGACACCGGTGCCGACCCCAAGGGCCCCGTGCCGCGACCGGAATCGCGCCACGGGGCCCTTGTCCGCGCACACCCCTCCGACGTGACGCGCGTCACACGAAGATCCTGTGCAACCGCTACAACCTTCCCCGCCGGTCGCGGGTCATCTATGCAGCAACACCAAAGCTGGTGGGGGCGCTGCACTCGGAGGGGGGTGCAGCGCCCCTTACCTGTACCGGTCGCGGATACCGGCCGGCCGTCGGTTCAGGACGCCTTCGGCGGGACCACCGGCATCCCCAGGAACGGCAGCCGCAGCGCGCCGAAGGCCTCGGCCGGCACCGCGGGGGACTTGGGCTCGACCGCCGCGATCCGTACGTACGACTCGCCCTGCCGCGGCCGCGGGTCCTCCTCGCCCTTGTTCGGCCAGAACGACATCGCCCGCTCCGCCTGCGCGGTGATCGTCAGCGACGGGTTCACGCCGAGGTTCGCGGAGACGGCCGCGCCGTCGACGACGGAGATCCCCGGGTGCCCGAAGAGCCGGTGGTACGGGTCGATGACACCGGACTCGGCGTCCGCGCCGATCGGGCAGCCGCCCAGGAAGTGGGCGGTGAGCGGGGTGCCCATCAGCTCGCCGACGTTGGAGCCCGCGAAGCCGTTGATCTCCTCGGCGAGGAGGCTCGCGGCCCGGGTCGCCGCCTCGATCTGCGTCGGATTGGGGGCCCCGTGGCCCTGGCGGGCGGTGAGCAGGCCCTTCCCGATGCCGCCCGGCTTGCGGTAGGTGGTCAGCGAGTTGTCCAGGGACTGCATGACGAGACCGATGATGGTCCGCTCCGACCAGCGCCGGTTGGACAGCGAGCGGGCCGCGAGGGCGGGGTGCTTGACGATCTCGAGCAGCCACCTGCGGACCCGGTGCGCGCCGTAGGGCACCTGGAGGATCGTCAGCGCGCCCATCGAGTTGGAGCCCCTGCCGTACCGGACGGGCTCGATGTGGGTGTTCTCGTCGGGGTGGATCGAGGAGGTGATGGCGACGCCGCGGGTGAAGTCGGCCTTCTCCTTGCCGTGCTTCTTCCGGTAGCGCCGGTCGGTGGTCTGCGAGCCGACGAGGCCCTCGGAGTTGGTACGGGTCAGCTCGCCGAGCCGGGCCGAGATCCGGGGCAGCAGGCCGGTGTCCTTCATCCGGTGCAGCAGGGTCTGGGTGCCGTAGGTGCCGGCGGCGATGACGACCTTGCGGGCCGTGAAGGTACGGCCCTTGCCCTTCCTCCGGTTGTCGGAGGGGAGGGTCTTGACGGCGTAGCCGCCCCGCGAGTCCTCGGTGACCGCGACGACCGAGGTCATGGGGTGGACGACCGCGCCCGCCTTCTCGGCGAGGTGGAGGTAGTTCTCGTTGAGGGTGTTCTTGGCGCCGTGCCGGCAGCCGGTCATGCACTCGCCGCACTCGGTGCAGGCCTTGCGGGAGGGTCCGGCCCCGCCGAAGAACGGGTCGGGCACCTCGCCGCCCGGCTTCGCCCTCGCCGTCCCGTCCCCGTCCTGCCCGTCGCCGAAGAACACCCCGACGGGCGCCATGTGGAAGGTGTCGCCGATGCCCATGCTCTGTGCGGTCGCCTTGAGGTGGATGTCCGACGGGGTCATGGTGGGGTTGATCCGGACGCCGAGCATCCGCTTGGCCTGGTCGTAGTAGGGGCTCAGCTCCTCGCGCCAGTCCGTGATGTCCTTCCACTGCGGGTCGTCGAAGAACGGCGCGAGCGGCTCGTAGAGGGTGTTGGCGTAGTTCAGGGAGCCGCCGCCGACGCCGGCGCCCGCGAGCACCATCACGTTGCCGAGCAGGTGGATCCGCTGGATGCCGTAGAGGCCGAGCGCGGGGGCCCACAGGAAGTTCTTCACGTCCCAGGAGTTCTTCGGCAGGGTCGCCCGGGTGAAGCGGCGCCCGGCCTCCAGGACACCGACCCGGTAGCCCTTCTCGGTGAGGCGGAGCGCGGTGACCGAGCCGCCGAAGCCGGAACCGACGACGAGGACGTCGTAGTCGTACGCCTCGTCCTCCGTCTGCTCCTGATTTTGGGTAGGGGGTACCGCGGTCATGGCTCTCCTCGTACGAAAAGGGGACAGTCGGGATGGGGAGGCGCGGCGCCGGCTCAGCGCAGGCGCAGGGCCTTCATCGCCTTCAGGGACACGCTCATGAACGCGGCGTACTTCTCGTCGTCCATCCCGAAGGAGGGCGCGAGCGGGATCAGCCGCTGCTGGGCGACGGTCTGGGCCTCGGTGTACTTGAGGATGCCCTCGGAGCCGTGGCGCCGGCCGAGCCCGGAGTCCTTCATGCCGCCCATCGGGGACTGCACGCTGCCGTAGGCGGGGGCGTACCCCTCGTTGATGTTGACGGTGCCGGTGCGCAGCCGGGCCGCGACCGCGTGACCCCGGCGCGAGTCCCTGGTCCAGACGGAGGAGTTCAGACCGTACGGGGTGGCGTTGGCGAGGTCGACGACCTCGTCCTCGTCGCGGAAGCGGTAGACCGAGACGACCGGGCCGAAGGTCTCCTCGCCGCAGACCGCCATCGGGGCCTCGACGCCGTCGAGGATGGTCGGCTCGAAGAAGAGGGGGCCGATGTCGGGGCGGGCGACGCCGCCGGCGACGAGCGTGGCGCCCTTGGCGACGGCCTCCTCGACGTGCTTCGTGACGGTCTCCAGCTGGCGGTCGCCGACGAGCGAGCCCATGTCGGCGCCGTACGCGAGGGAGTTGCCGAGCCGCATGGCCTTGGTGCGGGCGGCGAAGCGGTCGAGGAAGACGTCGGCGATCGACTCGTGCACGTACAGGCGCTCGATGGAGATGCAGAGCTGGCCGGCGGAGGAGAAGCAGGCGCGGACGGCTCCGGCGGCGGCCTTCTCGATGTCGGCGTCCTTCAGGACGAGCATCGCGTTCTTGCCGCCGAGTTCGAGGGAGACGCCGACGAGCCGGGCGGCGGCGCCCTGGGCGACCTCGCGGCCGGTACGGGTGGAGCCGGTGAAGGAGACGTAGTCGGCGTGCTTGACGACCTCGGGGCCGACGACCGGGCCGTCGCCGAGGACGACCTGGAACACCTCGGCGGGCAGCCCGGCCTCGATGAGCAGGTCCCGGGCCCACAGCGCGGTGAGCGCGGTCTCCGTGTCGGGCTTCATGACGACGGCGTTGCCCGAGACGAAGGCGGGGAGCGCGTCGCCGACGGAGAGTTCGAGCGGGTAGTTCCAGGGGGCGATCTGGCCGACGACACCGCGCGGCTGGCGCAGTTCGGTGACCTTGGTGAGGGTCGGCACGACGCCGGTGTGACGGCGGGGCTTCAGGTAGGAGGAGGCCTTGCGGCCGTAGTGGCGGGCGGCGACGGCGACCGCCTGCACCTCCTCGTGGGCGTGCAGGCGCGCCTTGCCCGTCTCCAGCTGGATGAGGTCGAGGACCTCGGACTGGCGCTGGAGGACGAGGTCGTGGAAGCGCAGGAGGACGGCGGCGCGGGCCCTGACCGGGGTGGCGGCCCAGGCGGCCTGGGCCGCACGCGCGCGCGTGAAGGCCTCGGCGACGTCCTCGGGGGTGGACTCGGGCAGGTCCGCCAGCTTCGCCCCGGTGAACGGCGTGTGGTTGGCGGTCCGGCCGGAGCCGACGACTCCGCGCGTGAGCCTGGCGACGACCTCGGGCGTCACGACGTCGGCGGCCGTACGGGCGCCGACGTCGTGACGCCC
>NZ_LIPQ01000047.1 GCF_001418135.1 Streptomyces aureus
CGTACAGTTCGTCCACGGGCTCGTCACCAACCCCGGCTGGGAGTGGGACGTCTTCGCCGCGTTCTTCACCACCGAGACGGTCCTCCGGGCCGTCTGGGTCACCCTCCAGCTCACCTTCTACGGCACCGCCCTCGGCTGCGCGATCGGCATCGGGCTCGCCTTCATGCGCCTGTCGGACAGCCCGTTCCTGAGGTCCGGCGCCTTCGGCTACGTCTGGTTCTTCCGGTCCACCCCGATCCTGGTCCAGCTGCTCTTCTGGTTCAACATCGGCGCGCTCTACCCGCAGATCCTCGGCGTCAGCACGGTCAACCTCCTCGGCCCCGTGTCCGTCGCCGTCATCGGCCTCACCCTGCACGAGGCCGCCTACGCCGCCGAGGTCGTACGCGGCGGCATCCTCTCCGTCGACCGCGGCCAGCTCGAGGCCGCCCAGTCGCTCGGCCTCGGCCGGTGGCGCCGGCTCTCCCGGATCGTGCTGCCGCAGGCCATGCGGGCGATCGTCCCGCCGGCCGGGAACATGCTGATCGGCACCCTCAAGGGCACCTCGATCGTCTCCGTGATCGCGGTCCAGGACCTGCTCTACTCGACCCAGCTCGTCTACCACCGCACGTACGAGGTCATCCCGCTGCTGCTCGTGGCCACGCTCTGGTACGTCGCCGTCACCTCCGTCCTCAGCCTCGGCCAGCACTACGTCGAGCGCCACTACGCCCGCGGTACGGCGGGTGCGCGATGAGCACGAACGCGTCGATCGTGATCGTGGGCGCCGGGCCGCGGGGGACCGGCTTCCTCGAACGGCTCGCCGCCAGCCTGCCCGAGCTGTACGGCGACCGCCCCCTCGACCTCCACCTCGTCGACCCGCACCCGCCGGGCCCCGGCCGCATCTGGCGCACCGAGCAGTCCCCACTGCTCTGGATGAACTCCCGGGCCGAGGACGTCACCATGTTCACCGACGAGACCGTGGACCTGGTGGGCCCCGTACGCCCCGGCCCCACCGTCGCCGAATGGGCCGGCATCGAGGGCCGGACCTTCCCCACCCGCCTCCAGCAGGGCGCCTATCTGCGCTGGGTGTTCGAGCGGGCCCGGGCCGCGCTGCCCGCCTCCGTCTCCGTCCACGAGCACCGCACCACCGCCCTGCGGATCGGCGGCCCGCGCGAGGGACGCCAGCGGGTCTGGCTGGAGGGCTCCGCCGCGCCGCTCCTCGCCGACCTCGTCGTCCTCACCGTCGGTCACCTCGACGCCGAACCCGACCCGGAGCAGCGGGCCCTCGCCGGCTTCGCCGCCCGTCACGGTCTCGTCCACCTGCCGCCCGACTTCACCGCCGACACCGACCTGACCGCCCTGCCCGCAGGGGAGGCCGTCCTCGTCCGCGGCTTCGGGCTCGCCTTCGTCGACCTGATGGTGCTGCTCACCGAGGGCCGCGGCGGCCGGTACGAGGGCGAGGGCGACGCGCTGGTCTACGTCCCCTCGGGCAAGGAACCGGTGCTGCACGTCGGATCGCGCCGGGGTGTCCCGTACCACTCGAAGATCGGTTACGTCCTCGAAGGCGAACGGCCCCCGCTGCCCCGCTTCTTCGGCCCCGAGCAGACCGAGGCCCTGCTGCTGAGGACCGGGCCGATCGACTTCCGGCGCGATGTGTGGCCGCTGGTCGACAAGGAGCTCGGCTGGGCCCACTACCACCGGCTGTTCTCCACCCACCCCGAGCGGACCACGCTCGCGTGGGGCGACTTCGAGCGGGCCTACGCGGCGGCGCCGCCGCGCGGGGCCGAACTCGCCGCCGTCGTCGCCGCGGCCGTCCCCGACCCGGCCGACCGGCTCGACCTGGACGCCCTCGACCACCCCCTGGACGGCATCCGCTTCGCCTCGACGGAGGCACTCCAGCACGGTCTGCGCGACTACATCACGGACGACCTGACCCGCCGTCACGACCCGGCCCACAGCTCCGACGCCGCCGTCTTCGCCGGACTGCTCTCCGTCTACGGACAACTCCTCCGGCTCGGCACCCGCATCGACACCGGCGACTGGTGGCACGGCTTCTTCAGCTACCTCGCCTCCGGGCCGCCCGGCCCCCGGCTGCGCCAGCTCCTGGCCCTCTCCCGCGCGGGCGTCGTCCGCTTCCTCGGCCCCCAGGTCACCGTCGAGGCCGACGAGGCACGCGGAGTCTTCCGGGCCGCGTCCGCCGCCGTCCCCGGGGAGTGGACCGAGGCACGCGCCCTGGTCGAGGCCCGGCTCCCCGACCCCACGCTCGGACTCACCGGCAGCCCGCTCCTCCGCGCCCTTTACGAGGAGGGCGCCCGGGCCACCGCCAGCGGCCTCCTCGTCGTCGACCCCGTCGACGGCCGGCTCCTCGACTTCGACGGACGCCCGCACCCGCGCCGCTTCGCACTCGGTCCGCACACCACCGCGCGGACAGACAGCGCCTTCACCCGGCCCCGTACCGGCGGGGTCGCCTTCCGGCAGAACGACGTCACCGCGCGGGCGGCGCTGACGTTCCTGCGCGACCGGGCGTGTCGGCTCCCGGCCCCGCTGAGCGCCTGACCCCTTCCCCCTCCCACCGCCCGACCCCTTTCCGAGGAACCGCCATGTCTCTCACCAGCGATCCGCCCGCCACCAGAGCCCTCGTGAAGGAATCGGCGGCGGGCCCCGAGCTCGTGGTCGTCCCCGTGCGGCACCCCTGGCGATGGGTGGCCGTCGCCGTCACCGCCGTACTGATCGTCCAGTTCGTCCACGGGCTCGTCACCAACCCCGGCTGGGAGTGGGACGTCTTCGCCGCGTTCTTCACCACCGAGACGGTCCTCCGGGCCGTCTGGGTCACCCTCCAGCTCACCTTCTACGGCACCGCCCTCGGCTTCGCGATCGGCATCGTGCTCGCCTTCATGCGCCTGTCGGCCAGCCCGTTCCTGCGGTCCGTCGCCTTCGGCTACATCTGGGCCTTCCGCTCGATCCCGCTCATCGTCCAGCTGCTCTTCTGGTTCAACCTCGCCTATCTCTACAAGGAACTGAGCATCGGCATCCCGTTCGGGCCGAGCTTCCTCTCCTTCGACACGATGGGCCTGGTCGGCGAGATGAGCGCCGCCGTCCTCGGGCTCGCCCTGCACCAGGCGGCCTACGCGGCGGAGATCGTCCGCGGTGGGGTACTCGCCGTGGACGAGGGCCAGTTGCAGGCCGCGGCCTCCCTCGGCATCCCGCGGCTCCGGCAGGTGCGGCGGATCGTCCTGCCGCAGGCGATGCGCTCGATCCTGCCCAACGCCGCCAACGAGATCATCTCGCTCTTCAAGGGCACCTCGATCGTCTCCGTCATGGCGATCGGCGAACTCTTCTACCAGGTCCAGGTCGTCTACGGCCGCAACGGACGGGTCGTCCCGCTCCTGATGGTCGCCACCGCCTGGTACGTCCTGCTCACCACCGCGCTCTCCGTCGTCCAGCACTACGTCGAACGCCACTACGCGAAGGGGAGCGTCCGATGAGCTCCGTCACCGTCGACCCGGCCGCCGAAGCCCAGGCCGCCACCACCGCCAAGGTCGAGATCCGGGCCGTCCACAAGAACTTCGGCCCCCTCCACGTCCTGCGCGGCATCGACCTCGACGTCCGCGCCGGCGAGGTCACCGTCGTCCTCGGCCCCTCGGGCTCCGGCAAGTCCACCCTCCTGCGGACCATCAACCACCTGGAGAAGGTCGACAGCGGCACCGTCAGCGTCGACGGCACCCTCGTCGGCTACCGCCGCTCCGGCAACAAGCTCTACGAGCTGCGCGAGCGGGACATCCTCAAGCAGCGCACCCGGATCGGCTTCGTCTTCCAGAACTTCCACCTCTTCCCCCACCTCACCGTCCTGGAGAACATCGTCGAGGCCCCCGTCTCGGCCCTGAAGCGCCCCCGCAGGGAGGCCGAGGCCGCGGCCCGGACACTGCTCGAACGCGTCGGACTCGCCGACAAGGCGGAGGCGTACCCCAAACAGCTCTCCGGCGGACAGCAGCAGCGAGTCGCCATCGCCCGCGCGCTCGCCCTCGAACCCGGCCTGCTCCTCTTCGACGAGCCGACCTCCGCGCTCGACCCCGAGCTGGTCGGCGAGGTCCTCGACGTCATCAAGGACCTGGCCGCCTCCGGCACCACCATGATCGTCGTCACCCATGAGATCGGCTTCGCCCGCGAGGTCGCCGACACCGTGGTCTTCATGGACGAGGGCCGGATCGTCGAACAGGGGCCGCCGGCCGAGGTGCTCGACAGCCCCCGCCACGAACGCACCCGCGCCTTCCTCTCCAAGGTCCTCTGACCACCCACGAACGCACCCGGGCCTTCTCTCCAAGGTCCTCTGACCACCCGCGAACGCACCCGCGCCGTCCTCGTCAGGCCCTCTGACCACCCACCCCTTCCTTCACAGGAGTACTGCCATGAAGACCAGCCGCGCCGTCCTCACCGCCCTCGCCTCGCTCACCGCCCTCGGCGTCCTCACCGCCTGCGGCTCGGGTGACGCCGCCATCGACGCGGCCGAGCCCGAGGCGAAGAAGGCCGCCAACGGCATCAACCTCAGCCCCGAGCAGAACCGCGTCCACACCCCCAAGGTCGACGCACTCGCCGCCCAGCTGCCCGAGGCCGTCCGCAAGAGAGGCACCCTGATCCTGGGCGTCTCCGCGACGAGCAATCCGCCGCTCGCCTTCCACGCCACCGACGACAAGACACTGATCGGCGTCGAGGTCGACCTCGCGACCCTGGTCGCCGACGCCCTCGGTCTGAAGCCCGAGTTCAACCCGGTCTCCTGGGAGAACCTCTTCGTCGGCCTCGACAGCGGCAAGTACGACGCCGTCTTCTCCAACGTCACCGTCACCGAGGAGCGCAAGGACAAGTACGACTTCGCCACCTACCGCCTGGACGACCTCGCCTTCGAGGCGAAGAAGGGCTCCGGCTGGAAGGTCAAGGGCCCCGAGGACGTGGCGGGCAAGGCGATCGCCGTCGGCTCCGGCACCAACCAGGAGAAGATCCTCGTCGACTGGTCCGCGCAGAACGAGAAGGCCGGCCGCAAGCCGGTCGACATCAAGTACTACCAGAACACCTCGGACTACTACCTGGCGCTCCAGTCCGGCCGGATCGACGGTTACCTCGGTCCCAACCCCGTCGCCGCCTACCACGTGCTCTCCGCCGGACAGACCGAGATCGTCGGCAAGTTCTCCGGCGCGGGCGCCGGACTCCAGGGCAAGATCGCGGCCACCACGAAGAAGGACAGCGGACTCGTCGCCGCCTACGCCGCCGCGATCGACCACATCGTCGAGAACGGCACCTACGCCCAGGTCCTCAAGCGCTGGGGCCTCGACAGCGAGGCCGTGACGAAGTCGGAGATCAACCCGCCCGGACTGCCCCGCACCAAGAACTGACCGCGCCCCGCTCCGTCCGCTCCACGTCGCTTCGAGAGAGACCGCATGACCAGCAGCCGAACGCTCCACCTCGCCGCCGAACTCGCCCCGGGCGCCGGTGACGCCCCGAGCACCCTCGCCGCCGCCCGGACCGCCGCACCCGCCGTCGCCGGCACCGCCGCCCGTACCGTCGGGCTCGCCCGGCTCGCCGAGGCGGCCGCGCTCGACTTCCTCACCCACGACGACTCCTTCACCCGGCCCGGCCTGGACGCGCTCGCCGTCCTGGCCCGGGTCGCCCCCGAGACCCGCTCCATCGGCCTCGTGCCGACCGTGACCACGACCCACACCGAGCCCTTCCACGTCCAGGCCGCCGTCGCCACCCTCGACTGGGTGAGCCGGGGCCGGGCGGG
Organism: Streptomyces aureus; assembly: GCF_001418135.1. Lineage (GTDB taxonomy): Bacteria > Actinomycetota > Actinomycetes > Streptomycetales > Streptomycetaceae > Streptomyces > Streptomyces aureus_A. Next base: position 5,750 of record NZ_LIPQ01000047.1, read on the forward strand.
CTGGCGGATCGCGGTCTCCCCGACCGGGGCCGAGGCCAGGCTCTTCGGCCGCCGGTCGGCACCGCCCACCGCCGAGCTCTGGCAGGAGGCGGGCGAGGTCGCCGAGGTCTCCCGCAAACTGTGGGACAGCTGGGAGGACGACGCCGAGATACGGGACGTGGTGACCGGGCGGTTCGTCGACCGCCGCAAGCTGCACCACGTGAACTTCCAGGGCGCGACGTTCTCGGTCACGGGCCCCTCGATCGTCCCCCGGCCCCCGCAGGGCAACCCGGTGACGGTCGTCGACGCCACCCGCCCCGCCGCCCGGGACACCGCAGCCCACCACGCCGACGTGGCCCTGATCAGGGCCTCCTCCGCCGAGGAGGCCGCGGCCCTCCGCGCCGAACTGCGGCAGGGGGCCCGTGCCCACGGCCGGGACCCCGGACAGCTGCGCGTCCTGCTCTCGGCGACCGTCGACCTCGACGCGTACGAGGGCGGGCCCGGGGCGCTCGCCGAACTGATCGCGGGCTGGCACGGCGGCGGCGCCGTCGACGGCTTCCACCTCGTGCCGGCCGTGCCCGAGCGGGACCTGGAGCGGTTCACCGCCGGCACCGTCAGCCGGCTGCGCGACCGCGGGCTCTTCCGCAAGGCCTACGAGGGCGCCACCCTCCGCGACCACCTGGGGCTCGCCCGCCCCGTCAGCCAGTACGCCGCCGAAGCACGGGTGACGACGGGAGCACGCGCGTGAGTACGACTCCGGGCCGGAAGCAGATCCATCTCGCCGCGCACTTCCCCGGCGTCAACTCCACCACCGTCTGGGCCGATCCGCGCTCCGGCTCGCAGATCGACTTCTCCTCCTTCGAGCATCTCGCCCGGACCGCGGAGCGGGGCCTCTTCGACTTCTTCTTCCTGGCCGAGGGGCTGCGGCTGCGCGAGCACAACGGCCGCATCCACGACCTCGACGTCGTCGGCCGGCCCGAGTCGATCACCGTCCTGAACGCGCTCGCCGCCGTCACCGACCGGCTCGGCCTGGCCGGTACGGTCAACGCCACCTTCAACGAGCCGTACGAGCTGGCCCGGCGGCTCGCCTCGCTCGACCACCTCAGCGCGGGCCGGGCCGCCTGGAACGTCGTCACCAGCTCGGACGCCTTCACCGGCGAGAACTTCCGGCGCGGCGGCTTCCTCGACCGGGCCGACCGGTACACCCGGGCCGCCGAGTTCCTCGCCACGGCCCGGGAGCTGTGGGACTCCTGGACGCCGGAGGGCCGGCAGCGGCCCTTCGTCCACAGCGGGCCGCAGTTCGGGATCGAGGGCGAGTTCACCGTCCCGCGCTCCCCGCAGGGGCACCCGGTCGTCATCCAGGCCGGCGACTCCGCCGAGGGCCGGGAGTTCGCCGCCTCGGCCGCCGACGTGGTCTTCACCCGGCACTCGACCCCGGAGGCCGGCCGGGAGTTCTACGCCGACGTCAAGGGGCGGCTCGCCCGGTACGGCAGGGAGCCGGGCGACCTGAAGATCATGCCCGGGGTGACGTACGTCCTCGGGGACACCGACGCCGAGGCGCAGGAGCACGCCGGCGAGATCCGCCGTCAGCAGGTCTCCCCGCAGAACGCGATCCTCGCCCTGGAGCAGATCTGGGGCCGCGACCTGTCCGGGTACGACCCGGACGGACCGCTTCCGGACATCGACCCCGATCCCGACTCGACCCTGGTCCAGGGGCGGGTGCGGGTCGCCGACCCGGTCGGGGTGGCCAGGAAGTGGCGGGCGCTCTCCGAGGCCAAGGGTCTGTCGATCCGCCAGACGGTCGTCGAGTCCACGAGCCGGCAGTCGTTCGTCGGCAGCCCGGGGACGGTCGCGGCGGCCCTGGAGGAGTTCGTCGCCACGGACGCCGCCGACGGATTCATCCTCGTCCCCCACCTCACCCCCGGCGGCCTCGACGACTTCGTCGACCGGGTCGTCCCGCTGCTCCAGGAGCGGGGGGTCTTCCGTACGGAGTACTCCGGCACGACGCTCCGGTCGCACCTCGGGCTTCCCGAACCCGTATGGAAGGGTTGAGCACCATGAGCACGGACAACGACAGCGGCACGGGTACGGACGCGGGGGCCGGCCCCCGGCAGGAGTGGCAGCACTGGCACGAGCAGCGGGAGGCCGCGGTCTCCTCCTCGTACGGTCCGCTCTCCCTCACGGGCACCCACTGGCTCTCGGACTTCCCGGAGGGGCGAATTCCGGCCGTTCCGGGGGAGTGGCGGGAGGACGGCGACGAGGTGCTCCTCAGCGCCCGCGCCGAGGACGGGATCACCGTCGACGGCAAGCCGTTCACCGGCACCGTGCGGCTCACCGCCGACCACGGCCCGATCCACGAGTCCCGCGTCGAGTCGGCGGGCCGGCGGCTCGTGGTGCTGCGGCGCGAAGGGCTCTGGGCCGTAAGGGACTTCGACCCCGGCTCCGAGGCCCGTACCGCCTTCCGGGGCATCGAGGCCACCCCGTACGACGAGCGCTGGGTGGTGCCCGGAGTCTTCCGGCCGTACGAGCGGACGCGCAGCGTACGGGTGGAGAACGCCGACGGCCGCGAGCGCGGTCTCGGGCTCTCCGGGGAGCTGGTCTTCGAACTGCACGGCGGCGAGCACACCCTCCAGGTGGCCGTCGAGGACGACGGCTCCCTGTGGGCGGTCTTCGCGGACGCCACCAGCGGCCGGGACAGCTACCGCTTCCGCTTCCTGCGCCCGGCGGCCCCGGCGGCGGACGGCTCGGTGACGGTCGACCTCAATCGCGCGCTGCTGCCGCCCTGCGCCTTCGCCGACCACTTCATCTGCCCGTTCCCGCCGCCGGGGAACACGCTCGACACCGCCGTCGCGGCGGGGGAGCGGCGACTGAGCGAGGTCTGACTTCTCACCTCGGGTGAATCTCGGGGAAGTTGCGGGCCGTACGGCCGAATCGCGCCCTTGCGGCGTGAAGTCGTACGGCCCGAGACTCCCCCACAGCGCCGGCCCCAGGCCGCGCCTCACGGGCCCGGCACCCCACGGCGGGCCCCCGATTCCCCTCGGGAGGAACAGAAGTGAGGACCATGCGCACCACCCCCACGAGAACCGTCCGGCTGCTCGCCGTCGCGGCAGGCCTCGCCGCCGCCGCCGCGCTCGCCGCCCCCACCGCGAGCGCCGGCACCGCACAGAGCACCCGCACCTTCGACGCCGCCGCCCTCTCGGCGACCGGCGACGCCGTCCGCGCCGCGGACGTGCCCGGCACCGCGTGGTACGCCGACACCGCCACCGGCAAGCTGGTCGTCACCGCCGACTCCACGGTCAGCCAGGCCGAGCTCGCGAAGATCAAGCGGCAGGCCGGCGCGAACGCGGACGCCATCCGCGTCGAGCGCACCCCCGGCAGGTTCAGCAAGCTGATATCCGGCGGCGACGCGATCTACGCCACCAGCTGGCGCTGCTCGCTGGGCTTCAACGTCCGCGACGGCTCCGGCAACTACTACTTCCTGACCGCCGGACACTGCACCGACGGCGCGGGCACGTGGTACTCCAACTCCTCCCGTACCACCGTCCTCGGAACCACCGCCGGGTCCAGCTTCCCGGGCAACGACTACGGCCTGGTGCGCTACACCAACACCTCCGTCACCAAGTCCGGCACGGTCGGCAACGTGGACATCACGAGCGCCGTCAACGCCACCGTCGGCATGTCCGTCACCCGCCGCGGCTCCACCACCGGCACCCACAGCGGCTCCGTGACGGGCCTCAACGCCACCGTGAACTACGGCGGCGGCGACATCGTCTCCGGCCTGATCCGCACGAACGTCTGCGCCGAGCCCGGCGACTCCGGCGGCCCGCTCTACTCGGGGAGCCGCGCCGTCGGCCTCACCTCGGGCGGCAGCGGCAACTGCTCCACGGGCGGGACGACCTTCTTCCAGCCCGTGACGGAGGCGCTGAGCGCGTACGGGGTCAGCGTCTTCTAGCCGACCGGGGACGCGGGTACCGGAGATGAAGGAACGGATGACCCGGGCCCACCACGGCCGGTAGTACGCCGCCGTACGACGGTGCCGCCCCGTGCGAGGAAGCACGGGGCGGCGCTCTGCCGCCCTGCGGACCCACGTCAGAGGACGCCGGTCAGAGGACGCGGGGTCAGGGGGCGTGGGCCGGCGGGTGCGGCCCGGCGGGTGCGGGGTCAGAGGACGCGGGCGAACTCCAGCCGGTCGGCGAAGTTCACGTATCCGGCGCGCTCGAAGGCCTTGGCCATCGCCACGTTCGCGGCGTCGCAGTCCCCGCGGATCTCGGTGGCCCCGGCGCCCACCAGGACGCGCGTGCCCCGGATCACGACCGAGGTGGCGTACCCCTTGCCCCGGTGGGCGGGGGCGACTCCGACGAAACCGATGACCGGAACGCTGGGGTTCTCGGCGGGCAGGCTGATCACGGCGACGGTGCCGTCCGCGTCGTAGCCGAGCTCCCACCAGGCGGGCTCGTGCTTGAGCTCGGCCGTCTCCTCGAAGAGCAGCTCGGCCGCGCGCCGGGCGCCGTGCTGCCGTACGTCGGCCGCGAGGCGGGCGTCGGCGGTTTCGGCGAGCAGCTCGGCGAGGACCGCGACGAAGGGCTCGGGGCCGAGTTCGGCGAGCGAGCGGAAGGTCAGCCGGGGGTCGTCGGCGGGCAGCCCGTCCGGCGCGCCGGACGCCTCCGGTCCGGCGTCACCGGTTCCGTTCGCGGCGGGGGCCCGCAGACTGAACCTGCGGCCGTCGCGGATCACGGCGTACCCGGACGCCCGCAGCAGCTCGCCCCGGTGCTCCGGGTTCCGCTGGAACTGCGGGGCCTGGGCGGGGGAGTCGACGACGTGCTCCAGCTCCGTCGCGCCCAGCTCGCGGGCCCTGACGGCGGCCGCGTCGAGCAGCGCGGCAGCGGTCTCCGGAGCGTCCTCCGGCGCCTCGAACAGCACCAGCGCGAGCGGGACGTCGTGCCCGGGCATGGTCCACAGCACCACGCTGCCGGTGAGCCGGCCGTCGTCGTCCTCGGCGACCAGGCACCACTCGGGCCGGGTGCACGTGCTGTCGAGGAGCTGGGCGAGATACGCGCGGGTGGCGGCGTTGCGCTCGGGGTCGCCGGGGTGCTCGACCAGAGCGGGGAGTTCGTCGGGACGGGCGGGGCGGACAAAAGTCACGGAGAGCCTTGTCGGTTCGGGGAACGGTCGGTGCTGCCCCGCGAAAGTAGCGGCCGATGAGCGGGTGGGCCAGGGGTTTTCGGGCTTCAGTGGGTCCGTGCGCCGCTCGCGGTGCCGACTTCGTCCGCGATCGGCTCCGACTCGGGCCCGCGCTTCAGGGAGGACATCACCAGGGTGACGACCACGCCGACGACCGCCCAGGCGGAGAGGACGAGCATCGAGTTCGTCATGTCGTTGCCCTTGAAGTACGCGATCGAGCGCGCCGCCCAGGTGCCGGCGCCCGGTGGCAGGGCGGGGCCGATCGCGTTCCAGAACGGGGGCAGCATCGGCAGCGGGAAGGCGCCGCCCGCGCTGGGGTTGCCCGCGACCACGATGAGCAGGATCGCCAGGCCGATGCCGACGATCCCGAAGACCGACTGCAGGGCGAGGGTGGCGGCGCCGACGGCGAAGACGACCAGCGTCCCGAGCCCCCACAGGGCGGCGACACTGCCGGGCAGGGCGCCCAGGACCGGGCCGACGATGACCGCGCCGCCGAGCCCGCCGAGGACCGAGTAGACCGCGAGGACCCCGAGACGGATGATCGCGCGCTCCCGGTTCGCGGGCCGGGAGCCCGCGCTGATGGCCAGGATCGCGGCGCAGATGTAGCCGCCTACGCACCAGCCGACGACGAGGTAGAAGGCCGAGAGCCCGTCGAAGTCCTCCGACGAGGCGGGGGCCACGTCGACGGTCCGTACGGTCCGCTGCTGGGTCGCCTCCACGCGGGTGAGGATCGTCTCCAGGGCCGAGGAGAGCACCGTGCCGCCGCCGGAGGCCACGAGCAGGGTGTCGGTGCGGCCGGCGGGGTCGACGATCAGGGCGCCGTCGATGTCCCGGTTCAGGATCTGGTTCCGTGCCGTGGCCTCGTCGGCGACCGAACGGGGGTCGAGCGGGGCGCCGGGGAGCCGGTCCAGCTGTCCGACGAGCTGTGCGGAGACCTGTTGCGGTGCGACGACGCCGAAGGGGACGTCCCTCGGCTCGGGGTGGTGCAGGGCCCCGACGTACGAGGTGATGAACAGGAGCTGGAGGGCGAAGACGCCGATGACAAGGAGGGCGGCTCGGGGGGTGACGGCGCTTTTCAGTTCGTCGACGAGGCTCATGCCTCCACGCTCCGGGGCAGGGGGTGTTTCCGCAGGTGGGGGGCGCCCGAATGGTTGACCGGAGGACGACCCGGCGCGCTTATCGTACGGACGTTCGAAATGAGCTAAGGTGAGGAACGAGGGGGTGGGAACGTACGTACGATTTCGATGCGGGAGCCGGGAGGTGCGCCATGCCGGGGTTCACGCATCTGCACACCGCCTCGGGCTACTCCCTCCGCTACGGCGCCTCCCACCCCGAACGACTGGCCGCCCGTGCCGCCGAGCGCGGCATGGACGCGCTCGCCCTGACCGACCGCGACACCCTCGCGGGCACGATCCGCTTCGCGAAGGCCTGCGCGAAGGCGGGGGTCCGCCCCCTGTTCGGCGTGGACCTCGCCTACGAGGCGACGGCACCGGGGCCGGGGCCGGGGCGGTCCGGGCAGGGAGCGGGGCAGGCGCCGACGCGGGCGACCGCGTCCGGCGGCGGCCCGCGGGGCCTCGGTCGGGTGCCCGTCCGCGGCCCGCAGGACATCCGGCGGGTACCCGTCCGCGGCGGAGCCTTCGTCGACGAGTCCGCGCCCCGCGCCCTCTTCCTCGCCCGCTCCCGTACCGGCTGGGCCTCGCTCTGCGCGATGATCACCGCCGCCCACGCCGGGGGAGAGGAGCGGCCCCTGCTGCCCTGGTCCGCCCTGTGCGACGACGACGTCTTCGTCCTCCTCGGCCCCGACTCCGACGTCGGACAGGCCCTCGCCGCCGGCCGCCCCGACCGGGCCGTCCGGCTGCTCGCACCCTGGCGCGACCGGTACGGCGACGCGCTGCGCCTCGCTGCCGTCGACCACGGGCGCACCGGCACCGGGCCCGGCTCCCTGCGGCTCGCCGCCCGTACCGTCGGCTTCGCCGCCGAGCAGGGCGTCCGGCCGGTCCTCAGCAACGCCGTCCGGTACGCCGACCCCGGCCAGGGCCCGGTGGCCGACGTCCTCGACTCCGCCCGCCGCCTCGTCCCCGTCGACCCCCGCAAGGAGCTCGACAGCGGCGCCGCCTGGCTCAAAGGGGCCGACGGCATGCTGGCCGCCGCCGAACGGATCGTCGAGGCCGCCGGCTTCCGCCGGGACACCGCCCACCGGCTCCTCGAACAGACCGCGACGGTCGCCGCCGCCTGCCTGGTCGATCCCGAGGACGACCTCGGCATCGGCTCCGCGCACTTCCCCGAACCGCACCTCGTCGGCGCCGGGCACCGCACCGCCCAGCGCGTCCTCACCTCCCGCGCCGCCGCCGGCATGATCCTCAAGGGGTACGAGAAGCGGGGCGCCTACTGGGACCGGATGCACCGCGAGCTGGACGTCATCGCCCACCACCGCTTCGCCCCCTACTTCCTGACGGTCGCCCAGGTCGTCGACGACGTCCGGCAGATGGGCATCCGGGTCGCCGCCCGCGGCTCCGGCGCCGGCTCCCTCGTCAACCACCTCCTCGGCATCGCCCACGCCGACCCGGTCGAGCACGGCCTCCTGATGGAACGCTTCCTCTCCAAGCGCCGCACCGCCCTGCCCGACATCGACATCGACGTGGAGTCCGCCCGCCGTCTGGAGGTCTACCGGGCGATCATCGACCGCTTCGGCACCGCACGCGTCGCCACCGTCTCCATGCCCGAGACCTACCGGGTCCGCCACGCGGTGCGGGACGTGGGCGCGGCCCTCTCCATGGACCCGGCCGAGATCGACCGGATCGCGAAGGCCTTTCCGCACATCCGTGCCCGCGACGCCCTCGCCGCCCTCGACGAACTGCCCGAACTGCGCGAACTCGCGGGCGAGCGAGAGAAGTTCGGAAAGCTCTGGGAGCTGGTCGAGGCCCTCGACGCGCTGCCGCGCGGCACCGCCATGCACCCCTGCGGGGTCCTGCTCTCGGACGCCTCGCTGCTCGCCCGTACCCCCGTGGTGCCCACCAGCGGCGAGGGATTCCCCATGTCCCAGTTCGACAAGGAGGACGTGGAGGACCTCGGGCTGCTCAAGCTCGACGTCCTCGGGGTGCGGATGCAGTCCGCGATGGCCCACGCCGTCGCCGAGGTCGAGCGGGCCACCGGTACCCGCCCGGACATCGACGCGGTCCCGGAGGGCGACCCCGAGACGTACCGGCTCATCCGCTCCACCGAGACCCTCGGCTGCTTCCAGATCGAGTCGCCGGGCCAGCGCGACCTGGTCGGCCGGCTCCAGCCCGCCACCTTCCACGACCTCGTCGTCGACATCTCGCTCTTCCGGCCGGGCCCGGTCGCCGCCGACATGGTCCGCCCCTTCATCGAGGCCCGGCACGGCCGCGCGCCCGTCCGCTACCCGCACCCCGACCTGGAGGAGACGCTGCGGGAGACGTACGGCGTGGTCGTCTTCCACGAGCAGATCATCGAGATCGTACGGATCATGACCGGCTGCGGCCGCGACGAGGCCGACCAGGTGCGGCGCGGGCTCTCGGACCCCGAGTCGCAGGGCCGGATCAGGCTCTGGTTCGCCCGGGAGGCCTCGGCGCGCGGATACGCGGACGAGGTCGTGGCCCGTACCTGGGAGATCGTGGCCGCCTTCGGTTCGTACGGCTTCTGCAAGGCGCACGCGGTGGCCTTCGCCGTACCGACGTACCAGTCCGCCTGGCTCAAGGCGCACCATCCGGCCGCCTTCTACGCCGGGCTGCTCACCCACGACCCCGGTATGTACCCCAAGCGGCTGCTGCTCGCGGACGCGCGTCGACGGGGGGTGCCGGTGCTGCCGCTGGATGTGAACAGGTCGGCGGTCGCCCACCGTATCGAACTGGTGTCTGAATCCACGGTGCGCTGGGGGCTCCGGCTGGGCCTCACCGACGTCCACGGCATCAGCGAGGCCGAGGGCGCGCGGATCGAGGCCGGGCAGCCGTACGCCTCCCTCCTCGACTTCTGGGAACGGGCCCGCCCCCGCACCCCCGTCGCCGAACGGCTCGCCCAGGTCGGCGCGTTGGACGCCTTCGGCGCGAACCGCCGCGACCTCCTCCTCCACCTCACCGAACTCCGGCGCATCCAGCGGGGAGCCGCCTCGCACGGCGGTCAACTCCCGCTCGCCCAGGGCGGGAAGACCGCACCCATCGGACTGCCCGACCTCGACGAGACGGAACGCCTCAGCGCCGAGCTCGGCATCCTGGGCATGGACGCCTCCCGTCATCTCATGGGCGACCACCACGCCTTCCTCCGCGAACTCGGCGTCGTCTCCGCCCAGCGCCTCCGCGAGACCCCGCACGGCAGGACCGTCCTCGTCGCGGGCGCCAAGGCCGCCACCCAGACCCCGCCGATCCGCTCCGGCAAGCGCGTCATCTTCACCACCCTCGACGACGGCACCGGCCTGGTCGACCTCGCCTTCTTCGACGACGCCCACGAGCGCTGCGCCCACACCGTCTTCCACTCCTGGCTGCTGCTGGTCCGGGGAGTGGTGCAGCGGCGCGGCCCGCGCAGCGTCAGCGTGGTCGGCGCCGCCGCCTGGAACCTCGCCGAACTCGTCGAACTCCGGGCGTCCGGCGGCCTGGACGCGGTGGGGGAGCGTCTTGCCGAACCCGCCGAGCCGACCGCGCCCGCCACGGCCGACGGGAACGGCGACGCCGCGCCCGTCGGCGGGCGCGGCGACTCCGGCCGGCGCATCACGATGCCCACGGGATACGAGATGAACCCGTGGGCCGACCTCAAGCCGGCGGGTGAAGGGACTCCGAGTGGACGGAAGCTGTGGCACAGCAGCCCGGGTTCGGCGGGCTGAGCCGTCCCACGGGCCGAGCGGCCGCGGATCAGGCGGTCGCGGCCCCCGAGACCGCCGTTTCGACGGACGCGTACGTCACCCCGTGGTCGGCGAGGGCCTCCGCGACGACCCCGCCGGTCGTGGTGAGTGCGAGCAGGATGTGCTCGTCGCCGATCTCCCGGTCCTTGCGGGCCAGCGCCACCCGGAGGGACTTCTCCAGGACGGTTCTGGCCTCCCGCGAGAAGGACCGGCGACCCGACCACCACCCGGAGCCCTTGCGGTCGCCCGCCAGCGCGCCCTCGCCGTGGGTCTCCTCCACCCGCGCCACGATCGCGCCGACGTCGATGCCGAGGTCCGCCAGGGCCTCCTCGTCCGCGCGCGAGAGTCCCGCCCGGCGCCGGGCGTCGGTCAGCGCGGCCACCAGGGACGGCCGCCGCTCCGGCGGGCACAGCGCGCGCAGCGCGTCCGCCGCCCGGGTGCCCTCCCCGTCGAGCAGGGCGAGGAGCAGATGCTCCGGGGTGACGACCGTGGCGCCACCCCGCTCCGCGTGCTCGACCGCGCCCTTCACCACGGTGCGCGCGGCCTTCGTGAACCGTTCGAACATCACTGCCTCCCGTACTTCTTGTGGACGGCCTGCCGGCTGACACCCAGTTCGGTCGCGATCTCCTGCCACGACCACCCCTGGTTGCGCGCGCTGCGCACCTGGACGGCTTCCAGCTGTTCGAGCAGTCGCCTCAGGGCGGAGACGGCCCGTAGTCCGACCCGTGGGTCGCGGTCGCCCGCCCGTGCGGCGAGATCGGTCGCATCGGTCATGACGTCAACTTACGTTGACAATCGTCCTGACGTCAACCTCAGTTGACATCCCCATGACTCGCACAAATATTCGAACATGCTCTAGGCTGAGGAAACGGGAAGGGGCGTTCAGGGGCAAACCGTCCAGGGGCGAACAGGGACACGGGACGGAGGAGAGCGACATGATCCTCTGTGTGCGGTTCCGGCTGGAGCCCCCCGCGTCCCCCGCCTCCGGGACGGGAGGGGCCGAGACCCTGCTTCCCCCGCTGATCGACCTGCTCGCCGAGTTCACCCCCGTCGTCGAGGCGGCCCCGCCCTGCGAGGCGCTCGCCGACGTGCGGGGTGCGCTGCGCTACTTCGACCGGAGCCCGGCCGAGCTCGCCTCGGTGATCCGGGTCAGGGCCCTCGCCCTGTACGGCGTCGACTGCGTCATCGGTGCCGGCCCCAACCCCATGCTGGCCCGGATGGCCGCGAGCGAGGCCCGGCCCGGCGTCACCCTGGTCGTCGACGACCCCGCGGCCTTCCTGCGCGACCGGCCGGTCGTCGCGCTCGACGGCGTCGGCCGCGCCACCGCCCGTACCCTCTGCGGCTACGGACTCGACTCCGTCGGCCGCGTCGCGGACGCGCCGCTCGGCGTGCTCCAGCGGCTCGTCGGCGCGAAGACCGGCCGCGAGCTGTGGGAACGGGCCCGGGGCATCGACCGCACCCCCGTCGTCCCGCACGCGGCCTCCCGGTCGGTCGCGGCCGAACGTTCCTTCCCGCACGACGAGACCGACCGGACGCAGCAGCGCCGGGCCCTCCTCTCGCTCGCCGAGGAACTGGGCACCCGGCTGCGCACGGAGGGTCAGGTGTGCCGCGCGCTCGCCGTCACCGTGCGGTACGCGGACCGGACCACGACCACCCGCAGCCGCACCCTGCCCGAACCCACCGCCCACTCGGCGGCGCTCACCACCCTCGCGTACGCCGTCCACGACTCCCTCGGCCTCCAGCGGGCCCGGGTGCGGGGCATCGCCCTGCGCGCCGAGGGACTCGCGGGCGCGGAGGGCGCGGCCCACCAACTGTCCCTGGACCCGGCGGACGAGAAGGCCCGGCGGATCGAGGCGGTGGCGGACAAGGCACGGGCGAAATTCGGCCCGCGGGCGGTACTGCCGGGATCGCTGGCGGCCTGACGGCCCTTTCGCCAGGCTCTTGTGACGACACATCACTTTTTACCGACGCGTAACTTCCCAGCCAAGGCTACCCGTGCGTAGCTTGGCTGAAGCACATCCCCACCGCGCATCCCCACTTGTGGTCCGGACCGCAGGGCGTAGCACCCCCACCATCCCCTTGAGCCGCAAGGAGATCGCCCGATGCTGCCCTGGAAACACGCCGTCAGAGCACTGTCCGTCCTGCTGCTGACCGCCGCCGCCACCCTCGCGCCGACCACCGCCGCCTCGGCCCGGGCCGAGACCGCCACCACCAGTCGGGGCTGGAACGACTACTCCTGCAAGCCCTCCGCCGCGCACCCCAGGCCCGTCGTCCTCGTCCACGGAACCCTCGGGAACTCCGTCGACAACTGGCTCGCCCTCGCGCCGTACCTGGTCAACCGCGGTTACTGCGTCTTCTCGCTCGACTACGGCCAGCTGCCGAACGTGCCGTTCTTCCACGGACTCGGCCCCATCGAGGCCTCCGCCGGACAGCTCGACACCTACGTCGACCGCGTCCTCGCCGCCACGGGCGCCCCCGAGGCGGACATCGTCGGACACTCACAGGGCGGCATGATGCCGCGCTGGTACCTCAAGTTCCTCGGCGGCGCCGAGAAGGTGAACACGCTCGTCGGGATCGCCCCCGACAACCACGGCACCACCCTGCTCGGCCTCACCAAGCTCCTCCCGTACTTCCCCGGCGCCGAGGACCTGATCAAGGCAAGCACCCCCGGCCTCGCCGACCAGATCGCCGGCTCGCCGTTCATCACCAAGCTCAACGCCGGCGGCGACACCGTGCCCGGAGTCCGCTACCACGTCATCGCGACCCAGTACGACGAGGTGGTCACCCCGTACCGCTCCCAGTTCCTGAGCGGCCCGAACGTCACCAACGTCCTCATCCAGGACAAGTGCGCGCTCGACCTGTCCGAGCACGTGGCGATCGGCACCGTGGACCGGGTCACCTTCCACGAGGTGGCGAACGCCCTCGACCCGGCCCACGCGACCCCGACCACCTGCCTCTCGGTGATCGGCTAGTCCTCCTAGCCCTGGGTACGGCGCCGGCGCGTCGACCCGAAGAGCACGGCCGCGCCGATCGCGAGGACGGCGGCGCCACCGACCGCGAGATACGGGGTGGTGGCGTCGCCACCGGTCTCGGCGAGCACCTCACCGGAGCCGGAGTCCGAACCGGCGGCGGGAGCGGGCGCGTTGGGCGCGGCGGAGGAGGCCTCGGCGGACGGAACGGGCTGCGTCCCGTGGCCCGCCCCGTGACTCGCCTCCTGGCTCGGCGCGGGGGCTGCCGCGGTCTCCCCGGCACCCGTGGAGGCGTCACCGTCCCCGTGCCCGCCGTGCTCGACCGAGGACTCGTCCTGACCGTCCTCGATCTGCTCGTCGCTCGGCGCGGACGCGGTCGGCGCCGGGGCCGTACCGCCGCCGCTGTCCTTCCCGAACACCACGTCCGAGCAGGTGTAGAAGGCCTCGGGCGAGTCGGAGCGCTGCCAGACCGAGTAGATCAGGTGGCGGCCGGACTTGTTCGGCACCGTGCCCTGGAAGACGTAGTCGCCGCCCTCCATCCGCGGGTCGGTCACCGTGGCGAACGGCTTCTCCTCCAGGTCCGACCACTTCAGCGGCTTCGACGGGTCGTACCCGTCCCTCGTCACGTACAGCTCGAACGAGCCCCGGTGCGGCGCGGTCCCCTTGTAACGGAAGGTGTGCGCCCCGGAGGACATCGGGCTTGCCGGCCAGTCGGCCCGAGCGAGGTCGAGCCCCCGGTACTTGTCGTTCCCCGCGCTGCACAGCTTGCCGTCCGGGATCAGCTCACGGTGCTTCCCCGCGGCGTTGGCGATGTTCACCGCGTTCCAGTCGTAGAACGCCTGCGTCCCGCTCGCCGCCACGGCCGCCTTGCAGGCCGCCGACTTCGGCGACTCGGGCCCCTCCGCGTAACAGGCCGAGACCCGGCTCACCGGATCGGTCATCGACCCGTGCGCGAACGCGGGCGCCGAGGCGAGCCCGGAGAGTGCCAGAACCGCGGTGGCGGTGACGGCGGCGGTACGGCGAGAAGTCATGGGGGGACAGCTCCTTCACGAGTGTGCGGTGGGGGGACGCCCAGAAAGCTAGCCGCCCGAATCCGCGAAAAACCCGCCGGTGAGCCGGAGGCGACGATCCTTAGGATCGCTTTAAGGAACCACTAAGAGTGGGCTGAGGGAGGGCCTGCCGCAGGGCTCCGAAGTGCTGCGCCACCACGCTCTGTTGGTTCGTGGACGTCCGATGAAGGCCCGGGACGCGCTGCTGAAGAAGCTCGGCAAGCGCAAGGTCACCGAGGAGCTCGCCAACAAGCACCCGGAGCTGCGCCAGCTCCTGCTGTGGGTCGACGAGCTCATGCTCTGCACCACCGACGACGAGTACGGGAAGAAGATCACCCGCAAGCTCCGCAACCTCGTCTCCCGGGGCCGGGCGGCCGGGATCATCACCTTCTGCGCCACCCAGAAGCGACCACCACTGCGGATCCTGCCCGACTGGGTGCTGAACTTCCCCCTCCTGCGCCAGCTCCACGGCGCCGGGCGGCAGATCGGCGTCGCCGAACACCTGGAGCTCACCGCGCTCGTCATCGAGCGCTACGGCTGGCACCGCGGCTCCCTGCACTCCACGTCGGGGCGCCGGTGCGTCCTCGGCGCCCAGGCCGTGCTGTTCCGCCTCGGCTACGGCGACGAGCGCGGGCGCGCGAAGGACGACGTCAGCGGTTCGTTGCCGGGAGGTGCTCAGCGCTCTCATCGGCGAAGGCGCAAGCCCAGCTGATGCTCTCGCGATAGTTCTCTGCTGTGCCGTGGTGCTCCTTGCGGGGTGGCCCGTCGATCCACTGATGCCAAAGGCCGTCTGGGGACAGGAACCGGGCCGCTTGATCGGCACGGAGTGTGGCATCGAGGTGGAGGAGCGCGCCCATGGCGGCCGGCTGGTCGTAGTAGAGGTCCGGGCGCCGCAGGTAGCGGTCGAGGTAGGCGGCCAGCAGGTCCGCGTCGGCAGGAGTGCCGAAGCCGGCCAAGGTCACGCAGTAGTCCGAACCTGCGAGGCCGACCTCGCTGGCAAGCAGCAGTTCGCCGAGGCGTTCGCGGAATTCAGTTCTGCGGGCCACGGCGATGAGCCAGGCAGCGGTCCTGCGCTCGCGCCAGCCACCTTCGAGCAGGACGGCCAGCTCGCCGGGAGCGATAGCGCCGGCGTCTTCGCCCAGTGCCCGTACGAACTCGGTGCGTTCAGGATCACTCATGCGCCGGATGCGGCCACCGAGCTTGAGGTAGCGCCGACCGGGTGCGACGTAGCGGTGCACAAGAGCGAGCAGCTCAGGGTCCTCGTTGGGGTTACGCATAGCTGCATCCTGCTCCTGGACAAAGCCGTTCGACCAGTGCGTTTCTCAGTCGTACTGGTCGGCCCGTCGGAAGGCGCCTGATCCACCACAGCCGCACGATCCATCGCGCCGGCACCCGCTGACCCTGGGCATGAAGCGGCCGACGACGCCCGTCATGAGACGTACCCCGCTCTTTGCAGGAGCTAGGCGGACGCGCCGTCGGCCATGTCCCCGAGCTTGTCAGCACCCGAGGTACCCGCACTCTACCTAGCCCCGGACTTCGCGGGTCACCGATTTAGGTCTCGCTGGGCGCTTCAGTTGCCGTTGCCCAGCGAGCTTTGGTTCTGGCCGACCGGGCACCCATGTGCGGGCGGTCATTCACGGCACTCGGTCACAGGTCCGGCAAGAGGAGCCCGCCGCAGCGGCCCGCATTCAGCGGCGTGGCTCCCTGTTTGGCTCCCCTGGCGCTCCCGTGGACAGTCGAAACGGCGCGCTACCAGGGGATTCCGACTTCCTCGTAGGAGGGGGTCAGCCCAGTCTGCGGTAGCGCCGTTCCGGCCTGCCCGTCCCCCCGTACCGCAGCGTGATCTCCGCCCGGCCCGTTTCCGCGAAGTACTCCAGGTAGCGCCGGGCGCTCACCCGGGACAGTGAGCCGGCTTCCGCGCATTCCGTGGCCGAGAGGCCCTCCGGGTGGGCGCGGAGGACCGAGTCGACCAGGTCGGCCGTGTGGGCTGCCAGGCCCTTCGGGAGTTCCCGGGAGCCGCGGGGGCGGGTGCCGAAGATCTGGTCGACGTCCTCCTGGCGGGCCTCGTCGAGTTCGTCGAGGCGGCTGCGCAGCGAGGCCACATGGCGGAGCTGCTCGTGCAGCGCCGCCTGGCTGAACGGCTTGATCAGATAGTGCAGCGCCCCCGCCCGCAGCGCCTCGCGGATCGTGCCCACGTCCCGGGCCGCCGTGATGAAGAGCGCGTCCATGCCCAGGCCCGCCGCGCGCAGCTCCCGCAGCACCTGGATGCCGTCCATGTCCGGCAGGAACACGTCGAGGAGCACCAGGTCGGGCCTGAGCCGCTCGGCCGCGCGCAGGGCGTCGGCTCCGTTGTGCGCGACCCCGGACACCGTGAAGCCCGCCACCGCCGACACATAGCGGCAGTGCAGCTTGGCGACCATGAAGTCGTCGTCCACCACCAGCACGTTCGTCACGACGACCCACGCTAGGTCCCGACCACAACGACCACAACGTCCGTTGATTGCGGAAGAGAGACAGCTTCTTAACGCGAGGGCAACATGTGGGCCACTTCACATCCCCTTTTCCCCTACAGCTGAGAGGCGGCACACGTGCGGTTGCGCACCCCCTTCGCCCTCCTCGGGGCCGCGCTCCTGGTGCTGGTGGGCCCACCGCTGCTCAGTCCCGGCAGCGGCTCCGACACCGGCACCCGGATACCCGGCCTGCGTTTCATGGTCCCCAACACCCCCGGCGGCGGCTACGACATCACCGCCCGCACCGCGGCCAAGAACGCCGAGGAGGCCGACCTCACCGGCGACATCGAGGTCTTCAACCTGCCCGGCGCGGGCGGCACCGTCGGTCTCACCCGGCTCGTCGGCGAACGCGGCAACGGCCGTCTCGCCATGTCCATGGGCCTCGGCGTCGTCGGCGCCGTCCACACCAACGAGACCCCCAGAACCCTCGCCGACACCACCCCGATCGCCCGGCTCACCGAGGAGCAGGACATCGTCGTGGTCGGCAAGGACTCCCCGTACAGGACCATCGACGAGCTGCTCACCGCCTGGAAGGAGAACCCCGGCAAGCTGCCCGTCGGCGGCGGCTCCTCGCCCGGCGGCCCCGACCACCTCGCCCCGATGCTGATGGCCCAGGCCGCCGGCATCGCCCCCAAGGACGTCAACTACGTCCCCTTCGACGGCGGCGGCGAACTCCTCGCCTCCATCCTCGGGGACAAGGTCGCCTTCGGCGTCTCGGGCGTCGGCGAGTACCTCGACCAGATCAAGGCGGGCGAACTGCGTCTGCTCGCCGTCACGGGACCGAAGCGCGTCCCCGGCCTCGACGCACCCACCCTCCGCGAGGCGGGCCTCGACACCGAGTTCACCAACTGGCGCGGCATCGTCGCTCCGCCCGGTCTCTCCGACGCCGAGCGCGAGAAGCTCGTCACCCTGGTGACCGAGCTGCACGACTCCCCGCAGTGGCGCGAGTCGCTGAAGACCCACGGCTGGAACGACGCCTTCCTGCCCGGCGACGAGTTCGGCACCTTCCTCGCCGAGCAGGACCGCCGCGTCGGCTCCGTACTGAAGGAGCTCGGTCTGTGAGTACCGAATCCGGGAACATCGAATCCGGGCACACCCAATCCGGGGACACGCAATCCGGGAACGCCGAAGCCGGGAACACCCCATCCGTGAGCACCTCCACCGTGGGCACCCCATCCGTGGGCACCAGGAAGGAGAACCTCGCCTCCTGGTGGCGCGAACGGTCCGAACTCGGCGTCGGTGTCCTGCTGTTCGTCCTCGGTGTGCTGGTCCTCACCGATGCCCTCACCCTCGACGCCGACCTCGCCGGCCGCGGCCCCGTCGGCCCCGCCACCGTCCCCCTCGTCGTCGGCTGCGGACTGCTCGTCGTCGCCGTCCTCCTCTCCGTCGACGTCCTGCGCGGCGGCCGGGGCGAGGCCGAGGCCGGTGAGGACGTCGACCTGACGGAGCCCGCCGACTGGCGCACGGTCCTGCTCCTCGCCGGTGTCTTCCTCGCCTTCGCCGTCCTCATCGGCCCCGTCGGCTTCCCCGTCGCCGGAGCGCTCCTCTTCTGGGGCGCGGCGTACGCCCTCGGCAGCCGCCACGTCCACCGCGACCCGCTGATCGCGGCCGCCCTCTCGCTCCTGACCTACGTCGTCTTCGACAAGCTGCTCGGCGTCCCGCTGCCCGGTGGTCCGCTGATGGGAGTGATCTGACCCATGGATTCCCTGAACTCCCTCATCGACGGCTTCGGCACCGCCCTCACCCCGACGAACCTGCTGTGGGCCGCCCTCGGCGTGCTCCTCGGCACGGCCATCGGCGTCCTGCCCGGCATCGGCCCCGCCATGGCCGTGGCCCTGCTGCTCCCGGTGACGTACGGGCTCGAACCGACCGGCGCGTTCATCATGTTCGCCGGCATCTACTACGGCGCGATGTTCGGCGGCTCCACCACCTCGATCCTCCTCAACACCCCCGGGGAGAGCGCGGCCGTCGTCGCCGCCATCGAGGGCAATCCGATGGCCAAGGCGGGCCGGGGCGCGCAGGCGCTCGCCGCGGCCGCCATCGGTCACTTCGCCGGCGGCATGATCGGCACGATCCTGCTCGTCGTCCTCGCCCCGACGGTCGCCGCGCTCGCCGTCGACATTGGCGCCCCCGACTACCTCGCCCTGATGGTCCTCGCCTTCATCGCGGTGACCTCGGTCCTCGGCTCCTCCCGCATCCGAGGTCTGGCCTCCCTCCTCGTCGGCCTCACGATCGGTCTGGTCGGCCTCGACCAGATGACCGGGCAGCAGCGCCTCACCTTCGGTTCGCTCCAGCTCGCCGACGGCGTCGACGTCGTCATCGTCGCGGTCGGACTCTTCGCCATCGGCGAGGCCCTCTGGGTCGCGGCGCACCTGCGCCGCACGGCGGGCGAGGCCATCCCGGTCGGCCGTCCCTGGCTGGGCGGGGACGATGTGAGGCGCACCTGGAAGTCCTGGCTGCGCGGCCCCCTCATAGGCTTCCCGTTCGGCGCGATCCCGGCCGGGGGCGCGGAGATTCCGACCTTCCTGTCGTACGTGACGGAGAAGCGGCTCTCGAAGCACAAGGAGCAGTTCGGCAAGGGCGCCATCGAGGGCGTGGCCGGACCCGAGTCGGCGGCATCGGCCTCGGCGGCCGGGACGCTCGTCTCGATGCTGACCCTCGGGCTGCCGACGACGGCCGTCGCCGCCGTGATGCTGGCCGCGTTCCAGCAGTACGGCATCCAGCCCGGCCCGCTGCTCTTCGAGCGGGAGCCCGACCTGGTGTGGGGGCTCATCGCCTCGCTGTTCGTCGGCATGGTGCTGCTGCTCGCGCTCAACCTGCCGCTCGCCCCCGTCTGGGCCAAGCTGCTGCGCATCCCGCGCCCGTACCTTTACGCCGGCATCCTCTTCTTCGCCGCCGTCGGCGCGTACGCGGTGGGCGGCGAGGCCCTCGACCTGGTCATCCTGCTGGTCATCGGCCTGATCGGCCTCGGCATGCGGAGGTACGGACTCCCGGTCCTGCCGGCCGTCATCGGGGTCATCCTCGGCCCGGCCGCCGAACAGCAGCTGCGCCGTGCCCTGCAGATCAGCGACGGTTCGGTGACCGGTCTGGTGGACACGCCCTTCTCGATCACCGTGTACGCGGTCGTCGTCCTCCTGCTCACCTGGCCGCTGCTCAGGAAGGTGGTCGCCCGGAGTCGCAACGTGTCGGCGTGACACAGGACATCCGCCGCGCCACGAGCTCCGACGTCCCGAGGGTGAGGGCCGTGACCGACGCGGCCCATCACCACTACGTCGACCGCATCGGTCTCGACAACGTCGCCGTCCACCCGGACGCCCAGGGCACCGGCCTGGGCCGCCGGCTGCTCGGCTTCGTGGAGTCCAGGGTGCGGGAGCTCGGTCTTCCGGAGGTCAGGCTGCTGACCAACGTGATGATGTGGGAGAACCAGAAGCTCTACGAGCGGTACGGCCATGAGGTCGTCGAGCGTCGCATGGACGGACCGTACGACCGTATTCACTACCGAAAGTTGCTCAACGCGCCCCCAATAGGGTGAGTTTCGGTCAGGTGGCGGCCGGATCCGGTATGCCTGGCGGGCAGTACCATCCCCCCACCCCGAAGGGACCCCGCTCATGCGCGTCCGACTCGTCATCGCCGCAGGCGTCCTGCTCGCCTCCGCCGCCGTCGCCCCTCTCGCCCACGCGGGAGGCGCCGACGGCCTCTCCGCAGGACCCGCCCCCGACGGCCCCACCCCGAACGGCCGGACGCTCGACAGCGGCGCCGACGACCTCTCCGTCTACGGGTACGGAACCGTCGGCGACGACAGCACGGTGACGCTCTCCGGCATGTACCGCTGCCTCGACGACAGCGCCGGCCCGGTCTTCGTCAGCTCCACCCTCGTCCAGGGGAACCGTTCCGCCGGGATCGGCGGCACCCAGGCCGTCTGCGACGGGCACCTCCACGAGTGGGTCAACACCTCCGTCGTGAAGGACCCCGCCTACCAGCCGGGCGCGGCCAGGGTGCGCGCCACCCTGATGCAGCTCACGGCCGGCGCGACGGGCCTGCCCACGCCCGGCTTCCTCGCCGCCGAGGACGCGGCCGTCGAACTCCGCTGACGACGCCCGGGCGTACGGTCGTCGGGTCCGCTGCCGACGGCGGCCGGCCGCCGCGCCGGCGCAGCAGCTCGATCCGACGGCGGCCGGCCTCCGGCCGCCGGGCCGGACCTCCGTGCTAGCGCAGCAGCTCGATCAAGCCCTCGCGCCCCAGGACCTCCAGCTCGTCGAGGGCGACCACGGCGCACGCCGCCGCCTCCGGATCGGAGGCGGTGAGCCCGCTCGCCGCGAACTCGTCCTCGTCGAGCCGCAACACCTCGCTGCCGTCCGCCGACACCCACAGGTCCAGGTCCAGGTCCTCGATCACCACCCCGGAGCCGTCGATCACGGCCGGCCGGGTGATGTCGCAGTACCAGCCCTTGAGAGCGCCGTCGGCGGACCACACCTCCTTGACCGTGAACCAGCGGTCGCTCCAGTAGTGCTCCACGAAGACATCGCCCGGCTCGAACCGCACGAAGCCGAAGTCCCGTACCCCCTCGGCCGCCCACGGAGCACGCACCGAGAGCCGGGCGCCGTCCTCCGTGAGCACCTCCGCCGGGTAGCGGATCTTCGTCCGGCCCGCCTTCGTCAGGGTGACCTCAACCGATCGTCCGGACATGCCGCACCTCCCGCGCTGCGATCTCGTAGCCGAACCACTTGTTGATCGCCAGCATCGGCTCGTTCCCCGTGTCGTTCCCGGTGAACGCCTCCGTGCAGCCGGCCGCCCTGGCCCGGTGCAGCGACGCGTTCTTGACGAGCTTCGCGAGACCGCGTCCCCGGAACGCCGGCGCGGTGCCGGTCATCCCCGTGTTGTACCGGCCCTGACCGTCCGTCGCCGCCGCGCTGAACGCCGCCGGTACGCCGTCCACCACCGCGACCGTCGTCAACGCGAGGTCGAAGAGCGGGTGTTCCCAGACGGTCGCCCGCCAGTGCGCGAAGTCGCCCAGCTCGGTCCCCACGTCACCCGGTTCGTCGGCCGTCGTCAGCGCGTCCAGCTCGAAGAGCGGCCGCGGGTCGGCCGCGAAGTCCTCGCCCGTGAGCAGTTCGACACCGGCCGGGGGCGCCTGCAGCGGCGGCAGCTCGGCGGTGGTGAGGTCGAGCCGGAGGAAGTAGGCGGAACGGCTGGGGGAGTACCCCCGCCGCGCGGCCCAGGCGACGTTCTCCGGCGCGTCCAGGACCCAGCTGTACAGGGTCCGCGCTCCCCGCTCGGCCAGGTGCTCCTCGGCGGCGCGCAGCAACAGCGTCCCCGCGCCCTGTCCCAGGTGCGCGGGGTCCACGTACACGTTCGCGTAGCCGATCCCGGGCTCCGCCGCGTCGTGTGCGATGCCGACCTGGGCGGTCCCGACGATCCCGCCGGCCTCGGTCACGGCGACGAGCGGGCGGTAGTGGCTGTCGGGATGGGCGTGGGCCCAGTCGAAGACGAGCTGCTCGGCGGTCGCGAGCATGTAGGGCAGCGAGGCTCGCCGGACGCGGGCGAAGCCCTCGGCGTCCTCGGCCCGCACATCACGGACGATCACAGTCATGTTGTCGCACGCTACGGGCCGGGGAGGCACCGCCGCCTCCCAATTTCCGGTGGGGTGGGGGCAGAATCGGCCGGGTGACACTCACCATCGCCGTGGACCACGAATCCACCACCGCTCCGTACGAACAACTGCGGGCCCAGATCTCGGAGCGGGCCCGGTCGGGCAGACTGCCGGTCGGATACAAGCTGCCGACGGTACGAGGACTCGCGGAGCAGCTGGGCCTCGCCGCGAACACGGTCGCCAAGGCGTACAAGGCACTGGAAGCGGACGGGGTGATCGAGACGCGCGGGCGGCACGGCACCTTCGTCGCCGCCGCAGGGGACGCGGCGACCCGCCGCGCCGCCACCGCCGCCGCCCAGTACGCCGAGGAGGCCCGCCGCCTCGGCCTCAGCCGCGAGGCGGCGGAGGCCGCGATGAACGAGGCCCTCCGCGCCGCCTACGACAGCTGACCCCGACGCGAAGGACCTACAGGTACAGGCCCGCCCCCGCCGTGCGGGGTTCCGGGAGTTCCGCCGGGGGCGTGCCGCGGCGCAGGGCGAACAGCTCCGCCAGCGTCGCGCCCTCGCGCGGAACGTCCTCCGCGCGCCCGAGCCACTCCACGGACTCGGCCCGGCTCAGCGGCCCCACCTCGATCCGGGCCAGGCAGCGGCCCGGCCGGACCACGGCCGGGTGGAGCCGCTCCAGGTCCTCGTTGGTGGTGACGCCGACGAGGACGTTGCGCCCCTGGCCGAGCAGACCGTCCGTCAGGTTGAGCAGCCGCGACAGGGCCTGGCCCGCCGTGTGCTTCGCCTCGCCCCGGATCAGCTCGTCGCAGTCCTCCAGGAGCAGCAGCCGCCAGCGCCCCTTCGCCGTGCCCTCGTCCTCCCCGATCGCGATGTCCATCAGATAGCCGACGTCGTTGAAGAGCCGCTCCGGATCGAGGACGCAGTCCACCTGGCACCAGTCCCGCCACGACCGTGCCAGGGTGCGCAGCGCGGACGTCTTGCCCGTGCCGGGCGGGCCGTGCAGCAGCAGGAGGCGCCCCGAGATCGACTCGGGCGTCACCTTCATCAGCCGGTCCATCGACTCGGCCACCGACGCCGACCTCGCCGAGCGGGTCCTCAAGGAGGCGACCGACGGGGCGAAGGACGAGCCGGAACCCCAGCCGGAGAACGTGACGATGGGGTTCTGGTACGTGTCGCCGCGCCGCGGCCCGCACCGGACGACCCGGCAGATCAGCGCCGGGACCTGGGACGAGGTCCGGCCCAACTACTCGGCGTCGGTGGCCGAGTC
>NZ_LIPQ01000470.1 GCF_001418135.1 Streptomyces aureus
TCGGCCGCAAGGGCGTCTTCCTCTTCGCCATCGTCGTCTTCGTCATCGGCTCGGGACTCGCCGGCTGGTCCCGCAGCATGGACGAACTCATCGCCTTCCGCGCGATCCAGGGCATCGGCGCCGGCGGCCTGATGATCGGCGTCCAGGCGATCATCGCCGACATCGTCCCCGCCCGGGAACGCGGCCGGTACATGGGCCTGATCGGCGCCGCCTTCGGCCTCGCCTCCGTCGCGGGACCCCTGCTCGGCGGCTTCTTCACCGACCACGTCTCCTGGCGCTGGTGCTTCTACTTCAACGTGCCGTTCGGGCTCGTCACCCTCGCCGTCGTCGCCGGCGTCCTCAAACTCCCCAAGCCCACCGCACGCGCCCGCTTCGACGTCCTCGGCGCGCTCCTCCTCGCCGCCGCCTCCACCTGCCTGGTCCTGCTCACCAGCTGGGGCGGCACCGAGTACGCCTGGGACTCCCGCGTCGCCATCGCCCTCGCCTGCGGCGCCGCCGGAACCACCCTGCTCTTCCTGGTCGTCGAGCACTTCGCGCCCGAACCCCTCATCCCGCTGCGACTGTTCCGCGACTCCGTCTTCACCGTGACCGCCCTCGTCGGCGCCGTCGTCGGCGTTGCGCTCTTCGGCGCCGCCAGCTACCTCCCCAGCTTCCTGCAGATGGTCGAGGGCGCCACCGCCACCGAGTCCGGCCTCCTGATGCTGCCCCTGATGGGCGGCATCGTCATCGCCTCCGTCGTCTCCGGCCAGCTCATCAGCCGCACCGGCCACTACAAGATCTACCCGCTGCTCGGCGGCGCCCTCTCCGTCCTCGGCATGTGGCTGCTCTCCCGCATGGACGCCGACACCCCGCGCCTCCAGCACAGCCTCTGGCAGGCCGTCCTCGGCACCGGCATCGGCCTCGTCATGCCGGTGCTCGTCCTCGCCGTACAGAACTCCGTACGCCCCGGCGACCTCGGCACCGCCACCAGCGCCCACAACTACTTCCGCCAGATCGGCGGCAGCGTCGGCGCCGCCGTCTTCGGCACCCTCTTCGCCTCCCGGCTCGACGACGCCCTCGGCGACCGGCTCACCGGCCTCCTCGCCGGCGGCGCGACCTCCCTGCCGCCCGCCGAGTCCATCACCCCGCAGACCGTGCACACCCTGCCGCCCGCCGTACGCGACGCGTACATCCAGGCGTACGCGGACGCGATGCCGCGCATCTTCCTCTACCTCGTGCCGGTCCTCGTGCTCGGCCTCGTCCTCGCCTTCTTCCTCAAGGAGAAACCGCTGGTGACCCACCACAGCCCCACCACCGAGGCCACCGGAGCCGACGAGTTCGGCAGCGTCCAGGCCGTCCCGCACGCCCGGCACGCCGCCCCCGCGCCCGCCTCCTTCGCCGCCCCGCACTCCGGACTCCCCGTCTGCGGCACCGTCCAGCACCACGACGGCAGCCGCGTCCCCCGGGCCGCCCTCACCCTCATCGACGTCCAGGGCCGGCAGGTCGGCCGGGGCGCCAGCGGAGAGGACGGGCGGTACGCGCTGAGCGTCCCCGGCAACGGCGCGTACGTCCTCATCGCCGCGGCCGGCGGACACCAGCCCCAGGCCGTCTCCGTCACCGTCGGCGACCGGCCCGTCGAGCTCGACGTCGTCCTCGGCGGCGCCGGCCGGCTCGCGGGCAGCGTCGTCACCGCCGACGGGACACCCGTACGGGACGCGGCCGTCACCCTCACCGACGTACGCGGCGAGGTCGTCGCCTCGACCCGCAGCGGACGCGAGGGCGGGTACGTCATCTCCGAACTGGTCGCCGGCGAGTACACGCTCGCCGCCAGCGCCCCCGCATTCCGCCCCGCGGCGCTCCCCGTCAGCGTCCAGGCCTCCCGCGAGACCCGCCAGGACATCGAACTCGCCGGCGGGGCGGTGCTGCGCGGCACCGTACGGGCGGGGGGCGGCCGCCCCGTGGAGGACGCCCGGGTCACCCTGCTCGACGCCGCCGGCAACGTCGTCGACACCCTCACCACCGGCGCCGACGGCACCTTCCGCTTCGTGGACCTGTCCTCCGGCGAGTACACCGTCATCGCCGCCGGCTACCCGCCCGTCGCCACCGTCCTCCAGATGGCCGGCGGCGGCCGCACCGAGCGCGACCTCCAGCTCGGCCACCAGGACTGACGAGCCCGCCGTCCGGGGGTCAGGAGGCGGTCGAAGCCCTGCGCAGCGTGCTGATGCAGGAGCTGATCGCCTCCTGGAGGGCTTCGAGGCGCTGGAGCATGTCGTCCTCGAAGATCTCCTCCTCCAGGACCTCGTCGAGGGTCAGCTCCTCGAAGACCTTCGTCGCCTTCTGCAGGCTGCTGTAGAACTTCGTCCGACGCTCCTGGACCCGCAGCGCCGGATCCTCCTCGACCGCCTTCGCGACCAGGCCCTTCACCGTGTCGTACGCCTCACCCGCCCACTCGCCGGCCTCCTCCGAGTCGTCGAGCTCGTCGAGGAGCGACAGATGCCGCTCGGCCTCGGCCCGCAGCTCGGCCGGCGCCTCCACGGTCTGCCCGGCCGGCGTCCTGATCTGGCCGTTCTCGACGATCTGGCGCACGTACCCGATGCGGTCGGCAGCCTTCGCCTCGCTCGCCACGGCCTTCTTCAGCCCGTCGGTACGCGCGATGGCGCGGGCCATCTCGGTCTGAAGGGCCGGGTCCTCCTTCATCCGGTCGAGCAGCGCTCCGCGCGCCGTCTCCGCCGTCCCCGGGTCGGCGAGGATCGCGGCCCGCAGCGCCGTCGGGTTCTCCGCGACCTCCAGGGCCTTCGTCGGCCGGATGCCCTCCGCCTCCGCCGCCGCGCTGATCGCCTGGCCGCGCACGGACGAGGCGCTGTTGCGCGAGGTGTAGTACGACAGCCAGACGTCGGCGTCGGGCAGCTCGATGTCCTCGCCGGGAACGAGCACCTCGAACTGCGGGACGAGACCGTCGTCGGCCGCCATGTCCCAGGCCTTGTAGTAGCGCATGACCCGCTCGGGCGAGCACCCCGCGAGCTCCGCGAACGCCTTCGCCGAGACCTTCGTCGCTCAAGGTGGCGCGCAGTGTCCGTCCCGGCGGGCAGGCCGCCGAGGGGACGGCCGCGACGAAGGTCTCGGCGAAGGCGT
>NZ_LIPQ01000471.1 GCF_001418135.1 Streptomyces aureus
GTCGGGGGAGTGGTGGGCGGGGTGGTCGGGGGTGTCGTCGGCTCGGTGGCGCCGTTGCAGACGACCCCGTTGAGCTTGAAGGTCGCGGGCACGGCGTTGGTGCCGCTGTACGAGCCGTTGAATCCGAAGGAGGTCGAACCGCCGGTGGCCAGGGTCCCGTTGTAGGAGAGGCTCTTGGCGGTGACGGCTGCGCCGGACTGGGTGATGGTGGCGTTCCAGCCCTGGGTGACCTGCTGGTTGCCGGCGTAGGTCCACTCGAGGGTCCAGGCGGGCACCGGGTCACCGGTGTTGGTGACGGTCACGCTCGTGCCGAAGCCGGTGTTCCACTGGTTGGTGATCTGGTAGTCGACCTTGCAGCCGGGGGTGGCGGCGCCGGCGGTGGCGGTGCCGAGGACGGTGGCGGTGGCGCCGGTGGCCGTGATGAGGCCGAGGGCCGCCAGGAGGGCGGTGCGGCTGGTGCGGCTCATGCGGGTGGGGATTCCTTTCAGGGGGTGAGACCGCGCAGGTGATCGCGCAGTCCGATGCCGAATGCGGTGGGGGTGCCGTCGTACGAACTGATCAGCGCGGGGCCGGAGTTGCAGTTCCAGGTGTTCCAGGTCCAGCCCAGGTACGAGAGGCCGCGGTCGTCGAACCACTTCATGACGCGGTCGATGAACGCGTGTCCGCAGGTGTTCTCACCGATCTCGCCCGCGAGGAGCGGAACCTCGGCGGCTACCGGGGCGAGGGTGTTGTTCCAGCACGTCTCGTCGGCGCAGGTGTTGAAGTTGTAGACGTGCCAGGCGGCGGCCAGATTGCCCGCCGGGTCCGTGGGGCGGTACGTGAGCCACTGGCTCAGGTCGTTGGAGTACGCGATGCCCGGGACGAGGACGAGGTTCTTCGACCCCGTGGCCCGCACCGCGTCCAGCAGGTCCTGCATGCCGGCGACCTCGTAGCCGATGCCGGGGCAGGTGCCGCCGTCGCGCCAGCAGGACCAGGCCTGGGTCGCGGTGGAGGTCGCCCGGTCCGGATAGGGCTCGTTGAACAGGTCGAAGACGACCCGCTTGTCGTTCTTGAAGGTGTTCGCCACCGAGGTCCAGAACGCCGGTGTGTACTGGGCGTTGGGCATCGGCTTCTGGCAGGAGGCGTGGACGTCGGCGCAGCCCGAGGAGTTGCCCGTGTACTGGCCGTACGTCCAGTGGAGTTCGACCACCGGGGTCATGCCGTGCGCGATGACCCTGCTGACCAGGTCCTTCACGGCGTTGATGTAGTTCGAGCCCCGGTACTCGGGCTTGATGTTGTCCAGGCCGAGCCAGCACTCCTCGTTGAGCGGAATGCGGACCGTGTTGGCCTTCCAGTCGGCGATGGCCTTGACGGAGGCGTCGTCGACGGGGCCGTCCCAGATGCCGTAGCCCTGGACGCACATGAACTCGCCGCCGGAGCGGTTGACGCCGAGCAGGCGTCGGGTCGCGCCGTTCTGGTCGGTGAACTTGTTGCCGGACACGCCGAGTTCGGGCGCGCCCGTGACCGGGGCCGGTGTCGTCGGGGGAGTGGTGGGCGGGGTGGTGTTGCAGACGACCCCGTTGAGCTTGAAGGTCGCGGGCACGGCGTTGGTGCCGCTGTACGAGCCGTTGAATCCGAAGGAGGTCGAACCGCCGGTGGCCAGGGTCCCGTTGTAGGAGAGGCTCTTGGCGGTGACGGCTGCGCCGGACTGCGTGATGGTGGCGT
>NZ_LIPQ01000472.1 GCF_001418135.1 Streptomyces aureus
TTCCCTTCGGTCTTGCGTTTCTGACTCTATCAGATCTTTCCGATCCGATTTCCTCGGTGCTTTCCGGTCCCATTCGCTTTCGCTCCGGGCCCTTCCGGCGGTTCCGACTCTATCAGAACCTTTCGGCGTCTGATTCCCAGTCAGCGGGGTTTGTCTTTGCGGCTGTTGGGCCGTTCCGACGTCTCAAACTCTAGCGGATTTCCCCGGCGGCTCATAATCGAGTCTTTCGAAATGAATTTCGGCATGCCGAAATTCGTCCCGGTGGGGAGATCGTGCGGAGTAGAGGTGCCGCTCTCAGCGGCGGAGGTGGTTGTCGAAGAACCGTTCCGGCTCTGTGACAACTCGGAGAACACTACGCATCCGGGAGGGGAGTGTCAAGCCCTGTCAAGCGAGTTCAGTCGAGGTCCGTCAGGCGGCCGCCGGCGTCGGGCTGGGTGAGCTCCACGCGGCGGAGGAGACGGATGAGCACCTCGCCGAGGACGCCCCGTTCGTCCGAGGTGAGGTCCTGGAGGAGCTCCTCCTCGAAGTCCGTGGCCATGCGCATGGCCTCCAGCCACTTCGAGCGGCCCTCGTCGGTGAGCTCGACGATCACGCGGACGCGGTTGTTCTCGTCGCGGTCGCGGGTGACCAGGCCTTCTCCCGCCATGCGGTCGATGCGGTGGGTCATCGCGGCAGGGGTGAGGCCCAGTCTCTTGGCGAGCTCGCCCGGGCCGAGCCGGTAGGGCTCGCCGGCGAGGACCAGGGTCTTGAGGACCTCCCACTCGGCGTTGCTGATGCCGAGGTCGGCGAGCTGGCGTCCGTACGCCACGTTCATCCGTCGGTTGAGCCGGCCGAGGGCGGAGACCACCTTCTCGACCTGGGGGTCGAGGTCGCGGAACTCGCGCTGATAGGCGGCGATCTGCTCGTCGAGGCTCGGCTCCTGCGGAGCCTGCGGGCCGGACCGCTCGGGGTTGTCGGACATGGAGGCGAGTATCCCACGGGTCTCGTTGGCGTTGAAGTCCTTCGGTGTGTACTGTTAAGGATCGAACTTTAGTGTTGAAGTCTTCAAGGTTCAGGGGTACACCTCTGAACCTGCGACCGAAGTGGGTGAGTGTGACCAAGGCGAGGGGCGCAGCGATGCGCCGTATTCAGGCAGGCAGCGCGCTGAGCGCGTTCGGACTCGGCTTCACCGTGCCGTACCTCTATGTGTACGTGGCGCAGGTGCGGGATCTGGGCGCGGCCACGGCGGGCATCGTCCTGGCCGTCTTCGCCATGGCCGCACTGGTGGTGCTGCCCTTCAGCGGGCGGGCCATCGACCGGCGCGGGCCCGTGCCGGTCCTGCTGGTCGCCTCGGTCGTCGCCGCCGTGGGCGCGGTCGCGATGGGCTTCGCGTCCAGCGTGCCCGCGGCCGTGGGGGCCGCGGCGCTGCTCGGTGCCGGTACGGCCGTGCTCCAGCCCGCGCTGGCCACGATGATCGTCTGGTGCTCGACGCCCGTCGGGCGCACCCGGGCGTTCGCGATGCAGTTCTTCCTGCAGAACCTGGGTCTCGGTGTCGGTGGTCTGATCGGCGGTCTGCTGGTCGACATCAGCCGGCCGGGCAGCTTCATCCTGCTGTTCTCGATCGAGGCGGCGATGTTCCTCGTCCTGGCGGCGATCGTCGGGACCGTGCGGATGCCCGGTTCCCCCGCCTTCCAGGGAGCCCGTCCCTCCGGGGGCGGCAAGGGCGGCGGCGTGCGCGCGCTGCTCGGGCACAGGGCCATGGTGCAGCTGTGCGTCCTCGGCTTCGTCCTCTTCTTCGCCTGCTACGGACAGTTCGAGTCGGGCCTCGCCGCGTACGGCACCGAGGCCGCCGGCATCCAGCCCTCGACGCTGGGTATCGCGCTGGCCGCGAACACCGCGGTGATCGTGGCCGCCCAGTTCCTGGTGCTGAAGTTCGTCGAGCGCCGCAAGCGGACCCGGGTGATCGCGGCCGTCGGTCTGATCTGGACCGTGGCCTGGCTGATCGCCGGGTACGCGGGCCTCGGGCACGGCAGCCAGGCCATGGCGACGGCTGCCTTCGTCGCAACGTACGCCCTGTTCGGGCTCGGTGAGGCGATGCTGTCGCCGACCGTGGCGCCGCTGGTCGCCGATCTGGCGCCGGAGTCGATGGTCGGGCAGTACAACTCGGCCTTCGCGCTGGTCAAGCAGCTTGCGCTGGCCGTGGGGCCGGCCGTCGGCGGGCCCATGGGAGCCGCGCTGCACGGTCCGTACATCGTGACGTTCGTGCTCTTCTCGCTCGGCATCACGTTCCTCGCGGTGCGGCTGGGCAAGCAGCTGACCCCGGAGCAGAACCAGCCGTCGCTCGCCGTGAAGCCGTCCCGGGTGGTGGCGCAGCACCTGCCCGAGAAGGAGACCGCGGCGGCCTAGTGGTCGGGCAGGGCGAACTCGCACCAGACCGCTTTGCCGCCGCCCGGTGTGCGGCGGCTCCCCCAGGACGAGGCGATCGTCGCGATGATCGAGATTCCGCGACCCGCCTCGTCCTCCGATTCCGCCCTGCGGCGGCGCGGCAGATGGTCGTCCCCGTCCGTCACCTCGATGATCAGGCGGCGGTCGGTGCGGCGCAGGCGCAGCCGCATGGGCGGGGTGCCGTGCTGGAGGGAGTTCGCCACCAGTTCGCTGGTGGCGAGGACGCCCAGGTCGCGCAGTTCGACCGGGAAGCGCCAGGACGACAGGACCCCTGAGGCGAAGGCACGCGCGCGGGGAGCGGCCTCCACGCCGCCGAGGAGTTCCAGGGCCGCGTTGTGGAAGAGCTCCGCGTCCGCCCCCTTGCGGGACGGGTGCTGGACGACCAGGACGGCCACGTCGTCGTCGTGCTCCGCGGTGACCCCCAGGGAGCGGAGCAGCCGGTCGCAGACGACCTGCGGGGTGCCGCTGGCACCGGAGAGCGCGCGGGCCAGGGCGGCGACGCCCTCGTCGATGTCCTCGCGGCGCCGCTCGACCAGACCGTCGGTGTAGAGGACGGCCGTCGAGCCGGGCGGCAGGGCGATGGAGCCTGAGGCGTGCAGCCAGCCTCCCGTGCCGAGCGGCGGGCCCGTCGGGTCCTCGGCGCGCCGGACGCTGCCGTCCTCGTCCCGGACGAGGATCGGGAGGTGGCCCGCGGAGGCGTAGACCAGCTTCCCCTCGTTGGGGTCGTGGATCGCGTACACACAGGTGGCGATCTGGCTGGCGTCGATCTCGGCGGCGAGGCCGTCGAGGAGCTGGAGCACCTCGTGCGGGGGGAGGTCCAGGCGCGCGTAGGCCCGGACGGCGGTGCGGAGCTGGCCCATGACGGCGGCGGCGCGCACCCCCCCGGCCCATCACGTCGCCGATGACGAGCGCGGTGCGGCCGGCGCCGAGGGTGATCACGTCGTACCAGTCGCCGCCGACGGCCGCGTCGGTGCCGCCGGGCTGGTAGGTGGCGGCGATCCGCAGGTCGTCGGGCTGCTCCAGGTCCTGCGGGAGGAGCGAGCGCTGGAGGGTCACGGCGGTCTCGCGGTGGCGGCGCTCGCTGGCCCGCAGCCGCTCGGCGGCCTCCGCGTGGTCGGTGACGTCCGCGGCGTGGACGAGGACGCCGCCGCCTTCGAGGTGCGCGCTGTCCACGGGCAGGCACGTCACCGTGTACGAGCCGCCGTCCTGGGTGCGGCGGGACTTGACCGTGCGCGGCTTGCCGCTGCGCAGCACCTGGTCCATGAGGGGCAGCAGACCGAGCTCCTCCGCCTCGGGGCAGGTGTCGGCGACGGGCACGCCCGCGGGGCGGGGGCCGAAGGCGGCGGCATAGGCGTCGTTGACGTACGCGATGCGGTGTTCCGGGCCGTACGCGAGGGCGACGAGGCCGGGGAGCCGGCCCAGGAGTTCCCGTACGGAGAAGTCCTCCAGGGCGGGTACGTCGACGGGCTCGCCGGTCTCGGCAGCCTCGTGGGCGAGGTGCTCCAGCTGCTGCGCGTACTCACCGCGGGCGGCGGGCACGGAGCCTTCGGTCCCCCGCGCCGCGCGGCGCTGTGTACCGGGGAGCCGGGCGCTCCAACGGGTGAAGTTCACGGATCTCTATGCCTCGTGGTGTCGGTGCCGTGCAGAGTCACGCTGTGCAGGTGTGAGCCCACCTATGGTCACACGTCCAGTGTGGACGAGTGCACTGACAGTGATGTCAGGACGACGGCTTGTCGCCGTGGTCGGGTGGCGGAGCGGCGGCGAGTTCGAATTCGGCGCGGGGGTGTTCCAGCGACCCGAGGGAGACGATCTCCCGTTTGAACAGGCCGGACAGGGTCCATTCGGCGAGGACCCGGGCCTTGCGGTTGAAGGTGGGCACCCGGCTCAGGTGGTAGGCGCGGTGCATGAACCAGGCCGGATATCCCTTGAGTTTCCGTCCGTAGACGTGGGCGACGCCCTGGTGGAGGCCCAGGGACGCGACGGAGCCGGCGTACGCGTGCGCGTACTCCTTGAGCGGCTGCCCGCGCAGGGAGGCCGCGATGTTCTCGGCGAGGACCTTGGCCTGGCGGACGGCGTGCTGGGCGTTGGGCGCGCACTCCCTGCCGGGTTCCTTCGAGGTCACGTCGGGGACGGCGGCGGCGTCACCGGCGGCCCAGGCGTGGGCGACGCCCTCGACGGCGAGCTCGGCCGTGCAGCGGAGCCGGCCGCGCTCGTTCAGCGGCAGGTCGGTCGCGGCGAGGACGGGGGCGGGCTTCACGCCCGCGGTCCAGACGACGGTGCGGGTGGGCAGCCGGGTGCCGTCGCTGAGGACCGCGATCCGGTCCTCGCAGGATTCGAGGCGGGTCTCCAGGCGTACGTCGATGTTCCGGCCGCGCAGCTCGCGGATGGCGTACCCGCCCATCTCCTCGCCCACCTCGGGCAGGATCCGGCCGGAGGCCTCGACGAGTACCCAGCGCAGGTCCTCCGGCTTGATGTTGTGGTAGTACCGCGCCGTGTAGCGGGCCATGTCCTCCAGCTCGGCGAGCGCCTCCACGCCCGCGTAGCCGCCGCCGACGAAGACGAAGGTCAGGGCGGCGTCGCGGATCGCGGGGTCACGGGTCGAGGAGGCGATGTCCATCTGCTCGATGACGTGGTTGCGCAGGCCGATGGCCTCCTCCACGGTCTTGAAGCCGATGCCGTGGTCGGCGAGGCCGGGGACCGGGAGGGTGCGGGATACCGAGCCGGGCGCGATGACCAGTTCGTCGTACGTGAGGTCGACGGCGCCGGTGCCCTCCTCGGCGGTCGCGAGGGTGGAGAGGGTCGCGGTCCGCTTGGCGTGGTCGACGGAGCGGACCTCGCCGATGACGATCCGGCAGCGGTGGAGGACCCGGCGGAGCGGCACGACGACATGCCGCGGGGAGATCGAACCGGCGGCGGCCTCGGGGAGGAACGGCTGGTACGTCATGTAGGGCTCGGGGGTGACCACCACGATCTCGGCGTCGCCGGCTCTCAGCTCGGCCCTGAGCTGTCGCTGGAGGCGCAGCGCGGTGTACATGCCGACGTAGCCACCGCCGACCACGAGAATGCGCGCAGGTTCGGTCACTGTCCCATGACGCACCGCCGTCCGTGGTTTGTCCACAGCCCCGGCAAATTGTGTGACCGGAGGGGTACGGAGGCGCGGGGTGGCGCACCAGGGGGGTACGGGCGCAACGGCGCAGGTCAGGATGGTCGCGCCGGGTTCGGTGGAGGGCCGGAATCGGGAGTGTCCCGGTCCTTGCTCCGATCGGGGGGCGCACCGTACGGAACTCCCCCTTCTGAATTGACCCGGACTCAACTATGTTCGTACTTCATCGGGGTGTCGGACGGGAGCGCGTGGACCGAAGCGCTCGTCCACCGGAGGCCCCGTTTCAGGGCGGGGAGTCTCCGGGGGGAGACATCATGAGCGGGGGAACGCTTATGCATATTCAGGATTCACGATGGCAGACGGGGACCGGGACGGCGACCGTGGACGACGGCCCGCACGCGGGCGTCGGCGGCTCCGAGCGCAACGGCGCACCGGTGTCCGGCAGGTCCGCGCCGCTGCGGGTGGACGCCCAGCGCAATCTGGAGCATGTCCTGCGCGCCGCGCGCGAGGTGTTCGGCGAGCTCGGTTACGGGGCTCCGATGGAGGACGTGGCACGCCGCGCCCGTGTCGGTGTCGGCACCGTCTACCGCCGCTTCCCGAGCAAGGACGTGCTGGTCCGGCGGATAGCCGAGGAGGAGACCTCGCGGCTGACCGAGCAGGCGCGAGCCGCGCTCGGCCAGGAGGACGAGCCGTGGTCGGCGCTCTCCCGGTTCCTGCGGACCTCGGTGGCCTCGGGCGCGGGCCGGCTCCTTCCGCCGCAGGTGCTGCGGGTGGGCGTCGACGACGTCACGGTGCTGCCGCTCGGCGGGGACTTCCCCGACGCGGACGACGCGGCGCGGGTGCCGCACCAGCGGGGTGTCGGCGAGCAGACCGACGCGCGCGTGGTCGCGCCCCGGGCCGTACCGGCCGAGGAGAAGGACGACGCGGGCGCCGCGGAGCTCCTCGATGTGGTGGGCCGGCTGGTCGACCGGGCGCGTGAGGCGGGTGAGCTGCGGACCGACGTGACCGTGGCCGACGTCCTCCTGGTCATCGCCACGGCCGCTCCGGCGCTGCCGGACGCGGTGCAGCAGGCGGCGGCCTCGACGCGTCTCCTCGACATCCTGCTCGAGGGGCTGCGCTCCCGGTAGGAACCGGCTGCCCGCGCGTCGGCGCGGGGCGGAGTCTTCGTGGTCCGGGCGGATCAACGAGCATGACACGAACGTGTGAGCGGTTACGCCCGGATACACGAAGTCGCCCCGGATGAGTGGTAAGTGGACGGGCCGCTTCGGCGTGCCCGTGCCCTGTGGCAGTCTTGGCCGGTGTTCGGGTCCGAGCGTGCGTACGGGGGCTTCCGCGATGAGCGGTGACAGTCGGGACGAGCCGCTGGGCGGTCCCGCCGGGGCGGGAGGCCTGCCCTCCCGGCAGGTGCCGAGCCAGGGTGGGCCGGGAGGCCTCTCCGGCGCGCCGGAGACGGCCGGGGCGGGCTACGTGGGCGCGGGTTCGGCCGGCGCGGGTTCGGCCGATGCGGGTTCGGCCGGTGCCGTGGGCGCCGTCGAGCCGTTCGACGCGAGCGTGCCGCAGCAGCGCGAGGGCAAGGCCTCCGGGTCGGGCGCCGGTACCGGCACGGGCGCC
>NZ_LIPQ01000473.1:0-185 GCF_001418135.1 Streptomyces aureus
GGGCTCGTCGAGGATGAGGACCTTCGCCTTGACGTCCACGGCCCGTACGATCGCGACCAGTTGCTGGACGGCGAGGGAGTGCGTGCTCAGCGGCATGCGGACGTCGAGGTCGAGTTCCAGTTCGGTGAGGAGCCGTGCAGCGCGTTCATGGAGGGCCGACCAGTGGACCAGCCCCAGGCGCCGGG
>NZ_LIPQ01000473.1:303-1113 GCF_001418135.1 Streptomyces aureus
GGGAAAGAGGCGCAGGTCCACCCCGTCGAGGGCGAGGACGCCGGGGAACGCCCTGCGGATGCCGAGGGCCTCCAGGACCGGCCGGTCGGTGCGGGTGGGTGCGGGGTTGGGTGGGGCTGTCATCCGCCCTCCTCTCCTGAGGGGTCGGGGGCGGCGCGAGGACCGCCCCCGGTCCGGTGCGGGCGTGGGGTCAGTACTGGCGGCCAGGCAGGGCGGCCGCGGCCTGGTCCTGGGTGAAGACGCCCTCCTTGACCTCGACCCGTCGTGGGACGCTCTCCCCCGCCGCGACCTTCTGGGCGAGTTCCATCAACTGGTCGCCGAGGAGTGGGTTGCACTCGACCACCACGTTGATCTTCTTCTCCTGCATGGCGACGAAGGCGTCCTTGATGCCGTCGACGGAGATCACCTTGATGTCGGTGCCCGGCTTCCTGCCCGCCTCCTCGATGGCCTGGATGGCGCCCAGGGCCATGTCGTCGTTGTGGGCGTACAGGACGTCGATGTCCTTGTGGGACTTGAGGAAGGCCTGCATGACCTCCTTGCCCTTGGCGCGGGTGAAGTCCCCGGTCTGGGACGCCACGACCTTGAACTTGGGCTCTCCCTTGATGACTTCGGCGAAGCCGGCCTTGCGGTCGTTGGCAGGTGCGGAGCCGGTGGTGCCCTGGAGCTCGACGACGTTGACCGGTTCGGAGGTCCCGCCGTACTCCTTCACGAGCCACTTGCCGGCCTCCTGCCCCTCCTTGACGAAGTCGGAGCCGAGGAAGGTCCGGTAGAGGGAAGTGTCCTGCGAGTCGACCGCGCGGTCGGTGAGGA
>NZ_LIPQ01000473.1:1141-1828 GCF_001418135.1 Streptomyces aureus
CCGGCCTTCTCGGCCGCCTCGCGTACGGACTTGGTGTTGGCGGTGCGCCAGCCGCTCTCGGCTCCTACCTGGGCGAACCCGAGCACCAGTTTGCCGTCGGAGGAGCCCTTGCCGGCGCCGCCGGTGGTACCGGTGGTCGCGGGCTCGGTGGTGCAGGCTGTCAGCACACCACCGGCCAGGGCTACGGCGGCGATGATGCGGAGGGCTCTGTGGGCCATGTCGTGGTTCCTCTCGGGACGTGCGTCGTACCGGGCGGTGCCAGAAGGGGATGGGCCCGGCGAAGGTGTGGCTGCTCAGCGGTGGTTGGGCTGGGTGGAGGCGGAGTGTGCGCCGGCCCCCGACGACCGGTGCGCTGCCGAACGGGACACATTATGAGCGCTAACAGCGACGTAACTCAAGGGTTCGTACGGCAGTTACCCGTTCTTGATGCGCAATGACGAGTCGCCGGACAGCTGGCCGCAACGAAAGTTGTGAGCGTTAACAGCTCTGAGGCGCCTCGCGTCAGGGTGATCTTCCCGTCGGCGGAGGCGGAGGCGTCTCCGGAGGACGAGCAGCCGGTGAGGGCGAGGGGGAGCGCCGGAGCGGCGGAGGCGAGTGCGACAGAGCGGATGCGGGCGCGCTGCTCGGCCGGGTGGGGCATGACATCTCCCGGTGCGTCAAGGGAGGGGTGAGGGGTACGCCGAGGGG
>NZ_LIPQ01000474.1 GCF_001418135.1 Streptomyces aureus
CGCTCGTAGCCGAGCACGTCGAGCGCGGCAAGGACGGATTCACGGGTGGCCCCGGCCACACCGGGCTTGCCGTTGAGCACGCGGCTGACTGTGGCCTCACTGACCCCCGCCTGGGCTGCGATGTCGGAGAGCCGCGCGGTCATGAGGATGGACTGTACCGGTCACGGGGCGTATTGCCCACCGCACGGCTGAGGTACGCGTGATGCAAGCCACTCCGCAAGCTCTTGCAGGTTTTGCGGGGCGCGCGTGGTGCGTTGGGGGCGTGCGCGCGGGGCCGTACGGCGCGTGAGGGGCGTGTGTCAGCTGCTGTCAAGCGATTCAACGGCAACCTTCGGGACACGTGGATGTAACGATCCCCGGTCCTTGCAGAAACTTCTCGCAAGGTCTTTCGGTTCGTTTTCATCCCTGTTACGTTCCTGGCAACCCGGAGCGCCGCGAGGGAGCGGTCGCATGAGGAAGGTTCCAGCCCCTCGTCCCCCCGGGATCAGTTGAAGGAGTTCACATGCGGCGTGGCATAGCGGCCACCGCGCTGGTCGCGGCCCTGGGCGTGACCCTGGCGGCGTGCGGGAGTGACAGCGGTTCGGACGGCGGCTCGAAGAGCTCGGGCGAGCTTTCCGGCACCGTGACCTGGTGGGACACCTCCACGGTCGGCTCCGAGGACAAGGTCTTCAAGAAGGTCGCCGAGGACTTCAAGAAGAAGCACCCGAAGGTCACCGTCAAGTACGTGAACGTGCCGTTCGGTGAGGCGCAGAACAAGTTCAAGAACGCCGCGCAGTCCGGCTCCGGCGCCCCCGACGTCATCCGCTCCGAGGTCGCCTGGACCCCCGAGTTCGCGGACCTCGGCTACCTGGCCCCGCTGGACGGCACCGCCGCCCTCAAGAACCAGGACGACTTCCTGGAGCAGGCCGCGGCCTCCACCAAGTACAACGGCAAGACCTACGCCGTCCCGCAGGTCATCGACTCCATGGGCATCTTCTACAACAAGAAGATCTTCAAGGAGGCCGGCGTCGAGGTCCCCAAGACCATCGACGAGCTCAAGACCGTCTCCGCCAAGATCAAGCAGAAGACCGGCAACCCCGGCCTCTACCTGCGCGGCGACGACGCCTACTGGTTCCTCTCCTTCCTCTACGGCGAGGGCGGCGACCTCGTCGACGCCGAGAAGAAGCAGATCACCGTCGACAACCCGGCCGGTGTGAAGGGCTTCAAGGTCGTCAAGGACCTGGTGGACTCCGGTGCCGCCAAGACCGACGCCACCGACGGCTGGAACAACATGCAGACCGCCTTCAAGGAAGGCAAGGTCGCGATGATGATCAACGGCCCGTGGGCCGTCGCCGACACCTACGCGGGCAAGGAGTTCGCCGACAAGGCGAACCTGGGCATCGCCCCGGTCCCCGCCGGTTCGGCCGGCCAGGGCGCCCCGCAGGGCGGCCACAACCTCGCCGTCTACGCGGGCTCCAAGAACCTCGACGCGTCCTACGCCTTCGCCGAGTACATGACCTCGGTCGAGACCCAGGCGACGGTCGCCAAGGAGCTCAGCCTGCTCCCGACCCGCGAGTCCGTCTACATCAAGCCCGACGTCGCGACCAACGAGATGATCGGCTTCTTCAAGCCGGTCGTCGACAAGGCCGTCGAGCGCCCCTGGATCCCGGAGACCGGCAGCCTCTTCGCGCCGCTCGTCACCGAGTACACCAAGGTCCTCACCGGCCAGACCACCCCGGACGCGGGAGCGAAGGCGACGGGCGACGCCTACCGCAAGCTCCTGAAGGACTGGAAGTAACAGGAAGGCAGGCCGGCTGATGGCTGTGGACACCCCCAGCCAGTCGGTGGTGAAGGCCGCGGGCGACAGCGTCGCCCGCGGCCGGAGCCGCGGAACTGGCAAGCGCAGGAGCGTCAGGAAGCGCTCCCTCGCCACCCACTGGTACGCCTGGGCGATGATCGCCCCGGTGACGATCGTGATCGCGGTGATCATCGGCTATCCGCTGGTCCGCGGCATCTACCTGTCGCTGACCGACGCCAATGAGCGGAACGTCGCGCGGTCGATCGGCGTCAACGAGATCCCGGCCACCTACGAGTTCGTCGGCCTGGACAACTACGCCGACGCGCTCACCGGCGGCCAGTTCCTCTCCACCCTGGGCTGGACGCTGCTCTGGACGGTGTCCTGCGTCTCGGTCACCTTCGCGCTCGGCCTCACCCTCGCCAACGTCCTCAACCGCAAGATCGCCGGCCGCTCCTTCTACCGGCTGCTGCTGATCCTGCCCTGGGCCGTGCCCGGCTTCGTCTCCGTCTTCGCCTGGCGCTTCCTCTACAACCAGGACAACGGTCTCCTCAACAAGATCCTCGCGGGCGGCGGCATCGACGCCGTCCCGTGGCTGAACGACCCCACCTGGGCGAAGTTCTCGGTCATCCTCGTCAACGTCTGGCTCGGCGTGCCGTTCATGATGGTCGCCCTCCTCGGCGGGCTCCAGTCCATCCCCGGCGAGCTGTACGAGGCCGCCGAGATGGACGGCGCCAACGCCTGGCAGCGCTTCCGGCACATCACCATGCCCGGTCTGAGCTCGGTGTCGACGACGGTGGTCCTGCTCTCCACCATCTGGACCTTCAACATGTTCCCGGTGATCTTCCTGCTCACCCGGGGCGGGCCCGGCGAGGCCACCCAGATCCTCGTCACCCAGGCGTACAAGTTCTCCTTCGAGGTCAGTCCGCGCGACTTCGCCCAGTCCTCCACCTGGGGCGTGCTCATCCTGGTCCTCCTGATGCTCTTCGCCGCGGTCTACCGGCGAGTCCTCCGCAAGCAGGGAGAAGTCTGGTGACGACCACGACCCCCACCCCCCAGGCCGTCGTGAACACGCCGATCCGCGGCCGCCGTTCGCCGCTCGCCTCGGTCGCCCTGCACGTCACCCTGATCGTGGCGTCCGTGATCGCCGTCTTCCCCGTGCTGTGGGTCCTGCTGACCTCGCTCAAGCCGGCCAAGTACGCGATCACCACGGACTTCTTCAAGGAGACGACGCTCGAGAACTACACGAACCTGCTGAAGGACACCCCGTTCCTCACCTGGTTCGGCAACTCGCTGCTGGTCGCCGGTCTCACCACCGTCATCGGCGTCTTCATCTCCGCCACGACGGGCTACGCCGTCAGCCGCTTCCGCTTCCCCGGCAAGCGCGGCCTGATGTGGACGCTGCTCATCACCCAGATGTTCCCGGTCGCCGTCCTGATCGTGCCGATCTACAACATCATGGCGTCGATGGGCCTGCTCAACCAGCCGGTCGGCCTGGTCATCACGTACCTGACCATCGCCGTCCCGTTCTGCGCGTGGATGATGAAGGGCTTCTTCGACACCATCCCGCGCGAGATCGACGAGTCCGGCTACGTCGACGGCCTCACCCCGTTCGGCACCTTCTGGCGTCTGATCCTGCCGCTCGCCAAGCCGGGCATCGCGGTCACCGCGTTCTACTCGTTCATCACCGCCTGGGGCGAGGTCGCCTACGCCTCCGCCTTCATGGTCGGCGACGAGAACCTCACGCTGGCCGGCGGACTCCAGAAGTTCGTCAACCAGTACGGCGCCCAGTGGGGCCCGATGGCCGCGGCCTCCGTGCTCATCGCCATCCCCGCGGCCCTGGTGTTCCTCTTCGCCCAGCGTCACCTCGTCACCGGCATGTCCGCCGGTGCCGTCAAGGGCTGACGGCCCTGAGCCCGCCCTCTGTACGCACCTCTGTACGCACCTCCTTACCTCCCAGGGAAGACATGACCCAGCATCTCGCCACCCCGGCCGACGCCCCGACCACCGGCACGCACACGGGCTGGTGGAGAGACGCGGTGATCTACCAGGTCTACCCGCGCAGCTTCGCCGACGGCAACGGCGACGGCATGGGCGACCTGGAGGGCATCCGCAGCCGGCTGCCGTACCTCAAGGAACTCGGCGTCGACGCCGTCTGGCTCTCCCCGTTCTACGCCTCGCCGCAGGCCGACGCCGGATACGACGTCGCCGACTACCGCGCCATCGACCCCATGTTCGGCTCGCTCCTCGACGCCGACGCCGTGATCCGCGACGCCCACGCCCTGGGCCTGCGCATCATCGTCGACCTGGTCCCCAACCACTCCTCCGACCAGCACGAGTGGTTCCAGCGCGCGCTGCGCGAGGGCCCCGGGTCGGTCCTGCGCGAGCGCTACCACTTCCGCCCCGGCAAGGGCGTGAACGGCGAACTGCCGCCCAACGACTGGGAGTCCATCTTCGGCGGCCCCGCCTGGACCCGTACGGAGAACCCGGACGGCACCCCCGGCGACTGGTACCTCCACCTCTTCGCGCCGGAGCAGCCCGACTTCAACTGGGAACACCCCGCCGTCCGCGACGAGTTCCGCTCGATCCTGCGCTTCTGGCTCGACATGGGCGTCGACGGCTTCCGCGTCGACGTCGCCCACGGCCTCGTCAAGGCCGAGGGCCTGCCCGACCTCGGCGCCCACGACCAGCTGAAGCTGCTCGGCAACGACGTCATGCCCTTCTTCGACCAGGACGGCGTCCACGAGATCTACCGCTCCTGGCGGAAGGTCCTCTCCGAGTACGACGGCGAGCGCGTCCTCGTCGCCGAGGCCTGGACCCCCACCGTCGCGCGCACCGCGAACTACGTGCGCCCCGACGAGATGCACCAGGCCTTCAACTTCCAGTACCTGGGCACCCACTGGGACGCGGCCGAGCTGCGCCGCGTCATCGACGACTCGCTGGAGGCGATGCGCCCGGTCGGCGCGCCCACCACCTGGGTGCTGTCCAACCACGACGTCACCCGGCACGCCACCCGCTTCGCCAACCCGGCGGGCCTCGGCACCCAGCTCCGCGAGCCCGGCGACCGCGAACTCGGCCTGCGCCGCGCCCGCGCCGCCACCCTCCTGATGCTGGCGCTGCCCGGCTCGGCCTACGTCTACCAGGGCGAGGAGCTCGGTCTGCCGGACGTCACCGACCTGCCCGACGAGGTCCGCCAGGACCCGTCGTTCTGGCGGGCGTCCGGCCAGGACGGCTTCCGCGACGGCTGCCGGGTCCCGATCCCGTGGACCGTCGACGGCGGCTCGTACGGCTTCGGCGCCGGCGGCTCCTGGCTGCCGCAGCCCACCACCTGGGGCGGCCTGAGCGTCGAGGCGCAGACCGGCGACCCCGGCTCCACGCTGGAGCTGTACCGCAGCGCCCTCGCCGTCCGGCGGGCGCAGCCCGGACTCGGTGCGGGCGAGGCCGTCGAGTGGCTGGAGGCACCCGAGGGTGTGCTCTCCTTCCGCCGCGACGGCTTCGCCTGCATCGCCAACACCACCGGCCGGGCCATCTCCGTCCCGCTGCCCGGCCGGTTCCTTCTCTCGAACGAGGAGATCTCGATCGTCGCCGCCGACGGCGAGGACACCGCGGTCCTGCCCGCCGACTCGACCGCCTGGTGGGCGGTGTGACGATCCCCCTGCCGCGGGGTGCCGGGAACGGCGCCCCGCGGCTCGCGGACATCGCGGCCCAGTCCGGGGTCAGCGAGGCCACCGTCAGCCGGGTCCTCAACGGCAAGGCGGGGGTGGCCGGCGCGACCCGGCACAAGGTGCTCGCGGCGCTCGACGTGCTCGGCTACGAGCGTCCCGTACGGCTGAAACGCCGCAGCGCGGGGCTCGTCGTGCCCGAGCTGACCAACCCGATCTTCCCGGCGTTCGCGCAGGTCGTCGAGCAGGTCCTCGCCGGACACGGCTACACCCCGGTGCTCTGCACCCAGATGCCCGGCGGCGCCACCGAGGACGAGCTCGTCGAGCAGCTCGTGGAGCGCGGGGTGGCCGGCATCGTCTTCCTCTCCGGGCTGCACGCGGACGCCTCCGCCGACCCGGCCCGCTACGCCCGGCTGACCGCCCGGGGCGTGCCGTACGTCCTCATCAACGGCTACAACGAGCACATCGACGCCAACTTCGTCTCGCCGGACGACCGGGCCGCGGCCCGGATGGCCGTGCGGCACCTGGTCGAGCTGGGGCACGAGCGGATCGGCCTCGCCATCGGCCCCACCCGTTACGTGCCCTCGCGCCGAAAGGCCGAGGGCTTCACCGCCGAGCTGTACGAGCTCCTCGGCGTCGAACGCGCCGACGCGGAACGGTTCATCAGACCCACGCTCTTCGGTGTCGAGGGCGGGCACGCGGCCGCCGACATCCTGCTCCGCGAGGGCTGCAC
Source organism: Streptomyces aureus (assembly GCF_001418135.1). Classification (GTDB taxonomy): domain Bacteria; phylum Actinomycetota; class Actinomycetes; order Streptomycetales; family Streptomycetaceae; genus Streptomyces; species Streptomyces aureus_A. The sequence continues at coordinate 6,170 of NZ_LIPQ01000474.1, forward strand.
CGGCATCGTCTGCGGCTCCGACCTGATGGCGCTCGGCGTGATCCGCGCCGTCCGCGCCCGGGGCCTCGACGTGCCCGGGGACGTCTCCGTCGTCGGGTTCGACGACTCGCCGCTGATCGCCTTCACCAGCCCTCCGCTGTCCACCGTGCGCCAGCCCGTCCAGGCCATGGCGACGGCGGCCGTCGGCGCGCTCCTGGAGGAGATCGAGGGAAACCCCGTGCAGCGCACGGAGTTCGTCTTCCAGCCGGAGCTGGTGGTCCGCGGCTCCACGGCGCAGCCGCCCGCCCGCGCCACGTTGCCGCAAGTCCTTACGTAACAACTTGCGTTGCGGTGTCCGGAGGGTTGACCGGGCGTCGAGGCACTCGTACGGTCACGGCTGAAAACAGTTGCTGAAGTTTTCGGCAACTTCTTGCGACAGTGAAGTCAGCAGGAGGAATCATGGCCAGAAGAACCGTGGCCGCTGCACTCGCCCTCGTGGCGGGAGCTGCCGCTGTGGCCGTCACGGGAAACGCCCCGGCGCAGGCCGCCCCGCCCGGCGAGAAGGACGTCACCGCCGTGATGTTCGAGTGGAACTTCGCCTCGGTGGCCCGGGAGTGCACCGACCGCCTCGGCCCCGCCGGATACGGATACGTTCAGGTCTCCCCGCCCCAGGAACACCTCCAGGGCGGCCAGTGGTGGACCTCGTACCAGCCCGTCAGTTACAAGATCGCCGGACGTCTCGGCGACCGCACCGCCTTCAAGAACATGATCGACACCTGCCACGCGGCCGGCGTCAAGGTCGTCGCCGACTCCGTCATCAACCACATGGCGAACGGCTCCGGTACGGGAACGGGCGGGACCCCGTTCTCCAAGTACGACTACCCGGGCCTGTACTCCGGCTCCGACATGGACGACTGCCGCGCGACGATCTCCAACTACCAGGACCGGGGCAACGTCCAGAACTGCGAACTGGTCCAGCTCCCCGACCTCGACACCGGCGAGGAGTACGTCCGCGGCAAGATAGCCGGCTACCTCAACGACCTGCTCTCCCTGGGGGTCGACGGCTTCCGCGTCGACGCCGCCAAGCACATGCCGGCCGCCGACCTCGCGAACATCAAGTCGCGGCTCACCAAGCCCGGCGTGTACTGGAAGCTGGAGGCCATCCACGGCGCCGGCGAGGCCGTCTCCCCGAGCGAGTACCTCGGCAGCGGGGACGTCCAGGAGTTCCGCTACGCCCGCGACCTCAAGCGCGTCCTGCAGAACGAGAAGCTCGCCCACCTCAAGAACTTCGGCGAGGCCTGGGGGTACATGCCCTCCGGCCAGTCCGGCGTCTTCGTCGACAACCACGACACCGAGCGCGGCGGCGACACCCTCTCCTACAAGGACGGCGCGAACTACACCCTCGCCTCCGTCTTCGCGCTCGCCTGGCCCTACGGCTCCCCGGACGTCCACTCCGGCTACGAGTGGACCGACAAGGACGCCGGACCGCCCAACGGCGGCCAGGTGAACGCCTGTTACACCGACGGCTGGAAGTGCCAGCACGCCTGGCGCGAGATCTCCTCCATGGTCGCCTTCCGCAACACCGCACGCGGCCAGGCCGTCACCGGCTGGTGGGACAACGGCAACAACGCGATCGCGTTCGGCCGCGGCACCAAGGCGTACGTGGCCATCAACCACGAGGCCTCGGCGCTCACCCGCACCTTCCAGACCTCGCTGCCCGCCGGCACCTACTGCGACGTCCAGTCGAACACGCCCGTGACGGTGAACGGATCCGGCCAGTTCACCGCCACCCTCGGCGCCAACACCGCACTCGCCCTGCACGTGAACGCGATGAACTGCGGCTCGGGCACGACCCCGACCACGCCGCCGACGACCCCGCCCGCCACCGCCACCACCGTGGTCGGCCAGGACATCTACGTCACCGGCAACCGCGCCGAACTCGGCAACTGGTCCCCGGCCGCCGCCCTCAAGCTCGACCCGGCCGCGTACCCGGTCTGGAAGCGCACGGTCGCGCTGCCCGCCGGAACGACCTTCGAGTACAAGTACGTCCGCAAGGACGCCGCCGGGAACGTCACCTGGGAATCCGGTGCCAACCGCACCGCGACCGTCCCCGCCTCCGGCCAGCTCGTCCTGAACGACACCTTCCGCAGCTGACCTCCCCGCCCCTCCAGGGC
>NZ_LIPQ01000475.1 GCF_001418135.1 Streptomyces aureus
GTGTGGGAGTGGGCGTGGGTGTGGGGGTGGATGTCGGGCTGGGGGTGGGGTTCGGTGTCGGGTCCGGTCCGGTACCGCCGCCCTTGGTCCGCATGAGGAACTGGTTGTCGGCGATGTTCCAGTGCGTGGCGAGGTAGCTGCCGGGCCGCGGGCTGGTGTGGAAGTAGTCGTCGTGGTTGCAGTCGAGGATGTTCTCGGACGCCCGGTTGGTGCAGACGTTACGCATCTGCGGGTAGTGCGGGCTGTCCGAGTAGCACATCACGTCCCACTCGTCCGTACAGTGCGCACCCCGGCTGGTGTTGGGCGCGCTGTTGTTGACCGCGCCCAGGTTGTGGCCGAGTTCGTGGGCCGCGGTGTGCCCGCCCCAGCAGCCGCTGTCAGTACGCCCGTACGAGGGGCCGAAGTTGCTCTGGTTGGACTGGCCCGGCCGTTCGTCCCCGGCGAAGGTGCCGATGCCGCAGTACACCTGCGCTTCGGCGAAGATCATGTACTTGCGGTCGCGGCGGTCGAGGCCCTTGGCGGCGAGCGCGCGGTTGGTGGCGCTGAACTCGGCCATTGCGGAGTCGGGGAGTTCGATGTTGAGCACGGTGGGCGTGCAGTCCGCGGCCGTCACGTACCGGATGTGGCGGACGCCGCCGGTCTCCTCGGCGCTGGCCGAGTAGATGAGGTCGGCGTCGGCGGCCCACTTGCGGAAGGAGGCGAGGTACTCGGAGTACCGGTCGCGTCCCGGGCCGTGGACGTACACGACCTGGACGCGGTTGCCGGTGCTGCCGTCGCCGTCGCACTGGACGGTCTGCCCGGCGGGCCCGGCGGCGGCCGTGGTGGTCCCGGCGGCGGCCGGAGCGGTGGAGGTGGAGGGGCTCGGCGCGGCGGCGGCCGTGGTGCGCGGGGCCAGCGCGTCGACGGCGGGCGTGTCCTGAGAGGGTCCCTGGCTCTTACGGGGCGCGGGCTGCGGCGCGGCCGTCTTGGCGGGATCGGCCGCGGGCGTCACGGATTTGACCGCGGGCGGAGTGTCCTTCTTGATGTCGACGCCCTTGGGCGGCGCGTCGGGGCCGTGGGTGCACAAACCGGTGGTCGTGGCGTAGACGCCCGCGCAGCGGTCTCCCTCAGGGGCCACGTCGAGCCCGTCGTACACCAGGCCCCGGGCCGGCTCGTTGGTCGGCTTCTTCTTGATCGGCTCGGGCTCCACGCTCCTGGCCGGCGCAGCGGCGGGGACGGCGGTGTCGGCCGTGTCGGCGATGTCGGTCACCGGGGTGTCGAGGCGGGCGACCGGAGCCTTGCCCGAGTCCGCGCGTCCCGCCCCGTAGGCGATCCCCCCGGCTATGACCGCCGCGATGGCCATCGCGGCGGTCACGCCCATGAAGGGTCTACGGGGCCGTGCCCCGCGTGTCTGACTCTCCTTCGGCTTCCTATGTCTAGGCATGCACACCTCAACTCTTTGGTCAGAAGACTGGGTGCGCGGAAGCCTGTCAGAACCTCCCGGTGAAGAATTCGGACAAAGGGGAGAGTGCTCAAAGAATCCATTACGTTACCTACGCCTCCGTATCTGATGAACACTCAATTGCCTCTGAATTAAAGCGAGTTGAATGCTCCGGGGGGACTTGGTCCAGGCCTTTTCGGGCGATCCCGTTATGCAATTGAAATAAATGTCGATGGTTATTGACGCGAATTCAGTGAAGGATTCATCTAATTTCTCACCTCGTGAATCCTTTTGATCACCACCCGTGAGCACCTGACCCATTCGGCTCTCGCTCTGTCGACCTGGCCTCGCCCCAGGGCCGCCAGCAGCACGGCCCGGCGCATCTCGACGCAGTCGTCGCCTTCTTGAACCCGGTTGCTCACCCGACCCGGCTGCCGGAGGGCTTCCCGCGGCCGTGCCGCCGAACGGGGCGTTCTCGCGTGTCCCGTCACCACCGTTCACCGGGCAGGCGTCGGGGTGGACAACCCTTGCTGCAGGTTCCTCGGAGGACTCGCCCGCTCGGGCGGCGGACCGGGTGCCGTCGGATGGCTGCGAAGAGGGTGGAGGTGGGCGAGTGCCCAGGGGGCCGCTCTTGTCCCTGCGTGGGATCACCAAGCACTTCGGCGGGGTCGTCGCACTCGACTCGGTCGACCTCCGGGTGGAACGGGGGCAGGTGCTCGGTCTGGTGGGTGACAGCGGAGCCGGCAAGAGCACACTGGTCAAGGCGGTCTCCGGGGTGGCCCCGCCGGACGGGGGGACCATCGAGTGGCAGGGCGTTCCCGTCGAGCTGCGCCGGCCCGCCGATGCCCAACGGCTCGGCATCGCCACCGTCTACCAGGAGCCCTCACTGGTCGACCGCCTGGACGTGGTCGCCAACCTCTACCTCGGCCGCGAACTGCGCAGGTTCGGGGTTCTGCGGCAGATCGAAATAGAGAAGCGGTCCATCGCCCTGCTCGAGCGACTCGCCATCAGCCTTCCCAGTATCCGGACTCCCGTGAAGGCACTCACCCTGGGCCAGCGTCAAACGGTCGCCATCGCACGGGCGCTGCTGGGCAGACCCCAGCTGGTCGTCCTCGACGAGCCGACCGCCACGCTCACCGTGGAACAGACCGCGCGGATGCTCGACCTGATCCGCCGAATGCGGGACCAGGGCCACGCGGTGATCATGGTCAGTCACAACCTCGACGACGTCCAAGCCGTCGCTGATCGCATCACCGTGCTCCGGCTGGGCTGCAACGGAGGCGAGTTCGAATCCCGGTACACCAGCCAGGAGCAGCTCGCGGCCGCCATCAGCGGCGGTCATCCGCTCGCGGCCACTCTCCAGCAGAGCCTGCTGCCGCGCGGGCTGCCGGCGCAGGACGCCGTCGACGCCGCCCACCGGTACCTTCCCGCACAGTCGGGGGTGGGCGGAGACTGGTTCGACGTGATTCCGCTGTCCGGCGCCCGGGTCGCCCTCGTGGTCGGTGACGTCGTCGGACACGGCCTGCACGCCGCCGCCACCATGGGGCGACTGCGCACCGCCGTGCACAACCTCGCCATGCTCGATCTGCCGCCCGACGAACTCCTCACCCACCTCGACGAGGTCGTCGCCCGCATCGACGACGAGCAGACGGCCGGCGGCCGCGAGGACGCCGTCATCGGCGCCACCTGCCTCTACGCCATCTACGACCCGGTCACCTGCCGCTGCCAGCTCGCCCGCGCCGGGCACCTGCCGGCCATGCTGGTGAGCCCCGACGGCACCACCGACATCCCCGACACCCCCGTCGGCCCACCACTGGGACTGCGCGGGCTGCCCTTCACCACGATCGAGTTCGACATCCCCGAAGACAGCCGGCTCGTCCTCTACACCGACGGACTGGTGGAGTCCCGGACCAACGACATCGACGTGGGCCTGGAGCGGCTGCGCACGGCCCTGTCCCACCCCGGGCGCAATCCGGAGGAGACCTGCCAGGCCGTGCTCAGGGCGATGCTTCCGGCGGATTCGGCCGACGACATCGCCCTGCTGGTCGCACGTACCCGCGCGTTGCCCGGCGACAGGATCGCCGAGTGGAACGTCCCGCCCGACCCGTCGGCGGTGGCCGCCAGCCGGGCCGCCGCCACGGCCCAGCTGCGCCGCTGGGGTCTGGAGGAGCTGGTCCTCGGTACGGAGCTGATCCTGAGCGAACTGGTCACCAATGCCATCCGGCATGGTGGCAGCCCGATCGGCGTGCGCCTGGTGTACGCGCGGACGCTGATCTGCCAGGTCGCCGACACCAGCAGCACCTCGCCGCGCACGCGGCTGGCCGCGGACACCGATGAGGGCGGGCGGGGCCTGTTCCTGGTCGGGCAGATCGCCCAGCGCTGGGGAACGCGGTACACCGAGAACGGGAAGATCATCTGGACCGAACAGCAGGTGCCCTGACCACAGGGCGCCGCGTGTTCTAAGCCTGCCGTGATGAAGCCCGAGGCCCGAACCTTGAAGCCCGAGGCCCGAAGCCCGAAGCCCGAACCTCGAAGCCCGACCCCCGAGTCCGCAGTAGCGACCCGGCCCGCCGTCCGCAGTGCGGCGGACTGTGGTCCTGCGGCGTGCCTGCGAGGTCGCGGGTGCGGCTACCGGGTCGGGCCTCGGCACCCTCCTCGGTCCTCGGCGTAGCCTCGTATCTCCGCACAACTCCGCATGCCTCCGCACACCTCGGCATCCGAGGAACCGCGGCCCGGCCCGACCCGGCGCCCCGGCGCCCCGGCGCCCCGGCGC
>NZ_LIPQ01000476.1 GCF_001418135.1 Streptomyces aureus
ACCTCCTTGCCCGCGCCCGGCTCGTCGGCAACCGGCTGCTCAGCCTGCCGGGCGCGGGCAAGGAGGTCCGCCGGTTCACCTTCGACACCAGCGAGAACGGGGCGCCGCTCGGCTACGAGAGCGGCGACGCGCTCGGCGTGCGGCCCGTCAACTGCCCTGAGCTCGTGGCCGAGTGGCTGGCCGTCACCGGTCTCGACGCGGACTCCCCCGTGGACCTGCCCGGCCAGGGCCCGGTGCCCTTCGGCGAGGCCCTCCACCGCCACCTCGACATCACCCGGGCCACGCCCGCGCTCCTCGGCTTCGTCACCGAGCGGACCGGCGACCGCGACCTCAAGCGACTCCTCCGGCCCGACAACAAGGACGGGCTAGCCCAGTGGGCATGGGGCCGGCAGGCCGCGGACGTCCTGGCCGAGCACCCCGTGCGCGCCTCCGCGCAGGAGTGGGCCGAGGTCCTGGGCCGCCTCAGGCCGCGTCTGTACTCGATCTCCTCAAGTCCCCTCACCGACCCCCATCAGGTGTCCCTGACCGTCTCCGTGGTCCGCTACGAGAACCGCCGCGGCCGGCCCCGCAAGGGCGTCTGCTCGCCGTTCCTCGCCGATGCCGAACCCGGCGCCCCCGTCCCCGTGTACGTCCAGCGCTCCCCGCACTTCCGGCCTCCCGCCGACCCGTCGACCCCGATGGTGATGGTGGGGCCGGGCACGGGTGTGGCGCCGTTCCTCGGCTTCCTCGACGAGCGCCGGGCGCTCGGCCACCGGTCCCCGAACTGGCTGTTCTTCGGCGAGCAGCACCGCGCCACGGACTTCTACTACGAGGAGGAGCTCACCGCCCTCCTCGCCGACGGCACGCTCGACCGCCTCGACACGGCCTTCTCCCGCGACCAGCGCGCCAAGGTCTACGTCCAGGACCGGATGCGCGAGCACGGCCCGCAGTTGTGGTCATGGCTCCAGTCCGGCGCGCACTTCTACGTCTGCGGCGACGCGGCCCGGATGGCGAAGGACGTCGACCGTGCGCTGCGCGACATCGCCGTGACGCACGGTGGGCTCGACGAGGAGTCGGCGGGGGTGTACGTCAAGCAGCTGGCCGCCGACAAGCGGTACGTGCGAGACGTGTACTGAGGCCCACGGCTCGGGAGGCGGACGCGCTCACCCGCCGTCGGCCGCCCGGCGCTCCGCGGCCGTCCGCGCCCCCCGGTCCGTCAGCCGGCCGACGACCTCGTCCGCCTGCTCGGCGCGGGCGATGTCGAGCGGGGTGAGGTCGCCCCAGCCGATCCGGTCGATGTCCGCGCCGGATTCCAGGAGCCGTACGGCGACGGCGAGCCGGCCGCCCTGGCAGGCGCCCCAGAACGCCTGGGTGATCTCCTCCGGCGAGGGGACGGGGTCGGATCCGAGGCGGGCCTCGACGAGGTCGAGGAGTCCGAGGGTCGCGGCGTCCTGGAAGGTGGGGCGGGCGCCGAGTTCGAGCAGCCGACGAGCCGCGCGCCACTGCCCGAAGGCGCGGGCGTCGGCCAGCGGCGTACCGTCGGCGATGACCGCTCCGTCGGCCTCGATGTCGGCTCCGGCGGCGACGAGCGCGTCGATCATCGGGACGTCGTCGTTGCTCGCCGCCCAGTGCAGGGGGTCTCCCGGTGGGCTCCGGTGAAGCGGGCGTCCGGATCGGCCCCGGTCTCGACCAGGACGGCGACGGTCTCCGGGCCGCGCGGCCGGTGGCCGGGCCAGTCGGTGGCGAGGTGCAGCAGGCTTCGACCGCCGGGGCCGCGGCCCTCCCGGTGTTCGACGACCCGGGCGCCGGCCAGGCCGGGGTGCTCGGCGAGCAGCCCGCGCAGGGTGTCGAGGTCGCCGCTGACGATGGCCTCGGTGACGGCGACGGCCACCGGATCGCGGGAGCTGAGGGTACGCGGATTCGCATGGCGCCAGGGTGCCGCACCGGGGAGGGCGGCGCGCGGACCGGGTCCGGCACGACGCGCACGAAGCGGGTCCGGCGCGACGGCCCAGGGACCGGGTCCGGCCGGACGCGCACGGACCGAGGCCGACGCGGCCTCGCACGACCGGGTCCGACGCGGCCGTGCACGGGGACCGGCCCCCGACCTGCACGGCCGCGTCCGGGCGGCGCGCACCGGCCCGACCTGCGGTCCCGCGGCCGGGGTGGTGGGGCGGGCCCGGCCGAAGCCGGTTCACCCGCTTGCCGGTCCCCAGCTTGCCGCTAATGTCGATATATAGGCCACATGTGCATCCTCCATCCCGCACTCACGAGGCGTCGGGAAGGCGGAGTACGGAAGGAGCCTCCCATGACCCGTACATTGCGGGGCGCGATAGCCCTGGCCGGAGCCACCGCCCTCTGCCTGGGCGCGGTGGCGACCAGCGGGGCCGTCCAGCCGGGCGCGGAGTCGGCGCGGCAAGACGTGAAGATCGGCCTGCTGCTGCCGGAGAGCAAGACCACGCGGTACGAGAAGTTCGACCGGCCGTACATCGAGGCCAAGATCAAGGAACTGGCGCCCGACGCCCAGATCGACTACTACAACGCCGCCGAGAGTGCGACGACCCAGCAACAGCAGGTGAACACGGCGCTCGCCAAGGGTGACAAGGTCCTCATCCTGGACGCCGTGGACGCCAAGTCGATCCAGTCCTCCGTCCAGAAGGCCCATGACGCCGGCGTGAAGGTCGTCGCGTACGACCGCCTCGCGCAGGGCCCGGTGGACTCGTACGTCTCGTACGACAACCGCAAGGTGGGAGAGCTGCAGGGCCAGGCACTCCTCGACGCGCTCGGCGACAAGGCCGAGAGCGGGCAGATCGTGATGCACAACGGGTCGCCGACCGACCCGAACGCGGCGGAGTTCAAGGCCGGCGCGCACTCGGTGCTGGACGGCAAGGTGAAGATCGGCAAGGAGTACGACACGCCGAACTGGGACCCGAACAACGCCAACCAGCAGATGTCCGGCGCGATCAGCGCCCTGGGCAAGGACAACATCGTCGGCGTGTACTCGGCCAACGACGGACTGGCCGCCGGTATCGCCACGGCCCTGAAGGCGGCGGGCATCAACGTGCCGCTGACCGGCCAGGACGCCCAGCTCGACGCGATCCAGCGGATCCTGCTCGGCACCCAGACGATCACCGTCATGAAGCCGTACAAGCCGGAGGCGGACATCGCGGCCCAGATGGCGGTCGACTTCGCCGAGGGCAAGGCGCTGCCGTCCGATCTGGTACCCACCACCGTCACCAGCGGCAGTGGCCAGAAGGTCCCGGCCAACCTGCTCACGCCGGTCGTGGTCGACAAGACCAACATCAAGGACACCGTGGTGAAGGACGGCCTGTACACGGTTCAGGAGATCTGCACCCCGACGTATGCCGCGGCCTGCAAGGAGGCCGGTCTCCAGTAGCGGCGCGGCGGTTCCGTCCCGGGCGCGTCCGCCCGGGACGTCCCGCCCGGGCGACTGCCGTCCCGGCGGGGCTCGGACCCGCGCGAGCGGGCGAGCGGAGGAGGCGGTTCCTTTGCCGGAGTCACCCGTGCTCACACTCCGGGGCATCTCCAAACGGTTCGGCGCGGTCCAGGCGCTCAAGGACTTCGACCTGGACGTCCACCCCGGCGAGGTGGTCGCGCTGGTCGGCGACAACGGCGCCGGCAAGTCCACCGCCGTCAAGTCGATCGCCGGGGTGAACCCGCCCGACGAGGGCGTCATCACCTGGGAGGGCAAGCCGGTCACGATCAGCCGGCCGCACGACGCCCAGAACCTCGGCATCGCCACCGTCTACCAGGACCTGGCGCTGTGCGACAACCTCGACGTGGTCGCCAACCTGTTCCTGGGACGGGAGCTGCGCCGGTTCGGCGTGCTCGACGAGGTCCGCATGGACCAGCGGGCGCGCGAACTCCTGGAGACCCTCTCCATCCGCATCCCGAGCGTCCGCATCCCCGTGGCCTCGCTCTCCGGCGGACAGCGCCAGACCGTGGCGATAGCGCGCTCGCTCATCGGCTCGCCGAAGGTCGTCATCCTCGACGAGCCGACCGCCGCGCTCGGGGTGGAGCAGACCGCGGAAGTCCTCGACCTGGTCGAGCGGCTCCGCGAACAGGGCCTCGGCACCATCCTGATCAGCCACAACATGGTGGACGTGATGGCGGTCGCCGACCGGATCGCGGTGATGCGCCTCGGCCGGAACAACGGCTTCTTCGACAAGCGCTCGACGACCACCGAGGAGATCATCTCCGCGATCACGGGGGCCAGCGACAGTGCCGTCACCCGCCGTCAGGCCCGCAAGCGGGAGCAGGAGGAGGACCGATGAGACGCGACCGGGGCCGCGGCCCCTCCGGCGCCGACGACGCCGGCCAGGAACCGGCACCCGGTGCCGTGCCCGCCGTCGACACCCGTCTCCTCGTCCGTGAGGAGGGCGTCAAGGGGTACGTCGACGAGTTCCGGCGCAAGTTGCGCAGCGGCGAACTGGGTTCGCTGCCCGTCGTGCTCGCCGTGATCATCATCTGGACGGTCTTCGGCAGCCTGAACAGCACGTTCCTGTCGGCCCAGAACCTGTCCGACCTCAGCCAGCAGATCGTCGGCACGGGCATGATCGCGATCGGGATCGTCTTCGTCCTGCTGCTCGGCGAGATCGACCTCTCCGTCGGCTCGGTCAGTGGTCTGTGCGCCGCGATCTTCGCCGTCCTCAACGTCCTGAACGGCATGAACGAGTGGCTCGCGCTGCTCGTCGCCATCGCCGGCGGCGCCGCCGTCGGGCTCATCCAGGGGTTCTTCTTCGCGAAAGTCGGTGTACCGGCGTTCGTGGTGACCCTGGCCGGCAACCTCGCCTGGAACGGACTGATGCTCCAGGTACTCGGCACCAGCGGCACGGTCAACATCCCGAGCGAGAGCATCGTGTCCAAGCTGTACTCGACGATCTACCACAGCCCGGCGGCCGCCTATGTGACGGCGGCCGTCGGAGTGGGGCTGTTCCTGACGGCCTCGCTCCTGGACGCCGGGCGCCGCCGGAAGGCCCGGGTGCCGTTCCGTCCGATCGCCGAGATCGTCCTGCGGACCGTCGTGATCGCGGCCCTCGCCTTCGCCACGGCGTACATCCTCAACCAGTACCAGGGGCTGCCGCTGGCCCTGCTGATCTTCCTGATCGTGCTGGTGCTGCTGGACTTCGTGCTCCGGCGCACCACGTACGGCCGCCGGATCTTCGCGGTCGGCGGCAACATCGAGGGTGCGCGCAGGGCGGGCATCAGCGTGCCGTTCGTCCGGATGTCCGTCTTCTCGATCGCCGGGACCATGGCGGCGGTCGGCGGCATCTTCCTCGCCGGACAGATCCAGTCCGCGAGCCAGACCTCCGGTGGCGGCAACCTCCTGATGAACGTCATCGCCGCAGCCGTCATCGGCGGCACGAGCCTCTTCGGCGGCCGCGGCACCGTCTGGTCGGCGCTGCTCGGTGCGCTGGTGATCGGCTCCATCCAGTCGGGCATGAACATCATGGGCGTGAGCAACGCCGTCCAGTTCATGATCACGGGCTCGGTCCTGCTGGCCGCGGTGGTCGTGGACTCCCTGTCCCGCCGGACCCAGAAGGCGGCGGGCAGGGCGTGACCGGCCCGGCCGTGGCCGGTCCGCGTGTGGTTCAGGGCCCGCCGGCGTCCTGGGTGCCGGGCCCGATCCTCAGCTCGAAGTCGCCGTCGTACCGCTCGTGGCCGGCGATCACCGCGAGTTCGACGACCTCCACGCCCACCTCGCCGCGGACGATCAGCGGGTCCCTGCGGAGGTCCCGCATCAGGGCCACGCACATGCCGATCATCACCAGGACGAACGGCGCCGCCACCAGGATCGTGAGGTTCTGCAGGCCCGCGAGGGCGTCGCCCTGGCCGTCGCCGATGAGGAGCATGATGGCGGCGACCGCGCCGGTCACCACGCCCCAGAACACCACCACGGGGCGGGTGGGTTCGAAGGCGCCGCGCTGGGAGAGCGTGCCCATGACGATCGAGGCGGCGTCCGCGCCCGACACGAAGAAGATCCCGACGAGGACCATCACGAGCAGGCTCATCGTGCCGGTGATCGGGAACTCCTGGAGCACACCGAAGAGTTGCCCTTCCGGGGTCGTCTCGCCCGCCAGGTCGCCCTGTTCGCTGAGCTTCATCGCCGTACCGCCGAAGACGGCGAACCACACCAGGCTGACGGTGCTGGGCACCAGGATGACCCCGCCGACGAACTGGCGGATGGTGCGACCCCGGCTGATCCGGGCGATGAACATGCCGACGAAGGGCGTCCAGGAGATCCACCAGGCCCAGTAGAAGACGGTCCAGCTGCCGAGCCAGTCATGGATCTCCGCGCCACTGGTCGCCTCCGTGCGGCCGGCGAGCTGCGGCAGGTCGTCGATGTAGGCGGCGATCGAGGTGGGCAGCAGGTCGAGCACGATGATGGTGGGGCCCGCGATGAACACGAACAGGGCGAGTACCCCGGCGAGCACCATGTTGATGTTGGAGAGCCACTGGATGCCCTTCTCCACACCGGACACGGCGGAGAAGACGAACGCCACGGTCAGTACGGCGATGATGGCGACGAGCAGCCCGGTGCCGGTCTTCTCCATCCAGCCCAGCTCCTCGAAGCCGCTGCCGATCTGGAGCGCGCCCAGACCCAGCGACGCGGCGGATCCGAACAGCGTGGCGAAGATGGCCAGGATGTCGATGACCCGCCCGGGCCCGCCGTACGCAGCCTTCTCACCGATCAGCGGGACGAACACGGCGCTGATGGTCTGCCGTCGCCGCCGCCGGAACGTGGAGTACGCGATGGCGAGGCCGACGACCGCGTAGATCGCCCACGGGTGCAGCGTCCAGTGGAAGAGCGTGGTGGCCATCGAGGTCTGCATGCGCTCGGCCGAGTCCGCGGGGTGGGTCCCGGGCGGCGGGGTGCCGTAGTGGGCGAGCGGCTCGCTCACCCCGTAGAACATCAGGCCGATCCCCATACCGGCACTGAACATCATGGCGATCCATGACACCGTCCGGAACTCCGGACCCTCGCTCTCCTGGCCGAGCGTGATCCGGCCGTAGCGGCTGATGGCCAGCCAGAGCGCGAAGACGACGAAGCCGGACGCGGCCAGCATGAACGCCCAGCCGCCGTTGCGGATGAGCCCGTCGAGGAGGTCGCTCGACGCGCTCTCCAGGCTGTCCGTGGCCGTGGCGCCCCAGACGACGAACGCCACGGTGAGGACTGCGGTGACACCGAACACGATCCGGTCGGTACGGGCGCGATGGTGGTGGTCGGGGCGGCCCGGGAGGTCCGCCGTCACCGGCAGCCCTTCCCGCCCGCCCCGTTCGGCGCCTGTTCGGCGACCGTCCGGCCCCTGATCTTCCTGCGACACAGATGGCACCTTTCACGGGCAAAGCGGTATTTCATCACAAACCTGACGAAGTCTCTGTAAGGCAGTACCACAGTCGGGGCC
>NZ_LIPQ01000477.1 GCF_001418135.1 Streptomyces aureus
CCCCCGGCCGCTCGGGCACCCTTCACGGGTCGGGTGCCCGGGCGGCCGGGGGTGTCACCCGGGACCGAAGTCCCCCGTGACACCGCGAAAGATCCCGTCAGGCGGCGAGAAAGGCCTCGATGGCCTCGGCGAGTGCCTGCGGGGTCTCCTCGGGCGCGTAGTGGCCGGCGTCCTTGAGGACCTCCAGGCGCGCGTTGGGGTACCAGCGCAGCCAGGTCGCCTCCATCGCCTCGGCGCCCAGCGCCGGGTCGTGGGCACCGACGACGAGCAGCACGGGGGCCGGGTTGTCGCGGACGCGCTCGTGGAAGTCCGTGCGCGACCAGGAGTCCAGGTAGGCGCGGAAGGCCGTCGCCGAGGAGCGCCGGACGGAGCGCTCGACGAGGGTGCTCAGCCAGGCGTCGTCGTACCGGCCGCCGGTGGTGTTGTCGATGATCGCGCGCCGGTTGGCCGCCTCCTCGGCGGCCCCGGCGAAGAGTTCCCAGGTCTCGCCGTCCATGGGGAACCCGGCGGCCGACACGGGCGAGATGCCGATGATCGAACGGACCCGGTCGGGGGCGTCGAGGAGCATCAGCTGCGCGGCCTTGCCGCCCATCGAGTGCCCGACGACGGAGAAGGAGTCCCAGCCGAGGTCGTCCGCGACGGCGAACGCGTCGGCCGCGACCTCCTCCATCGTGTAGGCGCCCTCGTGGTCGAGCGCCTCGCCGTAGCCACGGCAGTCGACGAAGGCGTAGGAGCCGGCGGCATCGTTCAGATGGGCCCGCAGCGGAGCGAAGCTCGTGCGGTCGCCGAACCAGTTGTGGAGCACGAGAGCCCGCCTCGGACCCTCGCCCTGCACCTCGTACGGAAGAACCCGGCCCGTCATCCTGCCCCCTGGTCATGAGGTGGTGTAGCGCGCCTGTGGCGCCGGTCGACGACCGAGTGTGACGGTACGGACGCGTGCGGTCAACACCCCTCCTGTTCGGACATGCCGGGGGAACGGGTCCGGGATGCGGTGCCTTTCCGGTGAGGCGCATCCTGGCTGTGTGACCTCGCACGGCACCACGGCCCCCGGCCCGGTGGGCAGTACCGGGCGTCCGTCCGGGAAGAGAGCTGCCGACGGGCCCCTTTCGGGCGCTCTGACCTGGACGCTCGCCGAGGCGGCACTGAGGGCGGTCGACGAGGTCGGAGGCTACGCGGGCGGGGTGTACCTGCGCTCCGGAACCCCCGGACTGCTGCGGATGGCGGCCCTGGTGGGGCTGCCGGGCCCGTTGTTCCGCCCGTGGTTTCGCATGCACACGAACCGCCCGTTCCCGGTCGCCGAGGTCCACCGCTCCGGACAGGCCGTCCACCTCCATGACGTCGAGGAGGCGATGCGGCGGTTTCCGCAGCTGGTGGCCAGCCTGCCGTTCCCCTTCGCCTCGCTGTACGCGCCGGTCGTCGCCGGGCGCGAACGGTACGGGGTCCTCGTGGCGCTGCGGCCGCCGACTCCCGGGGTTCCGGTGGACACCCGCGACCGGGACCGGATGATGCGAGGCGGCCTGCACCTCGGCGAGACACTCGCCGAGCTGGCCCGCCAGGGGACGACCCTCGAATGGCCCGGCGAACCGGTGTGCGTTCAGCTCTCCACCGCGGGCGCGCCGCCGGTCCGCTTCGGTTCCTTCGAGTGGGACCTCGACACCGGCATGGTCACGCTGGACGCGGGACTCCTGGCGATCCTCGGCGCCGACGTGCCCTCGTCGTGCCCGATCGGCGTCCTGACCTCGCTCCTGGAGCCGGAGGACGGGTACGCGTTGTGGGCGGCGGCCCGGCAGGCGACGGGGCCGGACGGTCGGCCGGTGGTGCGCCGGATCCGGCTGAAGGGCCCGGACGGGGCTCTGCACCTGCTCGAGGTCTCCACGCGGGCGCGCAAGACCTCACCGGGCACGGTGGCGGACACGGGCGCAGGCACGGGAGGGGAAGCAGCACCGCGACTTGGCATCGGCGGCGTCAGCACCGGTCTGCGGCTCACCTGCACCCTCGTCGACCTCGGCACCGGTCTGATCGGCTCCGACGCCACGGACCGGCTCCCGCGGGCGATCCTGGCGATCGACCGCCTCGGCCGCGTCACCTACGTCAACGAGCGCACCGAGCGGCTGCTCGGCCGCCCCCGCGGCGCCCTGGCGGGAAGGCCGCTGTGGGAGGCCCTGCCCTGGTTCGGTCTCCCGTTCCACGAGGAACAGCTCCGCGCCGCGATGCTCTCCGGCGACCCGGTGCGGTTCCTGGCCCGCCCCGAGCGGGGTCAGTGGCTTTCGGTCTCCCTCCATCCCGGGCGGGACGGCGTGACCATGGTCCTGGTGCCGGAGACCGATCCGGGCCGGGCCCCCACACGGGACCCCGGGACCAGCGGGCCGACGAGCGGGCCGACGGACGACACCCTGTCCCTGCCCGACGACCAGGTCTCGGCCCTGTACCGGCCGGTGGCCCTGGCGATCGCGCTGTCCGAGGCGGTGACGGCCCGCCAGGTGTCGGCGGTCGTGACGGAGGAGCTGCTTCCGGCGTTCGGCGGGCGCCAGCTGGCCATCTACCTGCTGAGCGACCGCCGTCTGTACCTGGCCTGGGAGACGGGCTTCCCGCCGGGCTTCCTCGAACCCTTCGACGGAGTGGCCCTGGACGCTCACGTGCCCGGCGTGGAGACGCTCACGACGGGCAGACCGCTGTTCTTCGAGTCGATGAAGCAGCTGGGCCGCAGGTATCCGGATCTGCCCCTGGACGCGGCCTCAGGGGCTCGGGCGTTCCTGCCGCTGATCGCCTCCGGGCGGCCGGTCGGCTCCTGCATCCTCGGCTTCGACCGGCCACGCGGGTTCAGCTCGGAGGAGCGGACCGTCCTCACGGCGCTCGCGGGCCTCATCGCGCAGGCCCTGGAGCGGGCCCAGCGGTACGACACGGAGTCGGCGGTCGCGCGCGGCCTCCAGGACGCGCTGCTCCCCCACCGGCTTCCGGTCCGGGAGGGCGTGGAGACGGTGGGCCGCTACCTGCCGGGCACGCAGGGCATGGACGTCGGCGGGGACTGGTACGACGTCATCGAGACGGGGCGGGGGCGCCTCGCGCTCGTCATCGGCGACGTCCAGGGACACGGGGTGGCCGCCGCGGCCACGATGGGTCAGCTGCGCAGCGCCGTACGGGCCTTCGCGCTGGCCGGTCATCGGCCGCAGGACGTGATGCGGGGGACCAACCGGCTGCTCATCGACCTGGATCCGGGGCAGTTCGCGAGTTGTTGCTACGTACTCCTCGATCCGAAGTCGGGGCAGCTGCGGGCGGTTCGAGCCGGGCATCCGCCGCCGTTGCTCATGCACCCGGACGGCGTGACGGAGCGGATCGAACTGGCGGGCGGGATGGTGCTCGGGATCGACGTCCGCGCCTCGTATCCGGTGACGCGGCTGCAGCTGGACCCGGGTGGAGTGCTCGCGCTGTTCACGGACGGACTCGTGGAGAAGCCCGGCCAGGACATCGACGACGGGATCGAGGAGCTGCGCCGGGCGCTCGCTGCGACCGCTTCGCTGCCGCTCGCGGAGGCGGCCGACCAGGTGATCAGGGACGCCCGGCAGGTCACGTCCCGCGCGGACGACATCGCGCTGCTGCTCGCCGCGCGCCCGCCGGAACACGACTGACGGTCACCCGGTCGGGCCGTGGCGCTGGTCGGTCGCCGCGGGCGCGGGGAGGCTGGGGGTGCCGTGCCGATCAGGCCGGACGAGCCAGGGCGTGAGCCCGAGGAGGACACGTGCAGCAGGACAAGCAGCCCGAGTACGGCCCGGTGGTCTTCCGTGACCGCTCGGCCGGGTACGCCTTTCTGACCCGGTCCACCGCGACCAGCGACCGGACCATCGAATGGGACGACGGCAACACGTACCCCGTGATCGACGTGGAGATCTCCTCCGAGAGCCACCCCTTCTACACGGGCACGGCACGGACGGTGGACTCCGAGGGCCGGATCGCCAAGTTCGAGCGGCGCTTCGGCGAGGAGAGCTGAACATCTCTCCGTGAAACTGGCCGGAGGGTGGCCAGTTCGCCTTCCAGGATGAGGTCACGAAGACGGCGGAGCGCTCGCGCTCCGCCGATGACTCCCTGGAGGGGAAGAACTGTGATCGTGGTGACCGGAGCGACCGGAAACGTCGGACGACCGCTGGTGGAGCTGCTGGCCGCGGCCGGCGAGAAGGTGACGGCGGTGAGCCGTCGGCCGGCCGACGGGCTGCCCGCCGGAGTGACGCACCGGCAGGGGGACCTGGCCGATGTGGGCGGTCTCGCGGGGCTGTTCGAGGGCGCGGAGGCGGTGTACCTGCTCGTCGCGGGTCTCGGGGACGAGCTGGATCCACGCGCGATCGTCACGGCGGCGGTGGCCGCCGGGGTGCGACGGATCGTGTTCCAGTCCTCGCAGCTGGTGGGAACGCGGACCGGTTCGGTGTCGCACGACGTTCTGCGGGCGTTCGAGACGGCGGTACGGGGGTCGGGGCTGGACTGGACCGTGCTGCGGCCGGGCGGTTTCGCCTCCAACGCCTTCCTCTGGGCCGAGCAGGTCCGTTCCGCGCGTACGGTGGCGGCTCCGTTCGGCGATGTGGCGCTGCCGGTGGTGGACCCGGTGGACATCGCGGGCGTCGCGGCGGAGGTGCTGCGTGACCCGGCGGCACACGCGGGCCGGACATACGTGCTGACCGGGCCGGTCGCGGTGTCACCGCGGGAGCAGGTGCGGGCGCTGGCCGGGGTGGTGGGTGCCCCGGTCGCGTTCGTGGCGCTGAGCGCGAGCGAGGCCCGCTCCCAGTTGGCGCGGTTCCTGCCGGAGGAAGTGGTCGACGGGATGCTGTCGGTGATGGGCGAGCCCAGCGCGGAGGAACAGCGGGTGAGTTCCGATGTGGAGCGTGTCCTCGGCCGGACGCCGCGACCGTTCGCGGCGTGGGCGGAGCGGAACGCGCCCGCCTTCACCTGAGGGACGGCGCGGGGCGCGGCTCACGGACGGCCGCGCGGGAGGCCGGCGGCGACCTCGGCGAGGGCGGGGACGCGCGTCGCTCGGACGGCGTCCCCCGCCCCGGCCGGGTGGGTCGAGCGAGGGCACGCGGGGCGCCCTCCGCTCAGCTCGGAGAGGCGATCAGGCCTTCACGATGCCGGACTCGGAGACCTTGATGACCGCGGCGGTGGCGCCGGAACGGGAGCCGAGGCCCTCGATCTTCTTGACCAGGTCCTGGCCCTCGACGACCTCGCCGAAGACGACGTGCTTGCCGTCGAGCCAGTCGGTGACGATCGTGGTGATGAAGAACTGCGAGCCGTTGCTGTTCGGGCCGGCGTTGGCCATCGAGAGCAGGAACGGGCGGTCGTGCTTCAGCTTGAAGTTCTCGTCGGCGAACTTCTCGCCGTAGATGCTCTTGCCGCCGGTGCCGTTGCCACGGGTGAAGTCGCCGCCCTGCAGCATGAACTGCGGGATGACGCGGTGGAACGGGGAGCCGGCGTAACCGAAGCCGTGCTCGCCGGTGGCGAGCTCGCGGAAGTTCTGCGCCGTCTTCGGGACGACGTCGTCGAACAGCTTGAAGGTGATCCGGCCCGCGGGCTCGTCGTTGATGGTGATGTCGAAGTAAACGTTGTCGCTCATGGGGACATCCTGTCATTAGTCACGCACGGCGCGCGCACGGGCCGCCTCCTCCCGGGTCACGGCGTGCCGGTGCCCCGCGGCCCGTCGGGGGCGCGGGGCACCGGTCGTCGCGGGTGGCACGGGTCAGAGCAGCCCGCCCGCGCCGGGGGCCGGAAGGGTGCTCTGGGCGCCCTGGACGGTGTCGACGACGGTGTCGACGCCCTGGTCCTCCTGGAGGAGGCCGGTCGCACCACCCAGGGGGTTCTCGGCGGCGCTGGCCTGCGGCGGAGGCGTGACGAGGGCGGTGACGACGCCTGCGGCGAGGGAGGCGATGGCGAGCATGCTGCGCTTCTTCATGCCCTGGTCAACTGCTGAGCGGCCAAGGAGTTACGGGCTTCGCCGGATCAGGGCGAACGGCGCGTCCGCCGACCGCCGCGCTCGCACGCGCGCTCGCACGCGCAGCCGCCCAGAGGGGTGAACATTTACCCCATATCGGGTGGAACCGTATGGTGTGGATGAGTGTCTCCGTCAGTGACACCACTGTCCCCGGAGCAGGAGAAATTGGGGGACGTCATGCATCACCGTCATACCCTCGCGGCGGTCGCCGCGGGAATCCTGTTGACCGCCGGGATCGGCGCCACGATCCCGGCCGGCGCCACGAACACCCCGTCCCCGAGCTCGTCGACGCAGGCCACGGCCCTGGTCGTCAACGCCCGCTGGGGCGGCCACGCAACCTTCGACCGGCTCGTGATCGACGTACGGGGCGCCATGCCCCCGGTCACCGTGCACCAGGTCGGGGCGCTGCACTACGACGGCTCGGGCCAGCGGGTCCCACTGGCGGGCAAGCAGTTCCTGGAGATCCGCCTCTCCCCCGCCGCCGCCCACGACGATGCCGGAAAGTCCGTCTACCAGGGCCCCCGGCTGCTGAAGATCCATCTCCCCGCGCTCAAGGGGGTCGCCCTGACCGGCGACTTCGAGGGTGTGGTCACCATCGGAGCCGCCTTCGACACCAAACCCGTCTACAAGACCTTCCGGCTGCACTCGCCGGAGCGCTTCGTGGTCGACATCGCCCACCCGGTGGGCTGCCGGGCCTGAGGGGTCCGGCCGGGGGCGGGGCCGTCCGGAGGGCCGGCCCCGCCTCCGTACTCGGCCCCGTGCACGTGCCGGCCCCGCCTCCGTACTCGGCCCGCGTACCTGCCGCGCCCCGCCTCCGTACTCCGCCCGCGTACGTGCCGGGCGGGCCGGACCCGGCGGGGCTGTCAGACCGGCGCTACGGCCGGTCCCCTTCGGAGCCGGTCTCCAGATAGAACGGGAGGCCCGTCCTGCGGGCCCGGTCGGTGCCCGCGAGGCGGGCGAACTCGCGCGGCTCCATCTCCCGTTCCCACTCGTCGAGGGTGCGCAGGCGGTACTCGCTGTGCTCCCCGGGGTCGAGGACGACGCCGGCGATCTGCTCGTCCGTCAGCTCACCGCCGTCGAAGACGAAGCCGATGTGGTTGGCGGGCCAGTCCTCGCCCCGGTCGGTGACGAAGTGGGTGCCGAGCAGCCGCGGTTCGCCGGTGAAAATGATCCCGGTCTCCTCGTGGCACTCGCGTACCGCCGTCTCCCAGGGGGTCTCCCCGGGGTCCATGTTCCCGCCGGGCCACTGCCACAGCTCGGTGTCGTAGCTGGCGCGCAGCTGGAAGGGACGGCCTCGGGTGTCGGTGAAGTAGAGGCAGGCGTACGCCGTCGCTCTCGGCAGGGTCGCGACGTACTCGACGGGCGGCAGCCAGATGTTCGCCATGGGCGGCTCTCCTTCGACGGGCCGGTGGAATCACCCTCATCCAAGCGGCCCGGGGGACGCCACCGGGCCGCTCCGGGGTGGATCACCGGATCGTGTGATCGATTTCCCGCCGGTCCGGTCCCTGCTCTGTCAGGTCTCCACCCGTGGGCCTCCGGCGTCAGGTCACGGAGACGAGCCCCGCCTCGTACGCGATGATGACCAGCTGCACGCGGTCGCGTGCGTCCAGTTTGGCGAGCAGCCGGGTCACATAGGTCTTGGCCGTGGCGACGCTGATGTGGAGTTCGGCGGCGACCTCCGTGTTCGAGAGGCCGCGTCCGACCAGAGTGAGCACCTCGCGCTCGCGGTCGGTGATCCCCTCGGCCCGGCGCCGGGGCGCGGCGGCGGTCCGCGGGCGGTCGGTGAACTCCTTGATGAGGCGCCGGGTGACGCTGGGGGCGATGAGGGCGTCGCCGGAGGCCACGACACGGACGGCGGCGAGGATGTCGTCCAGGGCCATGTCCTTGACCAGGAAGCCGGACGCGCCCGCGTGGAGCGCCCCGTAGACGTGGTCGTCGTCGTCGAAGGTGGTGAGCACGACCACCCGGGCGTCCGTGGGGCCCTCGGTGATGAGGCGGGTCGCCTCGATGCCGTCCGTCCCGGGCATGCGCAGGTCCATGACGACGACGTCGGCGCCGGTCTCCTCGACGAGGCGCACGGCCTGGGCGCCGTCCGCCGCCTCTCCCGCGACGACGAGGTCGGTGGTGTCGCCGATGACCATCCTGAGCGCGGTGCGCACCAGGGGCTGGTCGTCGGCGAGGAGGACCCGGACGGTCCGCCCGGTGGTGGTCTCGGTCATCGGGGGGTGGCTCCTGCGGGAAGGGGAAGACGGGCGGTGACGCGGAATCCGCCGCCGGGGCGGGGACCAGCGGCGAACTCTCCGTGCAGCAGGGTGACGCGCTCCCGCATCCCGACGAGTCCGTAGCCCGACCCGGCGGGGGCGGAGGCGGCCCCGTGGCCGCGGTTCCGGTCGCCTTTCCGGTCGCCGTCCCGGTGCGGGTCGGGGCGGCCCCGGTCCTCCACGGTGAGGACGAGGGTCTCGGGGTCCTGCTGGTCGACGGTGACCGTGCAGGAGTCGGCGCCCGAGTGCCGTACGACGTTGGTGACGGACTCCTGGACGACACGGAACGCGGAGAGGTCGATGTCCTGCGGCAGGGCTCGCGGCGCTCCGACCCGGCGCACGGCGACGCGGACGCCCGCCGCGGCGGTGACCTCGGCGAGCCGGTCGAGTACGGCGAGGCCCGGCATCTCGGGAAGCCCCGCCCCCTCGGCGGAACGGTTTCCGGCGGCCGCCTCGGCTCGCAGCGCGCCGAGCATGCGGCGCAGTCCCGCCAGGGTGTCGCGGCTGGCCGTCTCGATCTCCGCGAGGGCCTGCCTGGCCTGTTCGGGCTGCCGGTCCATGACGCGCCGGGCGGCGCCGGCCTGGAGGGCGACGATGCCGATGCTGTGGGCGACCGAGTCGTGCATCTCGCGGGCGATACGGAGCCGTTCGGAGGTGACGGCCTGTGCCGCGGCCTGGGCGCGGGCCTGTTCGGCGTACGCCCGGCTCTGCCGCTCGGACCGGCCGAGCAGCCAGGCGACGGCGGCGGCGAGGGCGACGGCGAGCGTGCTGGTGGTGCCGGCGCCCCAGCCCGCGAGCACCCGGACCGCGAGGTAGGCGGCCAGGGTGCCCAGGGCCAGCACGAGCGCCCGGCCCGCCTCCCGGGGCGGGCGGGAGGCGGCGACGGTGTAGAGGGCCACGTCCACGGCGAGGTACTGGGCGAAGGGGATGGCCATGACGCTGAGCGGGGTACTGGCGACGACCGCTGCCCCGAGGAAGTACCGGACGGCCGCCGCCGGACGGCGGGTCAGGAGCGCGCTGCCGCGCAGGGCGAGGGCGGTCGCGAAGACCTGCATGACCAGGCCGTCCCAGCGCAGGAAGGCCACCCCGGCGACGACGTCGGCCTCCTCCTGGCCGGGCAGCCGGACGCGCAGGAGGACGGTGAAGAGCAGGCCCGCGAGCCAGGCGATCGCCGCCCACCGGCCGGGGGTGATCCTCCTGAGGAACGGCGCTGACGGTGTGGCGGGCATGCGCTGATCGTAGAGCGAGGCCGGGCGGCGGTCATCGGACCCGGGGTGTACGACCGGGGGTGACAGGGCGGACCCTCGTGCGGTCCGGGTGGCGCGCGGGCCCTGGTGGTCGGGCCGCTCGGTTGGGCGG
>NZ_LIPQ01000478.1 GCF_001418135.1 Streptomyces aureus
CCCCGCGCCCCGCCCCCTCACCACCGTCGGCGAACTCGCCCGCACCGGGGCCCTCCAGCTCCGTACGGGCGGCTCGGGCACGGCCCCCGCCGACGCGGGCGTACCCGTCCTCACCGAGCACGACGTCCTGTCCGGCGGCGCGCCCTCCGGCACCCTCCCCGCCGGCGGTCCGGGCGAGGAGCGCGAGGAGCCCGTCCTCGTCGCCGAGGGTGACGTCGTCGTCCCGGTCCTCGGCGGCGGCTCCGTCGCCCGGGTCGTGGACGCCGCCACCGCCGGCGCGGCACTCGGCCGCAACCTCCAGCTCCTGCGGCCCGAACCGGCCGCCCTCGACCCCTGGTTCCTCGCCGGATTCCTGCGCGGCACCGCCAACAACCGGCAGGCCAGCAGCTTCGCCTCGACCGCGACCCGGCTCGACGTGCGCCGCCTCCAGCTGCCCCGGCTGCCCCTGGCCGACCAGCGCCGCCACGGCGTCCACTTCAAGTCGCTCGCCGAGTTCGAGGAGGCCCTGAGGCTCGCCGCCCGCCTCGGCGAACAGCTCGTCCAGGGGCTGTACGACGGTCTCGCGGACGGAAGTGTGGAGCCCGCGTGAAGGCCGTCATACTCTCTTGGTCCGACTTGGTCCGGTCAACCGCAGAGGCCTGATCGTCCGTCCTGGGGGAGCGTCGTATGTACGGTCAGGTGCCCACACCCGCGGCCACACCCGCACCCGCACCGCCGCGTGCCACCGGCCCGTCGGCGGCGACGATCACCGTACGGGTCCTCATCACGGTCCTGGTGGTCCTGTCGCTCGGCTTCCTCGCCTGGGTCGCCATGCTCCGGATCGCGATCATGCGGCGCACGGGGCGCGACTGGGCGCTCTTCTGGGGTCAGTTGGTGCTGAACGTCGGGTGCGTGGTGCCGCTGGAGCAGCGGTTCGCCGGCACCTGGATGAACACCGCCGGCATGATCGTGCTGCTCGTGCAGATGGCGATCGTGACCTGCTACTTCCTGGTGGTCGACATCCGCCACCATCAGCCGGCGCCGGTCGTGATCATGGTCCCGGCCCCGTCGCCCCACCTGCCGCAGCAGCAGTCGCCGCAGCCGCGGTCGTACCCGTACGGCACGCCGCCGCCCGGGTACGCCACGCCCGGGTACGCCACGCCGGGACCCGGCTACCCGCCCGCCGCCGTCACGGCGCCGAGTCCGGCGCCGGGACCGGTGCCGGG
>NZ_LIPQ01000479.1 GCF_001418135.1 Streptomyces aureus
GGGGTGAGCGGAACCGTGACTGGGGCGCTGGGGGGTCAGGGGACTCGGCGGTGGGCGTTCGGCTCTGTCGAGGGGCCCGGTGTCGCGTCCGCGATCCACGGGCCCTCGTCGCCCGGGTCCACGATCCCCTCCTCCAGCCACGCGTACCGACCCGCCAGGACCCCCTCGGCGACCCGCCCGTCGACCTCGTCCGTGTTGGACCAGAGCCGTCCGAACAGCTCCTCGATCCGCAGCCGGGCCTGCCGGCAGAACGCGTCCGCGAGCTGCTGGGCCTCCCGGCCGTGGTCCCCGGTGGTGCGCAGGAGTTCGGCCCGTACACAGGCCGCGCTCATCGCGAAGAGTTCCGCGCCGATGTCGACGATCCGGCCGAGGAAGGCCTGCTTGAGTTCCATCCGGCCCTGCCAGCGGGACATCGCGTAGAAGGTCGCGCGGGCCAGTTTGCGAGAGGTTCGTTCGACGTACCGGAGATGCACCGCCAGCTCGCCGAACTCGCCGTACGAGTTCGGCAGTTGCCCCGGGCCGGTCACGAGTCCCGGCAGCCAGCGGGCGTAGAAGCC
Organism: Streptomyces aureus; assembly: GCF_001418135.1. GTDB lineage: Bacteria > Actinomycetota > Actinomycetes > Streptomycetales > Streptomycetaceae > Streptomyces > Streptomyces aureus_A. The sequence goes on from NZ_LIPQ01000479.1 coordinate 558, forward strand.
GCCCGCCCGCGCGCCCGCCTTCGCCTTGTCGGTGAGGGACTTCCCGGGGTCGATGAGGTCCCCCGCGACGGAGAGGTGGGCGTCGACGGCCTCGCGGGCGATCAGCAGGTGCATGATCTCGGTCGAGCCCTCGAAGATCCGGTTGATCCGCAGATCGCGCAGGACCTGCTCGGCGGGGACGGCGCGTTCGCCGCGGGCGGCGAGCGAGTCGGCCGTCTCGTAGCCGCGGCCGCCACGGATCTGGACGAGTTCGTCGGCGATGAGCCAGGCCATCTCGGAGCCGTACAGCTTCGCGAGGGCGGCCTCGATGCGGATGTCGTTGCGGTCCTCGTCGGCCATCTGGGAGGCGAGGTCGACGACCGCCTCCAGGGCGAAGGTGGTGGCCGCGATGAAGGAGATCTTGGTGCCGACGGCCTCGTGACGGCCGACCGGCCCGCCCCACTGCTCGCGGACGCCCGCCCACTCGCGGGCGATCTTCAGGCACCACTTCCCGGCGCCCGCGCACGTGGCGGGGAGCGAGAGCCGGCCGGTGTTGAGGGTGGTGAGGGCGATCTTGAGGCCGGCGCCCTCGGGGCCGATGCGGTTCTCGGCGGGGACCCGGACGCCGTGGAAGCGGGTGACGCCGTTCTCGAGGCCGCGCAGGCCCATGAAGGCGTTGCGGTGCTCGACGGTGATGCCGGGCGAGCCGGCCTCGACGACGAAGGCGGTGATGCCGCCGCGATGCCCGTCCGAGGCCGGCACGCGGGCCATGACGACGAGCAGGTCGGCGATGACGCCGTTGGTGGTCCAGAGCTTCACGCCGTCGAGGACGTACGTGTCCCCGTCCGGTACCGCCGTGGTGGCCAGCCGCGCCGGGTCGGAGCCGACGTCCGGCTCGGTCAGCAGGAACGCGGAGATGTCCGTACGGGCCAGCCGGGGCAGGAAGGCGTCCTTCTGCTCCTGGGTGCCGAAGAGTTTCAGCGGCTGCGGTACGCCGATCGACTGATGCGCGGAGAGCAGGGCGCCGACCGCGGGGCTCGCGGAGCCCACGAGCGCGAGGGCCCGGTTGTAGTACAGCTGGGTGAGGCCGAGACCGCCGTACTTCCGGTCGATCTTCATCCCGAGCGCGCCGAGCTCCTTGAGCCCGGCGAGCGTCTCGTCGGGGATGCGGGCCTCCCGCTCGATGCGCGCGCCGTCGATCCGGGTCTCGCAGAACGCGCGGAGGGTGGCCAGGAAGGCCTCGCCGCGCCGGGCGTCCTCCTCGGCGGGGAGGGGATGGGGATGGACGAGGTCGAGCCGGAACCGGCCGAGGAAGAGTTCCTTGGCGAAGCTCGGCTTGTGCCAGTCCCGCTCACGTGCGGCCTCGGCGGTCTGCCGGGCCTCGTGTGCGGTGACCTTGGGCCGCTGGGTGGGGGCGGACATGGACACCTCCTCGGTCTCACTGTCCGTCGTACCCGATTTCTGCCGGTCCGGACAGGCGGGAGACCGGCCGGAGCCTCGGCCGTACGGCGAAAGGCGGCCCGAACCCCCGCACAGTGGGTTCGGACCGCCTGGTCTCGTGGCGTGCGCCGTACGAGGTACGCGCGCGCCGTGCGCCGTACGCCTAGAGGGCGAGGCCCGTCAGGACGAGGACGCGCTCGTAGGTGTAGTCGTCCATCGCGTACTTGACGCCCTCGCGGCCGACGCCGGAGCGCTTGGCGCCGCCGTACGGCATCTGGTCGGCGCGGTACGAGGGGACGTCGCCGACGATCACGCCGCCGACCTCGAGGGCGCGGTGGGCGCGGAAGGCGGCCTGGAGGTCGTGGGTGAAGACACCGGCCTGGAGGCCGAAGTCGGAGTCGTTGACCGCGGCGAACGCCTCGGCCTCGCCGTCGACCTTGGCGATGGTCAGGACCGGGCCGAAGACCTCGGCGCGGGCCAGCGTGACGTCCGCCGGGAGCTCGGTGAGCACGGTCGGGGCGTAGGTCGCGCCCTCGCGCTTGCCGCCCGCGAGGAGCTTGGCGCCGGCGGCGACGGCCTCGTCCACCCAGGACTCGACGCGCTTCGCTGCGGCCTCGTCGACCAGCGGGCCGACGTCGGTGGCGGCGTCGGACGGGTCACCGGTGACCTGTGCCTCGACGGCGGCGACGATCTTCGGCAGCAGGCGGTCGTGGACGGAGGAGTCGACGATCACGCGCTGGACGGAGATGCAGGACTGGCCGCCCTGGTAGTTGGAGAAGGTGGCGATACGGCTCGCCGCCCAGTCCAGGTCCTCCTCGGAGGACCAGTCGGGGAGGACGACGGCCGCGGCGTTGCCGCCGAGCTCCAGGGTGCAGTGCTTGTGGGGCACCGACTGCTGGATGGCGTAGCCGACCGTGTCGGAGCCGGTGAAGGAGATGACCGGGAGGCGCTCGTCCTTGACGAGGGCGGGCATGCGGTCGTTCGGCACGGTCAGGATCGACCAGGAGCCGGCCGGCAGGTCGGTCTCGGCCAGGATCTCGCCCAGGATCAGGGAGGAGATCGGGGTCGACGGCGCCGGCTTGAGGATGATCGGGGCGCCGACGGCGATGGCCGGGGCGACCTTGTGGGCGCTGAGGTTCAGCGGGAAGTTGAACGGCGCGATGCCGAGGACGACACCCTTGGGGATACGGCGGGTCAGCGCGAGGCGGCCCGCGCCACCGGCCTCGGTGTCCAGGCGCTGGGCCTCGCCGGCGTTCCAGCGGCGGGCCTCCTCGGCGGCGAAACGGAAGACGGAGACGGCACGGCCGACCTCGCCGCGGGCCCACTTGATGGGCTTGCCGTTCTCGGCGGAGATCACCAGGGCGATCTCCTCGGTGCGCTCGGCGAGCCGCTTCGACACGTGGTCGAGGGCGGCGGCGCGGACGTGCGCCGGGGTCGCGGCGAACTCGTCGACGACGGCGTGCGCGGCGGCGACGGCCTCCTCGACCTGGGCCTCGGTGGGCACGCTGACCTTGCCGACCAGACGTCCGTCGAAGGAGTTCGTGACGTCGAAGGTGGCCTCGCCGGTGGCCTCGCGGCCGGCGAGCCAGAAGGCGTGGGTGGTCGTCATTGCGTCCCGGCCCTTTCCGTATCGGGGGGTGCGAGCGATTGCTCTCATGACACGTTAGGGCCGGGGCGGCGGGCGTG
>NZ_LIPQ01000048.1:0-11522 GCF_001418135.1 Streptomyces aureus
CACCGAACCCCCGGCCCCCGACCCCGAGCGCCGCCGGCTCTTCGCCGATCTCACCCCGCTGCGGACCTCGGCCGACTACCGCCGCCTCTGGTTCGGCAACACCGTCTCCTGGGTCGGGCAGGGCATGACGGCGCTCGCCGTCTCCCTCCAGGTGTACGACATCACCCGGTCGCCCTTCTCCGTCGGGCTCGTCGGGCTGTTCTCGCTCGTCCCGCTCGTCTGCTTCGGGCTGTACGGCGGCGCCATCGCCGACACCGTCGACCGCCGCAAGCTCGGGCTCTACAGCGCATGCGGCTCCGCCGTGCTCTCGGTCGCGCTCGCCACCGCCGCGTTCGCCGGGTTCCACCGGGTCTGGTTCCTGTACGGAATCGTCGCCCTCCAGGCCGTCTGCGCCGCGCTGAACGCGCCCGCGCGCAGCGCGATGATCCCCCGGCTCCTGCCGCCCGAGCAGCTGCGGGCCGCCAACGCGCTGAACTCGATGGTCACGACCTTCGGCATGCTCGTCGGGCCGAGCCTCGGCGGGCTGATCGTCGGGTTCGCCGGGTACCAGACCGCGTACCTCGTCGACGCCGTCGCCTTCGCCGCGAGCCTGTACGCGATGTGGCGGCTGCCGTCGATGCTTCCGGACCGGAAGGAAGGCGGCAAGAGGGCCTCCGTGCTCGACGGGCTGCGGTTCCTCGCGACCCGGCCCAACCTCCGTATGACGTTCTTCTCGGACTTCTGCGCGATGATCCTCGCCCACCCCCGCGCCCTGTTCCCCGCCGTCGCCGTGCTCTGGTTCGGCGGCGACGCGAAGACCGCCGGACTCCTCGTCGCCGCCCCCGCGTTCGGCGCGCTGCTCGGCGGGGTGCTCTCCGGCTGGCAGGGGCGTGTCCGGCATCACGGGCAGGCGATCCTGATCGCCGTCGCCTGCTGGGGGACCGCCATCGCCGTCTTCGGGCTCACCCGGAACCTCTGGCTGGGGCTGCTCCTGCTCGCGCTCGCCGGGTACTCCGACACCGTCTCGATGATCTTCCGGAACACGATGATGCAGGTCGCGGCACCGGACGAGATGCGCGGCAGGCTCCAGGGCGTGTTCATCGTGGTGGTCGCCGGCGGGCCCCGGCTCGGGGACTTCCTCGCGGGCTCGGTTGCCGATCTGACCTCGCCCGCGGTCGCCGTCACGGGCGGCGGAATCGCCTGTGTCGTCGCGGTCGGTGCCCTCGCCCTGTACGGGCGCGGTTTCCGCCGGTACGACGCGCTCGACCCGACTCCGTGAGCAATTCTCCCCGAACGGCACGTCCTGTTCTGGCGGTTGGCCGCCACGGCACATAACCGCCAGGACCGAACGGAGTCAACTCCCGTCCACCTGGCCAAGACTCCTCGCGGCACCCGGAAACACCCCCGACCCCGGGTCCACGAGGAGTTCGAACGATGACGTCGAGGACCACACCCTTCGACAGAGGAAGGGCCGTGCTGATCGCCGCGGGCATCTCCCTCGTGATGCTCTCGGCCGGGCAGACCGCCGCCGCCGGGAACACCGCCGCCGCCGTACCGGACACCTTCAAGGGGGCGGCGGCGAGCACCACCGTCACCCTCGTCACCGGAGACCGCGTCACCCTCACCGACCTCGGCGGCGGCCGGCAGACCGTCACCGTCGACCGGGCCAAGGGCGCCACCGGCGCGATACGCAGCCAGATCTCGGACGGCCGGGTCACGGTCGTCCCCGACGAGGCCCGCCCCTATCTGGCCTCCGGCGCGCTCGACCCGCGCCTCTTCGACGTCACCGGTCTCGTCGAGCAGGGCATCACCGGTGACCTGCCGCTGATCGTCACGTACGGCGGCAAGGGCGCCCGTACCGCCGCGGCGGCCCCGCGCGGTGCCGAGACCGTACGCCCGCTGCCCAGCATCGGCGGCGCCGCCGTCACCGCCACCGACCCCGCAGCCTTCTGGCAGGGCTTCACCGCCGCCCCGCACGCGCGGACCGCCACCCCCGGCAAGGTCTGGCTCGACGGCCGGGTCAAGGCCGCCATGGCCGAGTCCAACGCGCAGATCGGGACCCCGAAGGCCTGGGAGGCCGGGCTCACCGGCAAGGGCGTGAAGGTCGCCGTCCTCGACACCGGCGCCGACCTCGCCCACCCCGACCTCGCGGGCCGGGTCACCGAGTCCAAGTCGTTCATCGCCGGTGAGGAGGTCGCCGACCGCAACGGCCACGGCACCCACGTCGCCTCCACCGTCGGCGGCAGCGGCGCCGGCTCCGACGGCAGGGAGAAGGGCGTCGCCCCCGGCGCCACCCTGGCCGTCGGCAAGGTCCTCAGCGACGAGGGCTCCGGTTCCGAGTCGGAGATCATCGCCGGCATGGAGTGGGCCGCCAAGGACGTCGACGCCAAGATCGTCTCGATGAGTCTCGGCTCCCGCGAACCCAGCGACGGCACCGACCCGATGGCCCAGGCCGTCAACACCCTCACCGCCGAGACCGGCGCCCTCTTCGTCATCGCCGCCGGAAACTCCGGCGCCCCCGGCTCCATCGGCTCGCCCGGGGCCGCCGACTCCGCCCTCACCATCGGCGCCGTCGACTCCGCCGACGAGGCCGCCTACTTCACCAGCCAGGGTCCCCGCTACGGTGACCAGGCCCTCAAGCCCGACCTGTCGGCGCCCGGCGTGGACATCCTCGCCGCCCGCTCCCAGCTCGTCTCCGGCAGCGGCCTCTACACCTCCATGAGCGGTACGTCGATGGCGACCCCGCACGTCGCCGGTGTCGCCGCCCTGCTCGCCGAGCGGCACCCCGACTGGACCGGCGCCCAGCTCAAGAGCGCGCTGATGTCCTCGTCGAAGACGCTCGACGCCTCCTCGTACGCACTCGGCTCCGGACGGGTCGACGTGGCCGCCGCGATCGCCGCGAACGTCACCGCGACCGGCTCCGCCGACCTCGGCTTCGTCGCCTGGCCGTACGAGTCGAACAAGCCGGTCACGAAGACCGTCACCTACACCAACTCCTCCGACGCCCCGGTCGAGCTGAACCTGGCCGTCGAGGGCATGCCGGCCGGTGTCGCCGCCCTCGCCGACACCACCCTCACCGTCCCCGCCCACGGGACCGCGAGCACCACCGTCACCGGTGACGGCACCCAGGCCCCCGTCGGCCAGTCCTCCGGCCGGGTCACCGCCACCGCCGCCGGCACCGTCGTCGCGCACACCGCGCTCGGCCTGGTGAAGGAGGAGGAGCGCTACACCCTCACCGTCCACGTCAAGGACCGTGACGGCGCCCCCACCCCCGCCCACCTCGGCGTGAAGCAGCTCGCCCAGGGCACCGACCCGTTCCCGGCCACGGTCGGCGAGTCCGGCACCCTCGAACTCCGCCTGAAGCCCGGCACGTACACCGTCGACACCTTCCTCGACGTCCGCGGCTCCCACGGCAAGGACTCCCTCGGCCTCGGCTTCCTCACCGCGCCGGAGATCACCCTCGACCGCGACCGTGAGATCACCCTCGACGGACGGCAGCTCCGCGAGATCCGCGCCGAGGTCGAGAAGCGCACCGAGACCCGGCAGCTCCTGATGGAGTTCGACCGCGACGCCAACGGCGCCTCGTACGGCGGAGCCGTCCAGGTCCCGCCGATGTACGACTCGATCTTCGCGGCGCCCACCGCCAAGCCCGCCACCGGCACCTTCGAGTACCGGACGGTCTGGCGCCTCGGCAAGCCCATGCTGGAGGCGAGCGTCGACGGCACCCGCCTCTCCGAGGCCACCCCGCAGTCCGGCGGAAGCCTCCTGGAGGGCGTCCACCGTCTCGGCCTCGTCGACGCGGGCACGGGAACCCCCGCCGAGTACACCGGAAAGAACGTCACCGGCAAGGCCGTCCTCGTCCGGCTGACCGAGGGCGCCGACCCGAAGCAGCTCGCCCAGAACGCCCAGGACGCGGGCGCCAAGGCCCTGTTCGTCACCGACGACCAGCCCGGCCGGCTGATGAAGTTCTTCGGCACCGCCGACTACGAGGACCGGCCGCTCGCCGTCGCCACCGTCAACACCGCCGACGCCCAGCGGCTCGCCGCCGCCGCGGCCCGCGGCAAGCGCGTCGACCTGACCGGCACCCGCTTCACCCCGTTCACCTACGACCTCTCCGAGGGCCACCCCGGTGCCATCGGCAAGGACCTCGTCTTCCGGCCCGACGAGGACGAACTCGCCACCGTCCACTCCACCTTCTACGCGCCCACCAAGCGCGAGGAACTGGGCGGCGAGTTCCGCTACTCGATCACCGACACCTTCCCGATCGGTTTCGGCTTCAAGGAGTGGATCTCCTTCCCGACCGAGCGCACCGAGTACGTCTCCACCGGCACCGGCCAGCGCTGGCACGAGTCCGTCGACCTCGGCGACTCCCTCGAACAGCGCGGCGGCACCCCGTCCTACCGGGGCGGCAGCCGGGTCGACCTCGACTGGTTCGGCCCCGTCTGGCACCCCTGGCTGGGCACCGGCCTCGGCTGGGGCCAGCAGCGCACCGGCAACGACCTGCGCTTCAACACCCCCGGCTGGGGCGACTCCGGCACCGACCACACCGGCTTCGGCAACGTGTGGAACGACGACTCGATGACGCAGTACACCGAGGTGTACGTCAACGGCACCCGTGTCGACCGCAAGATGAGCTCCGGCGCCTACGCCTGGGACGCGCCGGCGGAGGAGGCGACCTACAAGGTCGTCACCGACACGGCGCTCGACCCGGCGCGCTGGCGGCTCGCCGGCAAGGGCCACAGCGAGTGGACCTTCCGCTCCGCCGAGACCCCCGGCGACAAGGTCACGTACCTGCCGATGCTCAACCTCGGCTTCGACGTGGACACCGACATCGACGGTGACGTCCGCGCCGGACGCAAGCTGTCCGTCGGGATCTTCGCCGAGTACGTGAAGGGCGCGGCCGGCACCGGCACCATCACCGGCGGCACCCTGGAGGTCTCCTACGACGAGGGCGCCACCTGGACGAAGGTCGCCCTCAAGAAGGCGCGGCACGGCGCCGCCTGGGACGGCGAGCTGCGCGTCCCGTCCGGCGCGGGCTCCGTCTCGCTGCGGGCCGGGGCGAGCGACGACCGGGGCGGCTCGGTCACGCAGGAGCTGATCCGCGCGGTGGGCGTGAAGTAGCCACCCGTCAAGGGCGAAGGCCGGGCCCCCTCCTGCTCGCTGCGGGAGGGGGCCCGACTCCGTGCGCTCAACTGCCGGCGTTCAAGGCCTTCTTCAGGACCTTGCCCAGGTCGTTGCGGGGGAGGGCGTCGAGGTGGCGCACCACCCGGGGCCGCTTGTGCGGGGCGAGCAGGCCCGCGACGTGATCGGCCAGCTCCTCCGCCGTCGGGGGCTTCTCCCCGTCCTCCGGCACCACCCAGGCCACGATCCGCTCGCCCAGGTCCGGGTCGGGCTCGCCGGTGACGGCCGCCTCGCGCACCCCGGGGTGGTCGAGGAGCGCGTTCTCGATCTCGCCCGCCCCGATCTTGTAGCCGCCGCTCTTGATCAGGTCGGTCGCCTTGCGGCCGACGAGCCGCACCGCGCCGTCCGCCTCCCGGACCGCCATGTCGCCGGTGCGGAACCAGTCGCCGTCGAAGGCCGCGGCCGTCGCGTCCGGCCGGTTGAGGTAGCCGGAGAACAGGTTCGGGCCGCGCACCTGCACCTCGCCGACCGTCTCCCCGTCGAGCTCCTCCAGCACGGAGCCGTCCTCGTCGACGAGCCTCAGGTCCACGCCCGCGAGCGGGGGGCCGACGGTCCCGGGGCGCGGTTCGCCGCCCGGCAGGACGCTGGTGTTCATGAGCGTCTCGGTCATCCCGTACCGCTCCACCACCGTCCGGCCCGTCGCCGCCGCGATCCGCTCGTGGTCGTGGACCGGGAGCGCCGCGGACCCGGAGACGAGGAGCCGCGCCCCGGCCAGCGCCCGGACCAGCCCGGTGTCCTCGGCCAGCGCGTCCGCGAGCCGGTGGTACATGGTCGGTACGCCGAACAGCATCGTGCCGCCACCGCCCAGCTCCCGCGTCACGCCCTCCACCGAGAACGCGCCCAGGTGCCGGACCTCGCCGCCCCGCCGCAGCGGCCCCAGGATCCCGAGGATCAGCCCGTGCACATGGAACAGCGGCAACGCGTGCACGAGGACGTCGTCGGCCGTCCACGACCAGGCCTCGGCGAGCGCGTCGAGCGAGGCGGCGATCGCCCGCCGGGACAGCAGGACACCCTTCGGCGGGCCGGTGGTGCCCGAGGTGTAGACGATCAGGGCGGGCGACTCGGCGTCGGCCGCCGCCGGGACCGTCGGGCCGCTCGCCGTCAGGTCCACGACGATCCGGGGGAGCCCGGCGAGGCCGGCGGGCAGCACGTCCCCGGCACCGGTGAGCACGGCCGTGGGCCCGCTGTCGTCGAGGATGTGCGCCAGCTCGCGCTCACCCGTCCGCGGATTGAGCGGTACGGCGGGCACGCCGGCGAGCAGGGCACCGACGACCGCGACGGCCGTGTGCGCGGTCGGCGTGGCCCAGACGGCGACCCGCGGGGCACCCCCGATCCGCCCCGCCAGGGCCCCGGCGGCCCGCGCCAGCTCCTCGTACGTCAGGGCGTCCGGACCGCAGCGCAGCGCGGGCCGGTCGGAAGGGGCCGCAAGGGCCGGGAAGAGCGCACTCACCGGTCGTACTCCTCGGGTCGATGTCGAGATCGAGGGTTCCGGGAGGCATTCTGCCGTCCGTCAGCGACGGCCCGCCGTGACCTTCGTCGCCTCCGGCGTCGGGCCCTCGCCCTCCGGGCGGATTCCGCGCATGCGGCCCCACGCGTACACACAGCCCGCCAGCGCCAGGTCCGACAGCAGCATGAAGCCGATCGAGTACGAGCCCTTCGCGCTGTAGATCGCGCCCATCACCAGCGGCGGCAGGAAACCGCCCAGGCCGCCCATCGCACCGACGATGCCCGTCACACTGCCGACCTTCGCCTGCGGAGTCACCTGCGACACCAGCGCGAACACCGAACCGCTCGCCGTGCCCAGACCCGCCGCCATGATCAGCAGGGCGGTCGTGCCGCCCGGGTTCAACGGCGGGTCGAAGGCCTGGACGATCGCGAGGAGCGCCACCACGCCGAGCGCGGCGGCCGTCACGAGTGCCGGATGGATCCGGTCCGAGAGCCAGCCGCCGATCGGCCGGAAGACGACGGTCACCAGCGCGAAACCGGCCGCCTTCGTTCCCGCGTCCGTCGGATCGAGCTCGTACCAGGTCTTCAGATACGTCGGCAGGTAGACGCCGAACGCCACGATGCCGCCGAAGCCGATCGCGTACAGCGCCGACAGCTCCCACGTCACCCGCAGCCGCCCCGCCGCACCCAGCCGGGTCGCCAGGGAGGCGGTGGGCACCGGCCGGTCGGGCCGGTCGGTGATGAGGAACGTCGCGACCACCGCGTACGCCGCGAGCGCGACCGCCACCACGATGAACGGCAGGTTCTCGCCGTGCTTCGCGATGCGCGGCGTGAGGTAGCCGGAGAGCGCCACACCGCCCATGCCCATGCCGAACACACCGAGCGCCAGACCGCGCTTCTCGGGCGGGAACCAGGAGTTGACCAGCGGGATGCCGATCGCGAACGTCGTGCCTCCGAGACCGAGGAGGAAGGCGACGACCAGCAGCAGGCCGTAGTTGTCCTTGACCACGACGAGCAGCAGGACGGGGATGATCGTCAGCGCCGAGACCAGCGGGAACATCAGCTTCGCGCCGTACCGGTCGGTCAGCGCGCCGGCCGGGATGCGGCCGAGCGAGCCGACGAGGACGGGGACCGCGACGAGCAGCGACTGCTCGAAGGAGCTGAGTTCGAGCCGGTCGCCGTACCAGCTGGCGAGGGGCGCGATCAGGTCCCATGCCCAGAAGGTGAGCGTGAAGCCGATGGTGGCCGTCACCAGGTTGCGGTAGGCCGCCGCGGTCGGGGGCTTGGTCTCGGTGTCCACGCCTCCAGTCAAGATCGGGGCGGGGTGGGCGGCGCGCGGGGCTGCTCCGTACGAGTGTCCCCGTACGCGGGGCTTCGTACGGGGGTCTCCGGCCCGGTGTCCGCGTTCGGTGTCCTGGTCCGGGGTCGTCGGGCGGTGTCCCGGTCCGGTCGTCGGTCGGTGTCCCGGGCCGGTGTCGTCGGTCGGTGGTCCCGGTCCGGTCATCCCCGTACCGGCAGGACCTACGGCCAGCTCACCGTCGTCGGCGGAGTGCCGTCGTCCGTGACCCGCAGCCGGGCCCCCTCGTCCCCGACCGACACCTCCACGGTCATCGCGCCGACCCCCGACCGCCGGTGGGCCGCCGCGAGCGCCCCGCGCAGGATGGCCAGGAGCCTGTCGGCCGTCTCCTCGTCGATGAGGGTGTCGACGGCTCCGGCGAAGTGCACGGACGGCTGGAAGCCGAGCAGGACCGCCGCCCCGCCGGTCTCCCGCAGGACCTTCCCGCGGAAGGACGTCGGGGCGTCCGCCGGGGGCTGCTGGAGCGCGAAGATGGTCGTACGGACCTCCTGGATCGTGGAGTCCAGCTCGTCCACCGCCCGCCCGAGCAGCGCGTTGTCCTCGGAGGAGTCGACCGCCCGCCGCCGGGTGGACTCCAGCATCATCTCCGTGGCGAACAGGCGCTGGACGACCAGGTCGTGCAGATCGCGGGCGATCCGGTCCCGGTCCTCGTACACCGCGAGCCGCTCCCTGTCGTGCCGCGCGTCGGCGAGGACCAGCGCGAGCGCCGCCTGCGAGGCGAACTGCGAGGCGAGGAACCGGTCGACGGCCGTGTACGGCCGGTCTCCGCGCCGGCGGGGGAGGGCGAGCGTGCCGATGAGCTTTCCGCCGCTCTGCAGCGGCAGCATCATCGACGGCCCGAAGCGGGACCGGACATGGGTGGTCATCCGGGGGTCCGTCGCGGAGTCCTCGACGAACACGGGCTCCCCGCCGAGGAGCTGGACGAGGACGGGGGAGCCGGGCGCGATCGCCGTCCCCACCAGGTCGCCCGGATCGTCCGTCGTCGAGGCGGCGACGATCTCCATCCCCCCTTCGCGGGTGGGCTGGAGGACGGCTCCGGCCGAGGCGTCGGCGAGGATACGGGCCTGCTCGGCGACGGTCGTCAGCGCGTTCTCCGCGGACGCGCCGGTCAGCAGGGCCGTGGTCACCGCGGCCGCGCCCTCGATCCAGCGTTCCCGCTGCCGGGCGGTCTCGTACAGCCGGGCGTTGCCGATGGCGATGCCGGCCTGCGAGGCGAGGACCCGGAGCAGGGAGAGGTCCTCCTCGGTGAAGCCGCCGTCGCGCTTCTCGGTGAGGTACAGATTGCCGAAGACCTCGGTGTGGACCCGGATGGGGACGCCGAGGAAGGTGTGCATCTCCGGGTGCCCCGCGGGTACGCCGGAGGAGCGCGGGTCGGCCGCCAGGTCGTCGATCCGCAGCGGCCGCTGGTCCTGGAGGAGGACGCCGAGCAGCCCGGTGTGGCCGTCGGGGAGGCCCCCGACGAGCCTCCGCTCCTCGTCCGTCATGCCGGCGGTGAAGAGCTCGGTGATGCGGCGGCGCTCGGGATCGACGACCCCGAGCGCGCCGTAGCGGGCGCCGGTGAGCTCGGTGGCGGAGTCCACGATGTGCTGCAGGGTGGTGCGGAGTTCGAGGTCCGTGCCGACACTGAGGACGGCTTCGAGCAGCATGGGCAGGCGGGGCGCGTCCTCGTCCGTGTCCCCGTCCCGGTCCTCGTCCATGATCGTCATGATCTCATTGTCGTACGAATCATTCGGTTTCGCCGGATTGTGTCCGCCCGGAACTCAGTCCTCGTCGGTCAGCGGGTTCCGCTCCGACAACGGGTCGAGGACCATCGGCTGGACCTTGCCCTCCAGCATCGCGCCGAGGCCCAGGACCGCGCAGACGTCGGGCCGTTCGGCGATGTGGACCGGCATGCCGGTCGCCTCGCGCAGCATCTGGTCGAGTCCCGGCAGCAGGGCGCTGCCGCCGACCATCATGATCCCGCGGTCCGCGAGGTCGGCCACCAGGTCCGGCGGGCAGTCCCGCAGCACCTTCCCGATGCCGTCGAGGACCGCCGTCAGCGGGGTGTGGATGGCCTCCCGTACGGCGGCGGTGTCGACGGTCACCGAGCGGGCCAGGCCCGTGGCGACGTCACGGCCGTGGATCTCGGTCCAGGCCGGACCGTGGGGCGTCAGGCCGTTGCCGCTGAGGGCGAGTTGGAGCGGGCGGACCGACTGGCTCGGCAGCATCAGCTCGTGGTGGTGGCGCAGGTGCTGGATGACGGCGTGGTCGATGGCGTCGCCGCCCACCGGCATCCGCTCCGCCGTGACGATCGAACCGAGCGAGAGCACCGCGACCTGCGTGGTCGCGGCCCCGCACACCAGGATCATGGTGGCGGTCGGCTGCTCGACCGGCAGGCCGCAGCCGACGGCCGCCGCGATCAGCGTGTCGACCAGCTCGACGCGGCGGGCCCCCAGACCGACGAGGGTCTCCACGGCGGCGCGCTGGGCGAGCGGGTCGCTGTCGTGCGGGGTGCAGGCGGCGGCGCGCAGCCGGGGCTTGCGGCGGAGCTGACGGCGCAGCTTCTCGCCGAGGAGGTGACGGAGCATGCGCTGCGCCATCTCGATGTCGACGACCGTGCCGCCCGAGACCGGGCGGACGACCCGGATGTAGTCCGGGGTGCGGCCGGTCATCTTCTCGGCCAGCGCGCCGACGGCGATCAGCGCTCCGGTGCGGGTGTTGACGGCGGCGACGCTCGGCTCGTCGACGACGAGTCCGGCGCCCTTGACGAAGACCCGGGTGCGGGCGGCACCCAGGTCGACGGCGACATGGCAACGACGCAGCTGCTCAAGGCTGACGGTCACGGCGGATCCTCCGGAGTGCGGTGCTGGCACGGGCGAGGTGGGTTCGCGTTACGCGGTCCTCCTGGCATCGTCCGGCCGTCCGGGGCGCGGCGCGCGCTGGGCTGCGCCGCCCGGGGCCCGCCTTGGTGCGCCCGGCAGGACGTACCGAAGCGGGAGAATCACGACGCACCGCCGACGACCTGCGGTTTCCTCACAGAATCCTCACTTCCGCGCCTACCTGTGGCCGTACCCGGCCGCATAGCCTGCGGGCCCCATGGACTACTGCCACGCGTGCCGGCGGCATCTCAACGGGGCCCTCGCCTGTGCCGGGTGCGGGACTCCCGTCGAGGAACTGCGGTACGAGACCCCCCACATGTCCGGCCGGCCGGCCGAGCCCGTCCAGGCGTTCCCGTCGGCCCCGCCGGTGGAGCCTGCCGGGCCCAGGGCCGAGTACGGCGTCGGGCCCGGGTACGGTGCCGGGCCCGACGCCGCGCCGGCGCCCGAGCACGTCTACGAACTCGACGTCCTCGAACCGCCCCGCCCGGCCCCCGGCGGCCGCCGCGCCGCCCGCGTCGCCACGCAGGGCCGGTCCGCCGACCGCGGCCGCTCCGCCGCCCGCAAGGGCCGCCGCGCGCGGAGCCGCCGGGGCCGTACGGTCCTGGTGGGAACCCTCGGTCTGGTGCTCGCGGCGGGTTCGCTGAGCCTGGCCCGGCTCGCCATGGAGGACCCGGAGCAGGCGGGCGCCGCCACGGCGGTGG
>NZ_LIPQ01000048.1:11536-11788 GCF_001418135.1 Streptomyces aureus
GGGCGAGGGTTCGGGATCGGGATCGGATACGGGACCCGGTACGGGCTCCGGTTCAGGATCGGGTACGGGCACGGGCCCCGGCACGGGGAGCGGGGGCGCCCAGCAGCACCCGTCGACGCCCACCGACCCGGTGACCCGGCCCGCGGGCACCCCGAGTGCGACCCCGTCGGCCACGAAGGCCCACACGCCTCCGTCCGGGACGCCCACCGCCACCGGCCCGACGCCGTCGACCACGGCCACGACCCCCACTCC
>NZ_LIPQ01000480.1 GCF_001418135.1 Streptomyces aureus
GGATGCTGCACGGTGGAAACGGCACGGCTTCTCGCCGCCGCCGTCCTGCCGGGGGAGGAGAACCGGTCATGACACTGCCCATCGGGTCGTACGTCGTCGAGATCCGCACCGGGCGGGTCGGGAGGGTCATGGGGCACGTGGGGCCCTATGTCCAGATCCGGCCGCTGGGCGGCGGACGGGAGTGGGACGTGGAGCCCGACGGGGTGCGGGAGGCCACCTCGGCCGAGCGGCTGAGCGCGGCCACGGCGCACGTGAACGCGNNCGATGGCCACGCCCAGGAGGGTGCCGCCGATGAGCAGGAGCGGGCCGTTGCCCAGTGCGATGGCGGCCAGGAGCGCCAGGGAGCTCACGGCGTCGAGGAGGTCCAGCCGTCCGTCGGTCCGGACCGCGGGGTCGGGACGGCGCATCCGGCGGACGGCAGGGACGAGGGCGAGGAGCTGGAGAAGGGCCAGGGCCAGGAACACCCAGCGGAGCGCGACAGGTAGGTCCACGTCCGAACCATAGGGCTCGGCGTGTCGCCCCGAAAGGGAACGGGGAGTGAACGGCCGCCCCCACTCGTTCCCCCGTGGCACGGGCCGGGGCGCCTCCGTAGTACGCGAGAATGGGCGCATGAGTCTGTTCCGCGACGACGGCATCGTGCTGCGCNNGGTCACGGGCGCGTACGCGCCGTGGCGCGCGGGGTGCGGCGGACGAAGTCGAAGTTCGGCGCGCGGCTCGAACCGTTCTCGCACGTGGACGTGCAGTTCTTCGCCCGGGGGAGTGAGCTGGTCGGACGCGGCCTGCCGCTCTGCACCCAGAGCGAGACCATCGCCGCGTACGGCAGCGGCATCGTCACCGACTACGCCCGCTACACCGCCGGCACCGCCATGCTGGAGACGGCGGAACGGTTCACCGACCACGAGGGCGAGCCCGCCGTGCAGCAGTACCTGCTGCTCGTGGGCGGTCTGCGGACCCTCTCCCGGGGCGAGCACGCCCCCCACCTCATCCTCGACGCCTTCCTCCTCCGCTCGCTCGCCGTGAACGGCTACGCGCCGAGCTTCGAGGACTGTGCCAAATGCGGCATTCACGGTCCCAACCGGTTCTTTTCGGTCGCGGCGGGCGGTGTCATATGCGGCGACTGCCGGGTGCCCGGAAGCGTCGTACCCTCTCCGGAGGCCATCGGCCTGCTCAGCGCGCTGCTCACCGGCGACTGGGCGACGGCGGACGCGTGCGAGCCGCGTCACGTCAGGGAGGGCAGCGGACTCGTGTCCGCCTATCTGCACTGGCATCTGGAGCGCGGCCTGCGCTCCCTGCGGTACGTAGAGAAAAGCTAGGTAGGAGAGACCACGTCATGGCCATCGCACGACTGCTCGGTCGCCAGCGCCGGGAGTACAGCGCCCCCGAGCCGCACCCGTCCGGCGCCCGCCCGCCGAAGCTCCAGTCCGAGCTGATCCCGGAGCACGTCGCGATCGTCATGGACGGCAACGGCCGCTGGGCCAAGGAGCGCGGCCTGCCCCGCACCGAGGGCCACAAGGTCGGCGCCGAGCAGGTCCTCGACGTGCTCCAGGGCGCGATCGAGATGGGCGTGGGGGCGATCTCGCTCTACGCCTTCTCCACCGAGAACTGGAAGCGCTCCCCCGAGGAGGTGCGCTTCCTGATGAACTTCAACCGCGACTTCATCCGCAAGTCCCGCGACCAGCTCGACTCGCTTGGCGTCCGCGTGCGCTGGGTCGGCCGGATGCCCAAGCTGTGGAAGTCGGTCGCCAAGGAGCTCCAGGTCGCGCAGGAGCAGACCAAGGACAACACCAAGCTCACCCTGTACTTCTGCATGAACTACGGCGGCCGCGCGGAGCTCACGGACGCGGCGCAGGCGCTGGCCGAGGACGTGAAGGCCGGCCGGCTCGACCCGGCGAAGATCACCGAGAAGACCATCCAGAAGTACCTCTACTACCCGGACATGCCGGACGTGGACCTCTTCCTGCGGCCCAGCGGCGAGCAGCGCACCTCCAACTACCTGATCTGGCAGAGCGCGTACGCCGAGATGGTCTTCCAGGACGTGCTGTGGCCCGACTTCGACCGCCGCGACCTGTGGCGGGCCTGCGTCGAGTACGCCCAGCGCGACCGCCGCTTCGGCGGCGTGGACCCGGCCGACATGGCCGTCCTCGACAAGGCCTGAGCCGCCGCCTGTGAACGACAAGGCGCCCGTCGTCCTCCCGGACGACGGGCGCCTCTTCATGTGATCAGGAGCAGGTGCCGGCGAAGGTCGCCCGGGTCACCACGTCCGTCGAGGCGGCCGTGGTGTCCAGCCAGGCCGCGCGCTGCCCGTCACCGAGCGCCGGGCCGCGCGGGGCCGTTCCAGCCATGCCCGCGCCACCACCGACCGTACGACCACACCCCGGCGCATCGCGTCGCGCTCGACCTCGTCGAGGTTGTCCTCGAAGCTGATCGCGACCGTCCGGCCCATCGCCGGCACCAGCGACCGCAGCTCGTGCCGCGCCTTGTGCTGCATCTCCACCAGCCGCCGCCGGATCGCCGCCGCCCCCGTCAGGACCTCCACCGGGACGCCCCCGGTCAGGGATCGCGCCGCCGCCCGGTGCCGCTCGGCCAGCTCCGAGACGAAGTGCTCCACCCGGTGCAGCGCCGACCTGCGCGACTCCAGGAGCGGACCCAGCGCGAGGACGGGTGAGGCGGCCCGGTACCGGACTCCGTCCTCCCCCGCTCGGCACTCGCGAGCCCCCGGTCGACGAGGCCCTGGAGCGCGAGGGCCACCGCCCCGGGATCGGCGCCGGGCCCCGTGACCGAGGCAGGGGTGCTGTCGGGACGGTCGACGAGCAGCCGGTAGACGGCGTCCTGTTCGGCGTCGAGCCCGAGGAGCGAGAGCAGCGAGGAGCCGGGGGCCGGAGACAGGTCCTGCGGCGTGCTCTCCATGCGCTTTCCCTCCCGCGGCCGACGACGGGGCAAGGGTAGGCGGGAAGATCGAATACCGGAACGGGTCCCGAGCGTTCGTACCGCTACGATCACCGCCGTGAACGAAGCGACGGAGAACGGCACTCGGGACAGGATCGAACTCGTCTACCCGCCGGTGAGCGCGGACATGAGCGAGGCGGTACGCGTCCGGCTGCGGGCCACCCGCTGGTGGCCCGTCCTGCGCTGGACGGCCCGCGGCGCCTGCGCCCTCGCCTTCGGCGTCGCGGCCCTCGTGCTGTTCGTCCTGCGCGAGCCGGATCCGGGAACGGCGATCGAGATGATCGCGATCGGTCCCGTGGCCGTGGCCGCCGCGGAACTGGTGCCCTGGGCGACCGCGCGCAGCCTCTTCCTGATGGCCCGGTCCCAGGGCGAGGCGCGGGCCGTCGTCGACGAGGACGGCGGGCGGTGGATCACCCGGGACACCGACATCGTGATCCGCTGGGCCATGCTGCCCCGGTACGTCGAGACGCCCCGGCTCTTCGTCCTCCTCACCGCCCGCAGGACCGGTACCGGCTTCGGGTACCTGCCCAAGAGCGGACTCGCCGACCCGGCCGACGTCGACCGGCTGCGGGAGATCCTGGACCGGAACTCCGCCCGGGTGTGAGCCGTACGCGAGAAGGCCCGTACCTCTCGGTACGGGCCTTCTCGTATGTCAGGTCAGTGCCCGTGGGTCACTTCCCGGCGCAGTCCGCACAGGTGCCGAAGATCTCCACCGTGTGCGCCACGTTCACGAAGCCGTGCTCCGAGGCGATCGTCTCGGCCCACTGCTCCACCATCGGGCCCTCCACCTCCACGGCCTTGCCGCAGAGGCGGCAGACCAGATGGTGGTGGTGGTCGCCGGTCGAACAGCGGCGGTACACCGTCTCGCCCTCGCTCGTGCGCAGCGCGTCGACCTCGCCCGCGTCCGCCAGGGACTGGAGCGTGCGGTAGACGGTGGTGAGGCCGACCGAGTCGCCGCGGTGCTTGAGCATGTCGTGCAGCTCCTGGGCGCTGCGGAACTCGTCCACCTCGTTCAGCGCCGCGGAGACGGCGGCACGCTGCTTGGTCGAGCGGCCTCGTACGGGGGGTCCTGCCGTCACCACGGGGGCCTCCTTGAATGCTTGTCTGCCCCCGCCATTCTGCCAGCCCCCCACGGCCCTGAGTCCGGGCCGGATCAGACCTTCACGTCGTCCGAGGGGCGACGGGTCGCCGGAACCGGTGCGTCACAGCTCTCCGCGCCCGCCTCGGCCGCCCGCGCCCGCCGCTTGGCGAGCGGCGTGGCGAGCAGGGTGAGCAGGACGAAGACGCCGATCGCGTACAGCACGATCGTCGCGCCGGGCGGCACGTCCTGGTAGTACGAGGTGACCGTGCCCGCCAGGGTGACCGTGATGCCCGTCACCACCGCGAGGACGAAGGTCGCGCGGAAGGACTTCGACAGCTGCTGGGCCGCCGCGACCGGCACCACCATGAGCGCGCTGACCAGCAGCAGGCCGACGACCCGCATGGCGACCGTGACGGTCACCGCGGCCGTGACGGCGATCAGCAGGTTCAGGGCGCGCACCGGGAGGCCGGTGACGCGGGCGAACTCCTCGTCCTGGCTGACCGCGAAGAGCTGCCGGCGCAGACCGACGGTGACCAGGACCACGAAGGCGGCCAGGATGCCGATCGCGGTGATGTCCGCCTCGGAGACCGTGGAGAGCGAGCCGAAGAGATAGGAGCTGAGGTTGGCGTTGGATCCGGTCGGCGAGAGGTTGATCAGCAGGACACCGCCGGCCATGCCGCCGTAGAAGAGCAGTGCGAGCGCGAGGTCGCCGCGGGTCTTGCCGTACGCCCGGATCAGCTCCATGCCGACCGAACCGACGACGGCGACCAGGGTCGCCATCCAGACCGGGCTGGAGTTCAGGAGGAAGCCGAGGCCGACGCCGGTCATGGCGACATGGCCGATGCCGTCGCCCATCAGCGCCTGACGGCGCTGGACCAGGTAGATGCCCACGGCCGGCGCGGTGATGCCGACGAGCACGGCCGCGAGGAGCGCGCGCTGCATGAAGGCGAGATCGAGCATTTCCATGATCAGGTCAGCTTCCTCAGGTCAGCAGACCCGTACGGAGCGGCTCCCCGGCCGCGTGCGGATGGACGTGGTCGTGGCCCGGCAGCGCGTGCTGGCCGAGGGCCTCCGGCGGCGGGCCGTCGTGGACGACGCAGCCGTCGCGGAGCACGACCGCGCGGTCGATCAGCGGCTCCAGGGGGCCCAGCTCGTGCAGGACGAGGAGGACGGAGGTGCCGTCGGCGACCTGCTCGCGCAAGGTCGAGGCGAGGATCTCCTGGCTGGCGAGGTCGACGCCCGCCATCGGCTCGTCCATGATCAGGAGCTCGGGCTCGGAGGCGAGCGCGCGGGCGATCAGGACCCGCTGGTGCTGGCCGCCGGAGAGGGCGGAGACGGAGTCCTTGGCGCGGTCGGCGAGCCCGACGAGGTCGATGGCCCGCTCGACGGCGGCCTTGTCGGCCTTGGTCAGCCAGCCGAACCTGCGGCGGGAGAGCCGGCCCGAGGAGACGACCTCGCGGATGGTGGCGGGGACACCGCTCGCCGCGGTGGTGCGCTGCGGTACGTAGCCGACGCGCGCCCAGTCGCGGAACCGCTTCCGGTCCGTGCCGAACAGCTCGATCGTGCCGCCGGTCAGCGGCACCTGGCCGATGACGGAGCGGACCGCGGTGGACTTGCCGGAGCCGTTGGCGCCGAGCAGCGCGACGACCTCACCGCGGCGCACGGTGAGGTCGACGCCGCGGAGGACGGGCCGGGCGCCGAGAGCCGCGGTGGCTCCGCGGACGGAAATGACGGGTTCCCGTTCCGGTGTCGGGGCTGCCATGGCTCGTACCTCCTGCTGTGCGGTGATCACTTCGCGCCGAGGGCCTTCTGCAGCGCGGCGAGGTTGGAGCGCATGACCTCGATGTAGTCATCGCCCTTGGACGTGTCCGTGATTCCCTCCAGCGGGTCGAGCACGTCGGTCTTCAGACCGGTGTCGCCGGCGAGGGTCTTCGCGGTCTTGTCGCTCGCGAGGGTCTCGAAGAAGACGGTGGTCACCTTGTCCTTCCTCGCGACGTCCTGGAGTTCCTTGATCCGGGCGGGGCTCGGCTCGGACTCGGGGTCGATGCCGGAGATGCCCTCCTGGTCGAGCCCGTAGCGCTCGGCGAGGTAGCCGAAGGCGGAGTGGGTGGTGATGAAGGTCTTCGTCGTGGTGTTCTTCAGGCCGTTCGCGAAGTCGGTGTTCAGGTCGCCGAGCTTCTTGACGAGGGCGTCGGTGTTCTTCTTGTAGTCGGCGGCGTGTGCCGGGTCGGCCTTCTCCAGGGCGGTGCCGACACCCTTGGCGACCTCGGCGTACTTCACGGGGTCGAGCCAGATGTGCGGGTCGGCGCCGGCCTCGGAGCCGTGGTCGTGACCGGCTTCCTCCTCCGCGTGCTCGCCCTCGGCGTGCTCCCCTTCGGCGTGGTCGTGGCCTTCGTGGCCGACCTCGGTGCCGTGGGCCTCGAGCTTCGTGAGGGTGGCGGCGTCGACGGTGTTCTTGACGCCGGCCTGGGCGATCGCGTCGTCGACGGCGGGCTGGATGCCCTTGAGGTAGAGGACGACGTCGGCCTCGCCGAGCTCGCCGATCTGCTTCGGCTTGAGCTCCAGGTCGTGGGGTTCGACGCCGGGCTTGGTGAGCGTGTTGACGGCGACGTGGCCGCCGCCTATCTGCTCGGCCAGGTACTGCATGGGGTAGAACGACGCCACCACGTCCAGCTTGCTCTCGCTGCCCTTGTCGGCCGCGTCGGAGGTTCCGCCGCAGGCGGAGAGGGTGACGATGCCGAGGGTGACGGCGGCGGTGGCGGCGGTGGTGGATATGAGGCGGCGACGTACGTTCATGACACTCATTTTCAACAAAACTGGAAACGATTGTCAATTGTCGTACGTGTGGCCCCGCCCACGCGCCCCCTCGCGCGCTCCCCTCACCGAACCGATTTGATACGGGGGGTGCGGGCGCCGGTAACCTGAGGCATTCGCACTTCGTCGTCGTAATGAAGAGAGCACCGTGGCCGCCGACAAGATCGACACCATCGTCAGCCTGAGCAAGCGCCGTGGCTTCGTCTACCCGTGCAGTGAGATCTACGGCGGCCAGAAGGCCGCCTGGGACTACGGACCGCTGGGCGTCGAACTCAAGGAGAACCTGAAGCGTCAGTGGTGGCGCTACATGGTCACCTCGCGCGAGGACGTCGTCGGTATCGACTCGTCGGTCATCCTGGCCACCGAGGTCTGGGAGGCCTCCGGTCACGTCGCCACCTTCACCGACCCGCTGACCGAGTGCACCTCCTGCCACAAGCGCTACCGCGCGGACCACCTGGAGGAGGCGTACGAGGAGAAGCACGGCCGCCTCCCCGAGAACGGCTTCGCCGACCTCAACTGCCCCAACTGTGGCAACAAGGGCACCTTCACCGAGCCCAAGCAGTTCTCCGGTCTGCTCTCCACGCACCTCGGCCCGACCCAGGACACCGGGTCCGTCGCGTACCTGCGTCCCGAGACCGCGCAGGGCATCTTCACCAACTTCGGCCAGGTGCTGCAGACCTCGCGCAAGAAGCCGCCGTTCGGCATCGGTCAGATGGGCAAGTCCTTCCGGAACGAGATCACTCCGGGCAACTTCATCTTCCGCACCCGCGAGTTCGAGCAGATGGAGATGGAGTTCTTCGTCAAGCCGGGCGAGGACGAGCAGTGGCAGGAATACTGGATGGAGCAGCGCTGGAACTGGTACACGGGCCTGGGTCTCCGTGAGGAGAACATGCGCTGGTTCGAGCACCCGAAGGAGAAGCTCTCCCACTACTCGAAGCGCACCGCCGACATCGAGTACCGCTTCCAGTTCGGCGGCAGCGAGTGGGGCGAGCTCGAGGGCGTCGCCAACCGCACCGACTACGACCTGAACGCGCACTCCAAGGCCTCCGGCGCCAACCTCACGTACCTGGACCAGGAGTCCGGCGAGCGTTACACGCCGTACGTCATCGAGCCCGCCGCCGGTGTCGGCCGCGCGATGCTGGCCTTCCTGCTCGACGCGTACAACGAGGACGAGGCCCCCAACGCCAAGGGCGTCATGGAGAAGCGCGTCGTGATGCGCCTCGACCCGCGCCTGGCCCCGGTCAAGGTCGCGGTCCTGCCGCTGTCCCGCAACCCGCAGCTCTCCCCGAAGGCCAAGGGCCTGGCGGCGGACCTGCGCCAGAACTGGAACATCGAGTTCGACGACGCCGGCGCCATCGGTCGCCGCTACCGCCGCCAGGACGAGATCGGTACCCCGTTCTGCGTGACCGTCGACTTCGACACCCTTGAGGACAACGCGGTGACCGTGCGCGAGCGCGACACCATGAAGCAGGAGCGCGTCTCCCTCGACCAGATCCAGGGCTACCTGGGCAGCCGCCTGCTCGGCTGCTGACCTCTGGTCGTCGGTCGCTCATCGCGGACCGCTGATCGCGCACGGAAGGCCCCCGGTTCCGACAGGAACCGGGGGCCTTCCCGTTGTCTGGGTCACCGCCTGGACGGCCACCGTCTTGCCGGTCACCGCCTGGACGGCCGCCGCCTCGGCGGGGGCCTAGCGCGGCGGGACCGGGCGGTGTCAGGCGCGCAGGCCGCGGAGCAGGAGGCTCACCACGGACTCGAACTCGGTCTCGATCGTGGGGCGCTGCCACTCCGGGGCGTAGCCCGGGTCGTGGAAGCGCGCGGTGGCGTAGAACAGGGCACGGGCCGTCGAGTCCGGGTCGGGGGCGGTGAACTCCGCGTCCCGGGAGCCTTCTTCGACGATCGACCGGACCTGGTCGATCAGGACGTCGATGTGCTGGTCGACCACTCCGCTGTTCTCGTCGATCAGCACGCTGTACGTGGCGAACAGCTCGGGGTCGTCGCCCGCCTTGTGCCGCTTGGCCTCGAAGAGGCGGGCGAACCACGCGTGGAGCTTGTCCGGCGCCGCCAGGTCCGGCGCCGCCGTCAGCTCGGCGAGGGCGGTCTCGGTGCGCGAGAGCCACCGCTGGGTGACCGCCTCGCGCAGCGCCGCCTTCGTGCGGAAGTGGCGGTAGACGCTGCCGTGGCTGACGCCGAGGACCCGGGCCACGTCCACGACGGTCGCCTTCGCCGGTCCGTAGCGGCGCAGCACCTCCTCGGTGGCTTCGAGGATGCGCTCGGCGGTCAGGGTCTCGGTGGCGGCCATGGAATGACAGTACCCGTCAGTCGTCGGGGTCCCGGGGCGCCGGTCAGTGCTCGCTGTCCAGGTGTGCCATCTGCGCCGCCGGGTAGCGGTCGCCGGCCGCCGCGCCCGCCGGGACGGCCTCCTCGATCGCCGCCAGGTCGGCGGCGTCGAGCGTGACGTCCAGGGCGCCGAGCGCTTCCGCGAGCCGGTCCCGGCGCCGGGCGCCGACCAGCGGGACGATGTCCGCGCCCTGCCGCTCGGCCTGCGCGAGGACCCAGGCGACGGCGGTCTGCGCGACGGTCACACCCTTGGCCTCGGCGAGCGCCCGCAGCCGGTCCACGAGGTCCAGGTTCCGCTGGAGGTTGTCGCCCTGGAAGCGCGGGCTCATGCCCCGGAAGTCGTTCGCCGCGAGCTCCCGGTCGCGGGTGAAGTGGCCGCTGATCAGGCCGCGCGACAGCACCCCGTACGCCGTGACACCTATGCCCAGCTCCCGGGCGGTCGGCAGGATCTTCTCCTCGATCGACCGGGAGATCAGCGAGTACTCGATCTGGAGGTCCGCGATGGGGGCCACGGCCGCCGCCCGGCGCAGGGTGTCCGCGCCGACCTCGGAGAGCCCGATGTGCCGCACGTGTCCCGCCTCGACCAGCTCGGCGATGGCGCCGACGGTCTCCTCGATCGGCACGTCCGGGTCGACGCGGGCGATCCGGTAGATGTCGATGTGGTCGGTGCCGAGGCGCTGGAGCGAGTAGGCCGCGAAGTTCTTCACGGCGGCCGGCCGCCCGTCGTACCCGGTGAAGCCGCCCTCGACCGTGCGCAGGGCGCCGAACTTCACGCTGGTCAGCGCCTGCTCGCGGGCGGCCGCGGGGGCCGTGCGCAGCGCCTCGTTGATCAACAGCTCGTTGTGCCCCATCCCGTAGAAGTCGCCCGTGTCGAGCAGGGTCACCCCCGCGTCCAGGGCGGCGTGGATCGTCGCGATCGACTCGGCGCGGTCGCTCTCGCCGTACAGCGCGGACATGCCCATGCAGCCGAGGCCGAGGGCGGAGACTTCGGGCCCGGTGGTGCCGAGCCGGCGGGTGGGGACGGGGCGCCTGGTGGTGCTCATGGCTGTCTCCTCGGATTCGGGAAGCGGTGGATCGGTCGGTAGCGCACAACAACCATGACATGACCGATGACAGATTTCAATATCTGTCATTCCTTCGAGTGGTACGGGGAAAACCGGGTGCTCCCGCCCAACGGCCGGGGTAGCGTCACCGGCATGTCCTCGTTCTTCCAGATCTACGAGTGAGCGCCGTCTCCGGCAGCCCGAGTCAGACCACCGACCACCTCACTGACGGGAGAACACCGTGGCGAAGAGCCGCAACAACCTCCTCGGCGTCGGAGGACAGCGCAAGAAGCTGTCCCGCGCCGACCAGCACGGCGACGGCCAGAGCCGCACGGCGGCCCAGCGCTCCGCCGACGACCGCAAGCAGGACCTCCTGAAGAAGATGCGCGAGCGCACCCAGGGAGCCGATGCCGCCGGGACCGCGGCCGACGCCGCTGACCCGGCCGACACCACGGCCGCCACCGCCACCGGCACCGCCAAAGCCACCGGCACCGGCACCGGCACCGGCCGGGAGTAGTTCCCACCGCATGACGAAGGGCCCGAGGCGCCTCCACGCCCCGGGCCCTTTCGTCGTCCCGGCTAGCCCACCTTCCTCGGCAGGCGCGCGGACAGTGTCACCGTCACGGCCACCATGGCCAGTTGGACGAGGAGCGTCGTCGTCAGGGCCGTACCCGCGCCCTGGGGCGAGGTCGCGAGGCCCAGGTAGAGGGAGCCCAGGGTGGCGACGCCCAGGGCGAGGGCCGACTGCTGGGTCGTCACCATCACGCCGCTGCCCACGCCCGCGCGTTCCCCCGGCACCTCCGAGAGGATCACCCGGAAGAGCACCGGGAGCTGGAGGCCCTGCCCCAGGCCCGCGATCGCCATGCCCGGGAGCAGGATCCCCACCGACAGGTCCGGCCAGGCGCGCCGGACCGTCACGGCGAGCAGCCCGATGCCGACGCCCTGGATCAGGCCGCCCGCGGTCACCACGCGCGTGCCCCAGCGCCGTACCAGCCGGGGACCCGCGAGCGAGGCCCCGAAGAAGGCCACCGCCATCGGGACCAGGGCCAGACCGGAGGCGATCGCGCCCAGGCCCAGACCCTGCTGGAGGGCGACCGCGATCACGAACATGAAGCCGCCGAAACCCATGCAGAGCGGCAGCAGCAGTACGATCCCGCGCCGCAGCGACACCAGGCCGAGCAGGCTCGGCGGGACCAGCGGCGTGCCGCCCCGGCGGTCCATCCGCCGCTCCACCCGCCAGAACGCCACCGCCGCGAACGGGAACACGGCCAGCGACACCCACGTCCACAGCGGCCAGCCCGCCGCCCGGCCCTCCGTCAGCGGCGCGAGCAGCGTGGTCAGCGCGAGGGCGAGCAGCAGCGTGCCCGGCACGTCCACCGGCGCCGGGCGGTCCGAGCGGGTCTCCGGCACCGTACGGAAGGCCAGGACCAGCCCGGCCACCGCCACCGGCACGTTCACCAGGAACACCGCACGCCAGCCCGAGCCCGCGAGGTCGGCGGCCACGAGGACCCCGCCGAGGATCTGTCCGGCCACCATGGAGAGCCCCGCGGTCGCCCCGTACAGGCTCAGTGCCTTGGCGCGCCGCGCGCCCCGCGTCGAGGAGTGGATGGTCGCGAGGACCTGCGGCAGCATCAGGGCCGCCGCCGCGCCCTGCGCCACCCGCGCCCCGACCAGCGTCCAGGCGTCCGGGGCGAGACCGCAGGCGAGCGAGGTCAGCCCGAAGGCCGCCATGCCCGCGAGGAAGAGCCGGCGGCGCCCGAAGAGGTCGCCGAGCCGTCCGCCGAGGACGAGCAGGACGGCGTACGACAGTCCGTACCCGGCGACGACCAGTTCCAGGAGCGCCGGGCCCGCCGCCAGGTCGTGGTCGATCGACGGCAGGGCGACGTTGACGATGAAGAAGTCGATCAGGGGCAGGGCCGCGCCGAGCAGGACGGTGAACAGACCGAGCGAACCGAGCGCCGGTCGGTCGTGGACGAGGGGAGCGGCGCCGGGCGGGGTGCCGCCCGG
>NZ_LIPQ01000481.1 GCF_001418135.1 Streptomyces aureus
CGCCCTGCCGCCCGTCCCGGACGGCGTCGACGAGATCCGCCGGGTCGTCACCGTCTTCCGTGAACTGCGGGACGGCGTCACCACCGACGGCCGGACGAGGGTCAAGTCCCCCTCGGGGACGCTCTCCACGGCCGAGGCGATCTCCGTCGTCACCGGCGGCCTCGCGCTCGCCGCCCACTTCGGCGACGGGGTCCTGCGCTCAGCTCACCTCGCGGCAGGCGCGGTAGAAGTCCTTCCAGCCGTCTCTCTCCCTGACCACCGTCTCCAGATACTCCTGCCAGACGACCCGGTCGGCCGCCGGGTCGCGGACGACCGCGCCGAGGATGCCCGCCGCGATGTCCGCCGGGCGCAGGACCCCGTCGCCGAAGTGGGCGGCGAGCGCGAGGCCGCCGGTGACGACGGAGATCGCCTCGGCCGTGGAGAGCGTCCCCGAGGGGGACTTGACCCTCGTCCGGCCGTCGGTGGTGACGCCGTCCCGCAGTTCACGGAAGACGGTGACGACCCGGCGGATCTCGTCGACGCCGTCCGGGACGGGCGGCAGGGCGAGGGAGCGCCCGAGCTGCTCGACTCGGCGGGCGACGATGTCGACCTCGGCCTCGGGGGTCGCGGGCAGTGGCAGGACCACCGTGTTGAAGCGGCGGCGGAGCGCGCTGGAGAGTTCGTTGACGCCCCGGTCCCGGTCGTTGGCCGTGGCGATCAGGTTGAACCCGGGGACGGCCTGCACCTCCTGGCCCAGCTCGGGGAGGGGGAGGGTCTTCTCGGACAGGATCGTGATGAGCGTGTCCTGCACGTCGGCGGGGATACGGGTGAGTTCCTCCACGCGCGCGGTCATGCCCTGCGCCATCGCCCGCATCACCGGGCTGGGCACGAGGGCGTCCCTGCTGGGGCCGTGGGCGAGCAGCTGGGCGTAGTTCCAGCCGTACCTGATGGCCTCCTCGGGGGTGCCGGCGGTGCCCTGGACGAGGAGGGTCGAGTCGCCGCTGACGGCGGCGGCGAGGTGCTCGGAGACCCAGGTCTTGGCGGTCCCGGGCACGCCGAGCAGAAGCAGCGCCCGGTCGGTGGCGAGGGTGGTGACGGCGACCTCGACGATGCGGCGCGGTCCCACGTACTTGGGTGTGATCACCGTCCCGTCGGGGAGGGTGCCGCCGAGGAGATAGGTGGCGACGGCCCACGGCGAGAGGCGCCAGCGAGCGGGTCGGGGCCGGTCGTCGGCGGCGGCGAGCGCGGCGAGTTCGTCGGCGAAGGCGTGCTCGGCGTGCGGCCGCAGGACCTCGGTCACGGTCTGCGGCCTTCCCGGTCCGGTGTCCGTCTCGACACCGGACCGGGGCTGCGCGATGGTTTCGGGCACGGGCATGGATCCCCCTCCAGATCGTTCGATCTGCTGTGGGATCCACCGTGCACCATGCCACTGACAATCGGATGTCACCGCTGGGCAGGGGCTGTTGGAGGGCTGAGGAAGGGCTGAGGGAGGGTCAGCCCTCGAAGGCCGGCCCGGACGGCGGCCCCGAGGGTCAGCCCACGACCGGGGAGACGGCGACGCAGCCGCCGGCCATGGCCTGCTCGGCCTTGGCCTCCTTGATGACCTTGCCCTGGTGGATGACCTTGCAGGTGAGGTCGGCGGGGGTGAGCGAGACCGGCATGACGGCCGGCGGCATGATGCCCTTCAGCTTCACGGTCTTCTTCCACGGCGTGGCCGGCTTCTTCTCCGACTCGACCTTCGGCGCCATCGCGGTGCCGTCGCCCGCGTGGTAGTCGATGGACTCGATGCCCTTGCCGGTGACCTCGTACGTGACCTCGTAGGTCTCGGTCACGGACTTGTCGACCTGGTCGACGGCCTTCTCGGCGGCCTCGGAGCAGGCGCCGAGGCCGAGGGCGAGGCCGGCGACGGCGAGGGCCGAGACGGCGGTGCGGGCGGCGCGGTTCATACGGGTTCCCCCTGGACGGTTCATGCGAGTCGGTTGATCCCGCCAGGAGAATGGTAAAGGAAGGGTAAAGCGGCTTCTCCTCCCGGCCTCCCCCCGAGCCCGGACTGCCGGGCCCCGGGCGTTGTCAGTGGCGGCCTCTACCGTCGAGGACATGAATGCCATGGGGGTGCGCTGGACGGCTGAGCAGGTGCTGGCACTGGCTCCTGACGACGCCTCGCGCAGCGCGGGAAGCAAGCTCGGTACGGCAGGACCGTGGTCGGGCAGGGGCAGCGGCGGGGGCGCGGTCTGGGGCCTGTGCAAGGGCAGCGGCCGCGTGCCGTACCGGACGGTGGTCGACACGACGGGGCCCGCGTACTGGTGCGAGTGCCCCAGCCGTAAGTTCCCGTGCAAGCACGCACTCGGCCTGCTGCTGCTCCAGGCCTCGGACGGGACGGAGAGCGGGGAGTCCGCCGCGCCCGACTGGGCCGGGCGGTGGCTCGCGGCCCGCCGCGAGCGGGCCGGGAGCGCGGCCCGGGAGACCGGGGGCGGCGCCGGCGGCCCGGCGGATCCCGAGGCGGCGCGCCGCAGGGCCGAACGCAGGGCCGCCCGGATCACCTCGGGCGCCGAGGAGTTGGAGCAGCGGCTCGCCGACCTGCTGCGCGGCGGCCTGGCGGCGGCCGAGCAGCGGGGGTACGGCCCGTGGGAGGAGACGGCGGCCCGGATGGTCGACGCACAGGCGCCGGGACTCGCGGGCCGGGTAAGGGAGTTGGGGGCGATACCGGGCTCGGGGCCCGGCTGGCCGGTGCGGCTCCTGGAAGAATGCGCGCTGACCCATCTCCTCGACCGCGCCTGGCTCACCGCCGACCGGCTGCCCGCGCCGTTGGCGACGACCGTACGGACCAGGGTCGGCCTCCCCGCCCCGGTCGGCGATGTCCCGGTGCGCGACCACTGGCTGGTGCTCGCGCAGTACGACGCGGCCGACGCCCGGTTGACCACACGGCGCATCTGGCTGCACGGCACGGCGAGCGGGCGCACGGCGCTCCTGTTGTCCTTCGGCGCGGCGGGGCGGGCTCCCCGACTGGCGCTCCCGGTGGGCGCGGTGCTGGACGGCGAGCTGACCCCGCACGCGGGATCCGGCCGGCTGCGGGCGGAGCCCGGCGAGCAGTTCGTCCCGGTCGAGGGCCCCGTCGCCCCGCCGCCGGGCGGACCGGTGGGCGCGGCCCTCGACGCGTACGGCCGCGCGCTGCGCGAGGACCCGTGGCTGGACTCCTGGCCCGTGACGCTGAGCGAGGTCGTCCCGGCGCGCGCGGAGTACGGCTGGCAGCTCGCCGACGCGGACGGCCGTGAGGCGCTGCCGCTGACCCCCGCCGCCCAGTCCCGTCCCGGGCTCTGGCGCCTGGTCGCCCTGTCCGGCGGGGCCCCGGTGACGGTCTTCGGGGAGTGCGGGCACCGGGGGTTCACCCCGCTCACCGCCTGGTCCCCGGAGACCCCGGGAGAAACGGTCCCTCTCATATGACCCCCGCCCACGGAACACCGTCCGACCGGAGGACCCCGATGGAGACGGACACGACGACCCCGCCGGCCGGCGCTCCTCTCACGGAGGACGGCGTCCGTGACGACGACGCCCGCGGGGCCGGAGGCGGAGAGGACGGCCTCTGGGAGGAGCTCGTCACCTCGGCCCTGCTCGGTACGGACCGCCGGGCGCCCGCCCGGCTCGCCGGGCTGCCGGGTGCCGAACTCCCGGGCGCGCTGCTTGACTTGGCCGCACTGCACACCGTGCGGCGCAGGGCGGGACTTCGACCCGGGCCCGCCGCGCCGCCACCGGAGCCCGCACCCGAGGACCACCGCCGGCCACTGCCCGGGGCCGCGCGGCGGCGGCTCGACCAGCTGCTCGCCGGCCGCGCCGCGCCCTCGCCCGCCGGGCGGCGCGGGGCCGCGCCCGACCTGGCCGAACTCCTCCCCCAGTGGCTCGCCCTCGCCAACGAGCGCGGGTACCAGGCGCCGGCCGCCGCCCTGCCCTCCCTCCTCGACGCGGCCCGGGCCCGCACCGATCTGCGGCCCCAGGCCCTCCAGCTGGCCGGGCCGCGCGGCCTGTGGCTGGCCCGGCTCAACCCCGAGTGGCGGTTCGCCCTGCGCGGCGCGGGCGCGGGCGGCTCCCTCCCCGACCCCCGTGACCAGGACGGGGTGCGCGCCCTGTGGGAGGAGGGCCTGTTCGCCGAGCGGGTCGCCCTGCTCGGCGCCGTACGGACGGAGGACCCGGCGGCCGGTCTCGCCCTGCTCGCGGCCACCTGGTCCGCCGAACGGGCGGAGGACCGGCTGATGTTCCTCGACTCGCTGCGGACCGGACTGTCCGGCGCGGACGAGGAGTTCCTGGAGGAGGCCCTCGGCGACCGCAGCCGCAATGTCCGCGCGACCGCCGCCGAACTGCTCTCGGCCCTGCCCGCCTCGGCGCTCGCGGGCCGGATGGCGGGCCGCGCGGTGACCTGCGTCGGTCTCGACCGGACGGCGGAGTCGCCCACGATCACCGTGGAGGCCCCGCACGAGTGCGACTCGGCCATGCAGCGGGACGGCCTCGCGGCGACACCGCCCGCCGGGCGGGGCGAGCGGTCCTGGTGGCTGGGCCAGCTCGTCGAGGCCGCGCCGCTGTCCTGCTGGCCGCCGAGGTTCGGGGGGCGCGCCCCGGAGGAGATCGTGGCGCTGCCGGTCGCCGACGACTGGCAGGCCGAGCTGCACGCGGCCTGGTGCCGGGCGGCCGTACGGCAGCGGGACGCGGCCTGGTCGCGTGCCCTGCTGGGCTCTCCGGCGACCCCGCCCGCGACGGGCCCCGGCACGTCGTCGCTGGCCGAGCGGGCCCAGCTCCTGTCGACGCTGCCGCCGGAGGAACGGGCGCGCTGGGTCGGGTCGTTCATCGCCGCCCACGGCCTGTCGGAGGCGTTCCAGCTGCTCGGTGTCTGCGAGGTGCCGTGGGCGGAGCCGCTCGGCGGGGCGGTGATCGACGCTCTCGACATCGCGCGGGAGGCGGGCAGTTACCCGTGGAGCTTCAGCGGGGTGATGGGGCTCGCGGAGCGCTGCCTCGCCCCGGAGGCGGCCCAGCAGCTGGAGTCCCTGACGGCCCGGCCCGAGGAGGCGGAGGACGTCTCCCCCGGCGCGGGCGGCTACTGGTCCGAGGCGTTCCAGCGTCTGGTCTCCACGCTGCGGCTGCGCGAGGCGATGAGAGCCGAACTCACGACACCGGCCCGGTAGGGCTCAAGGACCCGGCACACCCACGGACCCCGGCACTCCCACGGACCCCGGCACGCCGAAGGGCCCTCCCGGACGGAAGGGCCCTTCGAAGCCTGAGGCGCGTATCACCCGAACGGACTACACGGACCACGGGGAGTGGACGGACTGCAGGGAGTGGACGGACTACGCGGCCACGCGGACGTTCGCGTTCACCCAGTCGACGATGGCCGCGGTCGTCGCGCCCGGCGTGAAGATCTCCGCCACGCCCTTCTCCTTCAGCGGCGCGATGTCCCCGTCGGGGATGATGCCGCCGCCGAAGACCTTGATGTCCTCGGCGTCACGGTCCTTGAGGAGCTCCAGGACCTTCACGAACAGCGTGTTGTGCGCGCCCGAGAGGATCGAGAGGCCGATCGCGTCGGCGTCCTCCTGGATCGCGGTGTCGACGATCTGCTCGGGCGTCTGGTGGAGGCCGGTGTAGATGACCTCCATACCGGCGTCGCGGAGTGCCCGCGCGATCACCTTGGCCCCGCGATCGTGGCCGTCGAGACCCGGCTTGGCAACCACCACGCGGATCGGACCGGTCACACCCATCACTGCCTCCACATGCGACCCCCGCGCGTCTTTGCCGGGGAGGTGAACGAACGTTATCCCCAGCATCCCGCACCCGTCTGTTTCGCGGCGGCGAGGGAGGGGGAAATCACACGTGGGACATGTTCGCTCTGCGTCGTACCCCGCTTTCGGGCCCTCCTCCTGGGCCCACCAGCCGCAAGCGGGGCACGGTCGCGAAGGGAGCCGCGACGAGGTCCGCCGCGCCTCCGTGCCGCCGTCCGTGCGGCACGGAGGCGCGGCGGA
>NZ_LIPQ01000482.1 GCF_001418135.1 Streptomyces aureus
GGTGGAGCTCGTCCGGCCGGCACGCGACGACACGACCGCGACGCGGCGCGCGGTCGTGTCGTCGCGTGCCGGCCGGACGAGCTCCACCTGGGCCCCGACGCCTGGCACGAGGTGGTCCCCGAACGGCCGGACGCGGTGCTGACCCACCTGGTCGTGCTCTCCGGCCCCGAGCTGAAGAACCCGCTCGGCCTGGCAGCGTGGACCCGCGACACCGTGGCGGAGGTGACGTTGCACGACCTGGTCGAGGCCCGGCAGGTGGCCACGGTGCCGCTCCCCGGCACCGGCGCGGTCGGCGACTTCTCGGCCGTGGCGTCGGGCGGTCACGAGGCGTGGTTCGCGTACACGGACTTCGTCACACCGCTACGCGTACTCCACTTCGACGCGCGTACGCACCACCTGGCGCGCTGGGATCGGGAGGCCCCGGCGGCGGACGAACCGGGCGGTCCGGGCGGTCCGGGCGGTCCCGCCGGTCCCATCGATCCCGTCGGTACCGTCGATCCCGTCGGTCCCGTCGGTCCGGCGACGGGCGGTCCGGCGACCGGCGGTCCGGCAGTCGACCGTCCGGTGACGGGCGGCGCGGTGACGCGCCAGGTCGCGTTCCCGTCACGGGACGGGACGACCGTCCGGATGTTCGTGATCTCCCCCGACGGGCACCCGGACCGGCCGCGCCCGGCCCTGCTCACGGGGTACGGCGGCTTCGGCCGCACGATGTCGCCCCGCTACCGTGCGCAGGTCCTGGCCTGGGTCAGGGCGGGCGGGGTGTTCGCCTGGGCGGGCCTTCGCGGCGGCGGCGAGGAGGGCGAGGCGTGGCACCGTGCCGGGAGCGGTGCGCACAAGCAGAACACCTTCGACGACTTCGCCGCGGCGGCCGACCGGCTCGTCGAGGCGGGCTGGACCGAGCCAGGCCGGATCGCGATCATGGGCGGCTCCAACGGCGGGCTGCTCGTCGGAGCGGCCCTCACCCAGGAGCCGGGGAAGTACGCCGCCGTGGTGTGCTCGTCCCCGCTCCTGGACATGGTCCGCTACGAACTGTCCGGCCTCGGCCCCAGCTGGACGCCGGAGTACGGCAGCGCGCGGGACCCGGCGCGGTTCCCCGTGCTGTTCGGCTACTCCCCGTACCACCGGGTCACGCCCGGGACCCCGTACCCGGCGGTGCTGCTGACCGCCGCGGACGGCGACACGCGCACCGATCCGCTGCACGCCCGCAAGATGTGCGCCGCACTCCAGCACGCCACGTCGGGCACCGGCCCGATCCTGCTGCGGCTCGAACACGGCGTCGGCCACGGGGACCGGGCCGCGTCCCGCGCGGTGGCCCTCCAGGCGGAGTGCCTGGCGTTCCTGGCATCCCACGTGGGCCTCCCGGCCCCGGGCTCCGCCGCGGGTCCGCCGCCGCGGTGACCGCCGGCGCCGACGCGTCACGGCCTCGAAGCGTCGGCGCCTTCGGTGCCCTCGGCCTACGTCAGCACCGGCGTCCCGTACCCCGCGCCCCGTGCGTACAGCCGTATCAGGTGCGGCATGTCGTACTGCGCCGCGTGTGCGGTGACCTCCCCGCCCGGCGACGTGACCATTCCGGCGTCGATGAGCGCCTCCACCACCCTCACCGCATGCCGCTCGTCGCAGCCGAGCGCCTCCGCCGCCTCCGTCAGGCCGAACGGGCCGTCCCCCGTTCCCGCGGCAAGCCGGCCCGCGTCCCTGCCCCGCCCCTCCGGGAGGGTCTCCCAGCCGTGGGCCAGCCGCTGTCTCACGGACACGTCCCCGGCGGTCAGTTCGTCCAGGGCGCCGCTGGGGTCCGTCAGCCGGTCGGCGAACTCCCGCAGCGGTAGGTGGCGGAGCACCGCGAGCCGCATCCCACTCACCCGGACGGCGAGCGGGGACCCGCCGCACGCCCGTACGATCCGCAGCGCGGCCTCCCGGTCCGCCCGGACCCGCCGGGGGCCGACGAGCCCGGCCAGGAGTTGCACGGCCTCGGCCGTGTCCAGCGGCGGGACGGTGATCCGGTGCACCGGTGCCAGCCCGCCCAGTTGGCCGCGCGCGGTGAGCAGCACCCTCCCCTGTCCGCCGCACGGGAGCAGCGCGCGTACGGCGCGCTCCTCGGGTACGTCGTCCAGGATCACCAGCACCCGGTGCCGCGCCAGCCACTCGCGCCACGCCTCGGCGGTCGACAGTCCGGTGCCTCCCGTTCGTGCGCCGAGTTCCGCGAGTACGGCGGACACAGGTCGGGCGCGGCCCTCGGCGTCCCTCAGGGAGACGCAGATCCGGCCCTCGGGGAACCGGCTCCCGAGGAGGTGCGCGGCCCTCACCGCCAGTGTGGTCTTCCCTGATCCCGCGGGTCCGGACAGCAGCACGACATGGCCCGCTCCTCCCGTCTCGCCCGCGCCGACTCCGCCATCGCCCTCGCCGCGCTCCAACAGGTCGAGGACGTCGTGGAGTTCCTCGACGTGTCCCGTGAAGTCGACCAGGTCGGGCGGCAGCAGCACGGTCGCCTTCGGCGGGGTGGCGCCGGGTCTCCCACCCGGCGGCCCGGCGGCCGCGCCCGCCCCGGCGGCCCTGGTGTCGCCCGCGAGGATCGACCGGTAGCGGGCGGCCATGGCGCCGCTGGGCTCCAGGCCCAACTCCCTTGCCAGCAGCTGCCGATAGTCGTCGTACACGGCGAGCGCCTCCGGCTGACGGCCGGAGCCGCTGAGCGCGCACATCCAGGCGGAGCGGAGCCGTTCCCGCAGCGGATGCCGCTCCACCAGGTCGCGCAGCCCCTCGACCACGGCCGGCGCGCCGCCCAGCTCCAGCTCCGCCTCCGCCCAGCTCTCGTACGCCGTCACATGGCGCAGCCGCAGCCGCTCGGCCTCCTCGGCCAGCGTGGGCGACTGCCGGAGGTCGTCGCCCAGCGGCGGGCCCTGCCACAGGTCGAGGGCCTGTCTCAGCAGCCGGGCGGCGTCCTGGGGCGGCCTGCCCTCGGCGGCCCGCAGGAGGGAGCGGAACCTCAGGAGGTCGAGTTCCTCCTCCGCCGCGCGCAGTACGTATCCGCCTCCGGTGTGCGTGAGCCGTGGCCGGTCCCGAGCCTCCGGGTCGTCCTGCCCGAACAGCGCGCGCAGCGCGCTGACGTACACCTGGATGTTCTTGCGGGCGGTACGAGGGGGCTCCTCCGGCCAGACCGCCTCGGTCAGCGCGTCGACGGAGACCGGGGTGTTGACGGATGCCAGGAGCGTCGCCAGTACCATGCGCTGCTTCAACGGACCGAGCGGCAGAGCCTGTTCGCCCCGGTGGACCGTGAGCGGGCCGAGGACGGAGAACCGGAGTGTGCCGGGCGGGACGGCGGGCTGCGCGGACGGACTCGGCATCGAGCGAACCTCCGTATGGTGACGGGAGCTGGTCGGTCCGCTCGATGATCCGTCGCGCCGGACCTTCACACATCGGTACCGGACCCTCACAGTCGCAGCACCTCGGCCGGCGTCCTGGGGGTCCCACCCCCCATGGGGTCGGGAACGCCCCCCATCCCGGGTCCGCCGAGCCCCCAGGTCGCCGGTCCGGTACCGGACCGGGGACGCGGGCGGCCGGGTGGCCGCCGCCCGGTCCCGGTCAGGCCGACGGCTGCCGGGACGCGATCCCGGCCGGTCGCTCGTCCTCCGCCCGCTCCGCGGACAGCGCGCACAGCGCCGAGCGGTCCACGCAGCCGGTCTTGGCCATCAGGCTCGCCATGTGCTTCTCCACCGTCCGGGGCGAGATGCACAGCCGTCGGGCGATCTGCAGATTGCCCGGACGTTCCATGAGCAGCACGAACACCTCGTACTCGCGCGGAGTGACGCCTGCGGTGCGCAGCTCCGCCGGGATCCGTTCCCGGCCGCCCCGGCGCTGCGGCACGCTGACGCCCGACTGCCGCAGCAGCGCCCGGCAGGCACCGGCCACCGGCTGTACTCCCGCCTCGTGGAAGTACTCCTCGGCGGTCCGCAGCCAGGCGACCGGTTCGCCCCAGGAGTCGGCGAGCGCCGCCTCCGCGACCAGCCGCAGGGCGAGATGCCAGGCGTGCGGGAACACCGTCGCCGCGCGGCCGGCCTCCTCCACCGCGCGCCGCGCGCCGTGCGGGTCGCCGTCCCGGCCGCGCAGGACCGCGTCCGCCATCCCGAGGAACATCCGGTTCCAGGCCAACTGACCGCCCGGCGAGTCGAGCGCCTCCCGGTACACGTCCCGCCCCCCGCCGGCCTCCGCGTTCCCTCCGGCGCGATCGCCGTCGAGGATCCGCAGCAGCGGGCGGAGCCCGTACCGCCCGCTGAGGTAGAAGAAGCTCGGGTGCTCCCGCTCCCAGGCGAGCGCGGCGTCGAGTTCTGCCGTGGCCCGATGCCGGTCCTCCGCCATGAGAGCGCCGACGGCCTGACACAGTCCGCGTTGCAGGGGTACGAGCATCGACTCCTCGCCGCCCGCCCGGCGGAACCGGACGAGGGCCCGGTCCTGTTCGCGGGCCCGCCCCTGGTGTGCGGCGAGCGTGGCGTCGACGAGGAGCAGATAGCGGTGCGCCGAGAGGTTCTGGAGGCGGGCGCTCGCCTCGACGGAGCGATCGACGATCTCCCGGGCCCGGTCCCATCGTCCGGCGAGGACGCTCTGCATGGCGAGCAGCCCGTCGACGGTCTGGAGCACGGTCAGCGAGCCGAGTTCGTGCGCCGCCGCGCGGGCGGTCTCCAGCTGCGTCGCCTCTCCGGTCCGCATGAACGCGTTGGTGCCGAGCCGCACCAGGGCCTCGGCCCGCGACACCGCGAGCCGGTGCTTCTCCGCGACCTCCAGCATCCGCACGAGACAGGCGTCGGCCTCGTCGAAACCGCGCTGGCGCGACAGGAGGGCGAGGAGCTGCCAGGCCTGGCAGGCCACGACGGGCCGCCCGCGCTGCTCCGCGGTGAGCGCGGCACTCCTGGCGGAACGTTCCGCCTCCTTCAGCCGCTCGCGACCGCCCCGGCCCGCCGGGCTCCCCGGGTCACCCTCGCCGTCGCGGCCGTCCCGCTCCGGCAGGAGCGCCAGATGGCCCTCGACGACCACGAGCGCCGCCTCCTGCTCCGGGCGCGGCTCGGCGCCGAGCAGGGCACGGGCCGCCCGGATCCGGCGACGTGCCTCCTGCTGCCGCTCGGCCATCGTCGCGACCCAGGCGACCTGGGTGTGCGCCTGGGCCCGCTCTTCCGCCGCAGCGGACCCGACGGGCACCGGTGCCAGGTCGTCGAGCAGCGCGGACGCCATGTCGATGCGCCCGGACTCGGCCTGGGCGATGGCCAGTTGCACCGTGACGTCGTCCCGTTCCCCGTCGGCCGCGAGGCCCCGGGCGCGTTCGAGGAGCACGGCGGCCGAGCCCGACGCGCCGGCGTCCAGCATCTGCCGGCCGACCTGGGCGAACTGCCGGGAGGCCGCCACCTTGTCACCGGCCGCGAGCCGGAGCGTGGCCACCAGCTGGCACTGCTCCCCGGAGAGTTCGCCCGGCCGGTCGCAGGAGAGCGACGCGCCGGCGGAATCCTCGATCGCCTGGGCCGCGCGGCGGGCGAGCGCGGCCTGCTCGGCGGGCGGCAGGGACGCCCTGAGCGCGTCCGCGGTCAGGACGTGGCGGAAGGTGTAGTGGTCGTGGGCCGCACCGTCCGGGGCGATGATCCCGGCCTCGGAGGCGGACCGGAGGTGGGCGAAGAGGGCCCGGTCGTCGAGCCCGGTCACCACCCTCAGTGCCCCGACCGAGAACCGGCCGCCGAGCGTCGCCGCGATGAGGAGCAGTTCGCGCACCGGCTCGTCGAGCCGGGCGAGCCGGCGGGCCCAGCTGCGTACCGCCCCCGTGGGAACCGTCGCCTCACCGTGATCGGCGAGGAGCCATCCGCCGTCCGCCCTGCTCAGTCGCCCCAGGTCCAGCAGGTCGGCCAGCAGCACCTCCACGAGGTACGGGTTCCCGCCCGCGCGCTGCGAGAGGTGCCGGTGCGCGGCCGGGGGCACCTCGCCCGGGGCCGCGTCCAGACACGCGTCCACCATGTTCCGTACGGCGGTCTCGTCCAGCGGCCCCAGCTCCGTCACCGAGGCCGTGTTGCGCAGCTCGGCGGCGAGCGCGAGGTCCGACGCCGGTCCCGGGTCGGGCCGGAGCGTGCCGACCAGCAGGACCGGGAGGTCCGCCACGTTGTCGGCGACGTACTCGACGACCGCGATCGTCTCGGTGTCGGAGTCGTGCAGGTCCTCCAGGAGGATCACGCAGCCGCGCTCGCGTCCCAGCACGGCGAGCAGTCGGAGGAGCGCCTCGGCCAGTTCGACGAGCGAGATCGCGTAGCCGGGCGCCGTCGCGGTGGCCCGCCATTCCGGCACCAGACCGGCCAACGCGGGCCGGTAGGGGTCGAGTTCCGGATCGTCCGGTGCGCCGGCCGCCCGGAAGCGCGAGGCCAGCGCCTCGACCAGGGGCCGGAAGGGGACGACGAGCCCGGTGGACGTGGCGCGGCCGCGGAGCACCGGCATGTCCCGGTCGTAGGCGCGAAGAGCGCACTCGGCGGCCAGCCTGGACTTTCCGATCCCCGCCTCGCCGACGAGGAACACGGCCCGTCCGGCACCCCTGCGGGCACTCCCCAGGGCCTCGTCGAGTAACTCGATCTCGGTGTCCCGCCCCACGATGACCGACGACGTCGCACGCATGTCCGCAGGCTACTTGATCCTTTTCGTGCACGGCAGTGGGCCGGGGAGCCCCCGGCCCACGCCCGCCCTCGCGTCAGGACACCGTGATGGTGCCCGTGGTGTAGGGCATGTCCCACGTGGCCACCGTGTCCAGGTCGGCCGACCTGAGCAGCCGGCCGCGCCGCCCCAGCATGCCGCCGGTGCCGAGCGTCACCTCGCCCACCGGGTCGTCCTGGGCCGCGGCCTCCGCGCCGGCACCGCCGTTGACGTACGTCACCGTGTCACTGATCTGCATGGTCCTCACTCGTCCTTCGGGTCCGCGGGAGTGGTGTGTGTGCCGTGGATGGTGCCGGTCGTGGGTCCTCTGCGGTCGTACGTGGTGCCGGTCGTGGGTGCTCTGCGGTCGTACGTGGTGCCGGTCGGCGGTCCTGGTGGGCCTATGGGGTGCGCAGGAGGAGGAGCGACGGTACGCGCTCCGGGAAGCCCGCCCGGAGGAGTCCGTGGCCGATGCCCGCAAGACCGGTCAGCAGGCCGGGGTGCGGGACTCCGTCCGGGGCGCCGCTCCTGGCGTCGTTCTCCTCGACGGAGGCAAGGAGCGCCCCTGCCCGGCGGAGCCAGTGCGGTCGCGCGTCGAGGAGCGCGGTGTGGCCGAGGAGTTCGCACAGGCCGGCCTCTCCGTGGCACAGGCTGTCGTCGGGAGCCGCCCCGTTCTGCCCCAGTCGCCCGGCGGTCTCCCGCGCCCAGGCCGCGAGGTGCGGGTCGGCCAGGGCGCCGGGGGCGTCCAGCACGGCGAGTGCGACGCCGGCGTCTCCCCGGCACCAGGCCCAGGCCCTGGCGGTGCCGGCGCGTCCGGCGCCCGGAGCAGGGGCGGAGGCTCCCCTGCGGCCTCCGCCCGGTCCCGGTCCGCCGTCCGGCGAACCCGCGGCGACGGCCGCCCGGATCGCGGAGAGTCCCGCGAGCCGGTACCGCTCGGCGCCCTGGCTCCCCGCCCCACCGGCGGTCTCGGCGGCGCCCCCGCCGGTGGCCTGGGTCTCGGCCTCGGCGAACCGCAGCAGGGCCCATCCGATCCCGGCCGCCCCTTGTGTGAAGCCCCGACCCAGGGCGGCGAGTTCGGCATGCGCGGGACCGGTGCCGGCGACGGAGTGGGCGGCGGCGACCAGCCGGTCCGCGCAGGCCCGCGCAGCCCGCGCGATCTCCGGATCGGCCCCGGGCCCGGGATCAGCCCCCGGCCCGCCACCCCTACGCGTACCCGTGCCCGGATCCGTGCGACCGCCACGCACGGCCGACAGCGCCACGAGACCGCCCGCGAGCCCCGCGCCCACCCCGTACTCCGGCTCGGCCCCGGTCGCCGCGGCGGCCAGCCGCAGTGCGCCCGACGCCCAGGTGTCGACCTCCGGATCGTCCAGCAGCCGTGCCGTCTCGGCGAGGGCGTACGCGATGCCGCCGAGGCCGGAGAGGGCCCCCGAGCCCACCGCGCCGAGTTCCTCGGGCCTGGCGTGCAGCGCTTCGAGCAGTCCGGGCATCGGCGTCAGGG
>NZ_LIPQ01000483.1 GCF_001418135.1 Streptomyces aureus
CGACGGGCACGGGTGCGACGGGCACGGGTGCGACGGGCCCGAATGCGATGCGGCGGGCACGGGTGCGATGCGAGGAGAGACCGTGCGCACCCGGCTCAGGGCTGCTCCGCCTGTTTCAGCAGCCCCTTGACGGACACTTCCGAGTTGACGAGGACCCAGCCGAGCCCGTACCTATCGCCCTCCCTCTTCGTCTCGGCATCGTCCAACTCCGCGTACATCTCCTGGATCGACGGGCTTTTGTCCCGTCCCGCGAGGTTGATCGAGGTGACCAGGCCTTCCGTGATCTCAGTCGGCGACCAGAACGCCACCACATATCGCGGCTTGCGCGTCACGTTGATCAAGTTGGTGTTGTAGCGCACTCTGCCGTGGTAAATCACGTACTCGCCGCAGTCGTCGGGGGCACAGCGCCCACCGTCCGCCTCGACCCAGGAGGCTTCGGCGTAGAGATCGTCGTCGAGCTTTCCGCGATCCTGCCGCAGGAAGGCGAATTTGAGAACGGCGTCCAGCGTCTCGAACTCCGTGTCCTTGGGAAGAGTGATCATCCGCTCCATCTTGAACTCCTCCCCGATGTCCAAGGTCGACCACGGCCCCTGGAACTGCCCGGATGCGATGATCTCAGGGGTGGACTCGCTCACGAAGGCCTGCGCATCGCTGTTCCATCTACGGTCCCCCTCCTCAAGCATCCACTCCCCCATCCCCTCACCCTTCGGGGCGAATTCCGCCATGTTTCCGGAGACCGTGTAGTCGTCGACGACGATGTACACCGGGATCCCACCGGCGTTCTTCGCGTAGAGCTTCAGAGGGACGTGCATGTAGGGCGAGCCGGCGTCCGTCTGCGGCTTCCCGAATTCAGCTCTCAGGACGAAGTGCAGGGGAGCGGCGATGGGTTGGTACAGAATCGAGTAGCCCAGGCTGACAGCTGTCAGTGTTGCCGTGGCGGTGACGCCTGCCGCGAACTTCCTGGGGTGCGGTATCCCTCGCCACACCTTTTCGCGGATGAGGACGTGGAGGGCCCACAGCGACCAGAGCCACAAGGCGAGAAAGACCACGACCGTGCGGATGAACTCCCGTTCCTGCAGCCACAGGAACAGGAGAAGAGTCGTGGTGGCCAGAGTCATGAGCACGGCCAACAGGACCAACGCTCCGGACAGCCTGACCTGCCGGCGGCCCCAGTGGTCGACGACCGCCGGCAACGCGGCCCCCTGAACCACGCCGGCCAACAGGAACAGAACACCGACCAGCCGTTGCGCGAAGGTCAGCGCCCCCAGCGCGTCGGCCCAGCCGATGACGAAATGGAGGCCTGTCGAGCCGAGCAGCCCCACGATCATGAGGCCGATGACCAGGCGTCGCCTCCAGCCCCGGCCGTCGGGCCAGCAGCCGCTGTCACCACCACGCCAGTGAACGCGCGAACAGTCGTCGAGATCCATGTCGTCGGGGTAGCCCAGGCGGCGGAGCACCTCCCGCAACTCACGAAGCGACCAGGCGCTGCCCACCGTCTTGCCATGAATGGTGATCCGACGCAGACCGCGCCGGTCAGGCGGCTCGACGACCACCCAAGGTCGTATGCCCATGGCCCCAGCCTCGGCGCCCCACCAGCCATGTGCACGCCGAACTGCTGCGTTGGACTGAATCGGGACCCCCGCGGACAGGCGCCACGGGGCCCGCGACAACCGAGGGTTACGCCACTCTGCGCACTCGCCCGATCACCTGACGCTAGGATCGCGGGCGCCGCCGCGGCCACGCGGCGGACCGAGAGAGGGGCACCTGAATGGCCATCATCGTCACCTTCGACCTTCCCGGCGCCGGGCAGGAGCTGTACGACGCGGTCATCGAGCGCGTGACCGACGGGCAGGGCTTCACACGGTTCGCGGACCTGGGAGACCCAGGCCTCGTCTCGCACGCGGCGGGACCGGTCGACGGAGGGTTCCGCGTGACCGAGGTCTGGGAGAGCGCGGAGGCCCTCGAAACCCACGCGAAGACCTTCGGCCCGATCCTGGCCGCCCTCGGCCACGCCGACGTACAGCCCACGATCATCCCGGCACACAACGTCGTGGTCCGCTAGGACCACTCGCCGTCCCCGCGCATGCCGAAGACCCCCGACCGCGAGCGGTCGGGGGCTCGCGCCGACCTTGAGGCGCGTGAGTCCCGGGCGTCTGCGCAGGCCACAGCCTCAAGGCGGTACACCGCCCCTTGCCGGTCCACGAGGAACTGTCCGCGGCTGCATGCTTTGCACGGCCCACGGACGGCCCGGCGGATGCCCCGATCGCCACGCCCGTTCCGGCGGCGTTCGCGAGATCACCCGGTCGGCGGCATCTCTCCAAGCGCGGCGGGGTTGGCTTTATTGCGCATATGTGCGGCCCTACGCCGCATGAGCTGGTCGAGCCTCACTTTTCGGGGGAATGTAGAATTATCGACGGCACGATTCTGAATATTTTCACCGCACTTCGCGCCGTTGAATGTGTTTGTATTAATCCCCCCTCCCGCCCCTGCTCGGCACCGGTATGTGAAATTTCCTGCGTAATATGCGGCGACAGCTAGAAGGCTTCCGGGTGACCGGTAGGGCGCCCGGCATGCCATGGCCCCCCCACAGAAATTGGCCTCTTGATGAAGCTGCACATCCCGCAACCGGCTGATCGCCGCATTCTGTCCGGCGGACTGGCCTCAGCTCTCGCCGCAACGGTTGCCACCGTGATGGTCGCCATTGCGCCGACGCAGGCGTTGGCCATCGCGACGCCCGTACCTCTGGGCACCACCGCCAGCTACTCGGTTCTGGCGGGTCAGGGAGTCACCAACACCGGCCCCACGGTGATCGACCACGACCTCGGGACGCACCCGAACCCGTCCATCACCGGATTCCCGCCCGGTCGAGTGCTCGGCGCCGTGCACGCTGCGGACGCTGCGGCCCTCCAGGCCAAGAGCGATCTGATCGTGGCGTACAACCAAGCTGCCGGCCAGGCCGAGGACTTCGACCTTCCGGCGGCGATCGGCTCAGGGACGTCCGGCCCCACAGAGCTGATCCCGGGCGTCTACACGAGGGACCCCGCCGGCAGTGTCGGACTCACTGGCGACCTGGTCCTGAACGCCGGGGGAAACCCCAACGCGGTCTGGGTGTTCCAGATTCCCACGGCACTGACGACGGCGACCTCCAGCCGGGTCCTCCTCACCAACGGCGCTTCGCCGTGCAACGTGTTCTGGCAGATCGGTAGTTCGGCGGAACTCAACACGAACACCACCTTCGTTGGCACCATCATGGCTCTGACCTCGATCTTCCTGCGAACGGGGACGAACATCGAGGGTCGTGCGCTGGCCCGTAACGGCCAGGTGACGATGGACAACAACAGGATCTTCCTCGGCGGGTGCGCCACCGGTGGAACGACGGCCG
This sequence comes from Streptomyces aureus, assembly GCF_001418135.1. Taxonomy (GTDB): domain Bacteria; phylum Actinomycetota; class Actinomycetes; order Streptomycetales; family Streptomycetaceae; genus Streptomyces; species Streptomyces aureus_A. Next base: position 3,383 of record NZ_LIPQ01000483.1, read on the forward strand.
GCACGACGACCGGGGCTACCGCGGGCACGACCACCGGGGCGACCGCAGGAACGACGACCGGCACCACGACCGGGGCGACGACGGGTACGACCCTGGGCCTGATCGGTGGCAGCCTCATCGGCGGACCGAGCGTCGGCCTCGTGAGCGGCGGCACCTCGGGCAACATCTCCGGCAACACCTCCGGGAACACCGCGGGCAACACCGCCGGGAACACCACGGGTGGGGCCACCTCGGGCATCACCGCAGGGAACACGACCGGCGGGGCCGTCACCGGCGGGCACGGCGGCAAGCCGGACCACGGCGGACCGGAGCAGGGCGGACCGGGCCACGGGGACCACGGCGGACCGGGCCACGGAGACCACGGCGGACCGGGCCACGGGGACCACGAGGGACCGGGCAAGCCGGGCCACGGCCACGGCGGCCACGGCGAGGAGCCGCACGGACACTTCGGCTACGCCGACAAGCCCACGGGCCACGCGGTCTAGGCGGCAGCCTGCTCGAAGCCGGTTCATCACAGCGGCGCGCGGCGGAATCCTCACCGAATCCGCCGCGCGCCGTGCGCCGTGCGCCGTCGGTGAGAGTCGTAGCGACCTCGGGCGCGATCAACACACAAGAGAAAGACAGGGTGGGCGGTGTCGAGCGGAATTGAGTCAGCGGCCGTGGAGGAACTTCAGCAGTCCGATTCCGATCCGGTCTCCCCACCACGTCATGACGGAGGGGGTACGGCGGACAGGTGGCCCATCGGTGCCCGTGCGCTGAAGACGGCGCTGTACACCGCCGTTCTCCTGTGTCTGGTGACCACCCTGGTCCATGTCGTCATGGTGTTCCTGCACGTGGCCCCCTCCAACCCCGTGTCGAAGCGGTACAGCGAACGGGTCAACGGATGGGTTTACCCCCTCTTCGAACAGAATTGGCGGCTTTTCGCCCCGGACCCGGACTCCTTCAACCGGCAGGTCCTGGCGAGAACCGCACACACCGACTCCAACGGATCGGTACGGGTGAGTCCCTGGTTCGACCTCGCCGCCGTGGACAATGCCGCGGTCGAGCACCATGCATTTCCGAGCCACACGGCGCAGAACCTCTTGCGCCGCGCCTGGAGCTCCTACATCGAAACACATGGAGGAAGCGACACGGCGCGCTCGGACCGGGCCGTGATGCTGCAGAAGTACCTGAGCAACATCGCTGCGGACCGCGTCGCCGCCCACAACGACGGCGGCACCTTCGAATTCATTCAGCTCCGGGTCATCACGCTGCCCATCGCCGCGCCCGGCACACCCGTCGGCAGCCCCCCTCCGGCGCCCACCGAGAACCGACTCCTGCCCTGGTGGAAGGTGACCCCCCATGGGAAATGAGCAGATCCCCCAGCCCCCCACGGCGGCCACACCGCACCGGCCCGTCGGCCGCGGGACGTCGCTCGTCGGCACTGCCCGCCGGTGGCTCCTCGACCGGGTCGCCATTCTGTGGGCGCTTGTCACCGGCAGGCCGGTGTCCCTGTACGCCGCCTCGGTTCTGCGTATCGGCTACGGGCTGCTCTACCTGATCTTCCTGCTCCGCGAATTCCCGCACCGCGCAGAGATCTGGGGCCCGGACTCCCCCTGGACACCCGCACTGGCAGCACAGCTCTTCGACCAGACGGGCTGGAACAGCATCCTGATCCTGTCCGACAGCCGTGCCTACTTCGAGCTCTGCTACGTACTGGCGATCGTCACGTCCGCACTCTTCACGCTGGGCTGGCGGACCCGCGCCATGTCCGTCCTCTTCGCCATCGTGGTGACCTCGTTCCATGCCCGAGCGATCTTCATGACGGACGGGGGTGACAACCTGGTCCTGCTGATGTCCCTCTACCTCGTGCTCACCGCCTGCGGCCGCCGCTGGTCCCTGGACGCACGCCGCGAACGGCTCAGGGCGGCACGTGCGGGCAACACGACGGATCCGGCGAGGAGCGTCAACGCGCAGCAACTCCGGGACGCGCGGATCACCTTGACCACGGTGGTGCACAACTGCGCGATGTTCGTCATCGCGGCACAGGTCTGCTTCCTCTACGGATCAGCCGGCCTGTACAAGGTCCAGGGCCCCACCTGGGGTGGCGGCACCGCTCTCCACTACGCCCTGAACCTCGAACTGTTCCAGCCCTGGCCCGCGCTCTCTCACCTTGTGGTCGAGTACCCCATGGTGATCGCGATCGTCGGCTACGTGACGGTGCTCCTCCAGGTCGCCTTCCCGTTCGTGCTCTTCGGCAGGCTCAAGTATCCCGTTCTGGCCGTGCTGCTCGGCATGCACGTCGGTATCGCCGTCCTCATGGGGCTGCCCCTCTTCTCCGGCGCGATGATCGTTGCGGACGCCGTGTTCCTCCCCGACCGCTTCTACACCTTCCTGCCTCACCTGTGGCGACGCGCAACACGGCACGGGACGCGACGGCCGGCACCGGGCCGACCGGCCGGATCCGGATCCGTACCCCCACAGAGCGGCCGGCCCGGCGTACCCACCGCGTCCGACCCGCAGCACCGAGCCGCTCCGACCCTGCGGAAGGACGCGAAACTCGCCACCGGGCTCGCGCCCGACCAGACCTGAGCAAGGCGCGGACAAGTTCGATCCGGGCCCGCTGCGGCGGCTTTCGTCGATTGGTGCGACGGCCGGGCAGAGGTGCGGTGTACGCACCCGACCGGCGTCGTTGATGTCAGCCGCTGATGTCAGCCCCCGCACGGGGTCTTTGCAGGGGGGCGACGCTGTTGAGCGATCGGGCCTGTCCCTGGCATGGCGGAGGATGGTGCGCATGTGCGCTCTCTTCGACCCCCCTGAGCCTCGCCGCGTCTCGCCGGGCGAGTACCCAGTGTGGGACCAGGCTCTCGCCCTTCTGAACCGGGACCTAGCGGTGACGCTTCCCCAGCTGGAACCCCTGCAGCTGCTGGCCGTTCCGTCCTACGACGCGGAGGAGCCGGATAACGTCTCCGTCGCCATGGCCAACGGCGAGTGGCACGGCAACCACTTGGACCCGAACTCACAGGACAGCCTTGCCTCTGCACTGGCGAGCGTCGCCGATGCCGCGCAGGAGACCGTCATGGAGCTTCTGTGGCAGGCGTGGCCCCTGTGCCCCGAGCATGGCATGGGCATGCATCTAGGGGAGGACGCGGAAGAGCGACTGTCCTGGTGGTGCGCGGGAGAACGGTTGCGTCGCGGCCCGGCTCATATCCACGCGGCCGTGGGCGCACTCGACGCTTTGGGAGCGTCGATCCGTACACAATCTTGAAAACCGTCGTGGCAGCGATGTCACCGTGGGTTCAAATCCCACACCCACCGCAGGTGAACGGCCCCTGACCAGCGATTCCGGTCAGGGGCCGTACGCGTCTCCCGGATGATTTTGTACCGCGGTTCCCCGTGAGACCCCGTCTGATCGGGCACGCGAGGGGCACGTCCAGGTCAGGTTCGAGACACCAGCTCGATCGTCACAGGTGCCGCTGATTCAAGGTCGATCGTGTCTCCGTCGTTCTCGGAAAGAGCCTCGCCGGGATATTCGGCAGGCACTACGACCAGCATCGTGTGAGGACGGGGAAGCCAACCCACATCCTGCGGAGGGTCGTAGCGACCGACATCGATGACCCGCACCAACGTCTCGGGTATGCCTACGAGGCAGCCGTCACCGACGTGCAAGTTCCATGGCTCAGGATCAGTCTTGAACAGACTCATGGTCCAGTCCGGGGAGTCAGGCGACATCGCGAAGGCCCTCCGGCCGTTCCACCTGATCTGAAACTGCGGATCGATCTCGGCCCACGGCCATTCAACCGAGACGTGGAAACGAGACACCTCGGCCACTCGGCCTTCGGCCGGCGGGCAGCTGACTCTCAGGACGTCGCCGACCCGGAACTCGTAATGCGGTGTGTCCTTGCCCATGGCTGCCCCCACCGTTGCTCGCTCCGAGAGCTGCACCGTACCGACTGCCTCAGCCCCAGCTCTCCCTGGCTTCCATCCCGTCTGCCGTCGACCCGCACACCGTGGAGCGGGCGCAGGTCCAGACGGCACGCTCATCAGCCACGGCGAGACCGGCACCGACGCGGAGCGACCACACCGACCTCCGCCACATCGCGGCAGCAGCTGCTCCCCGTCCACCCCTTCCCGGTGGTGCGGTCGCCTCACGCTCCCGTCATCCGTGACGGCGGGGGTACGGCGCCCCGCTCTACTCAGGCCCGGCAGTCGGCCGACCCTGCGCAAGAGGCCACCCCCCTCCCTCGCTGCTAGCCGTCTTCGGGCCGCCCGTCTTGGCCGCAGAAGACCCGACAGGACGGCGCTCTCTGTCGCAGGTGCCTGACAGGATCCCGACCGTGATAGCCATCGAAGATCTCGTTCCCCGCGTAGCGGCGAAGGCCAAGGCCACTGCTACCGCCTTGCCTCCCGTCGCCACCGCCGAGGAGGTTGCCGAGGCGGAGGCAGTTCTCGGCTTCGCCCTCCCGCCCCTGCTGGCGAGCCTGTACCGGGAGGTGGCCAACGGTGGCTACGGCCCCGATTACCAGCTCCTTCCGCTGGTTGGGCCAGGGCGTACGGCGCTGAGCGAGTACCAGTCCGAACGATCCGCCTCGGCCGAGGACGAGGCACCGTACTGGCCGGCGGGCGTGCTGCCGATCCTCGACTGGGGATGCGCCATGTACGCCGCGGTGGACTGCCTCAGCGAGAGCGCCACGGTCCTCCTCTTCGACCCGAACGCCATGACGGACGACGGAGCCGCCGCCTGGTTCGTCGACGCCGAGAGCCTGGCCAAGTGGCTCGAAACCTGGCTTGCCGGAACAGGCTGGTACCGGGAGGACGCCGACGAGTACGAAGACGTGGCGGAGCCGACCCCGTGGGAGATGGCCGCCTCCCGGATCGCGGAGTGAACGAACCGCGGGATGACCGCTGAGTTCACTCGGTGGGGCGGCTCCTCAAGCGAAAGCGGCCTGGGGGCCGCCCCGACTGTGGCTGAGTGCGCTGGATGCCTGACTGGCCCGACCTCATGTTCGGCGCGGGGTCGAGTCAGTGGAACCAGACGACGAGACGCACGTTCTCCGCGCCGTGGACTTCGCTGAGGATGCGCATGACTCTCCAGACGCGGCCCCAGTCGGTGTCGATTCCTGCGGCCGATGCACGACTTCGTGTGCCGGAGGCGTCCGTCTCCTGCCAGTCGGTGGCGGACAGCTCGGCCCAGGTCACCCATGTCGTCCCGTACACGGAGTCGGTGCCGCCGTAGCCGGCGAACTCACGACGCAGCCCTTCCGACGCGTCATCCGGGAAGCCACGGTCCTCAGCAAGTGGACGGAAGCCGAAGTAGTTGTGGATACCGAAGAGACACGCCAGGCCGTCGTAGGCGTTGCCCCTGTTCAGCAGGAAGAGGTCGATGCCCGCTTCCCAGACTGCATCCTCATCGTCCGGACCCCACAGCCGGGCCCCCGGTCGGCACTCGATCATTCCGCTGACATCGGTCGACATGGCGGGATCCTGCCCGCCAGGCCCGGGAGCCAGCAGCCGCATTTCGCTCTGCGCGCTCGCGGCCGTCCTCGACCGGCCGCTTCCCTTGATGTCACCCGTAGATGTCGAAGACCCCCAACCAAGATCGGTTGGGGGTCCTCGACGTTCCTACCTGGAGCCCCCTGTCGGGTTCGAACCGACGACCCCCGCTTTACAAGAGCGGGAGGGCGAACCTCGGCCCGACCTGCACAGACGCTGCGCAAGCTGATCGACACCCCAGAGCCCGAACACGCCCCTCGTTCCCCGTGGTTCCCCGTACGATCTGGCACGGAAGTGGCACGGTCCTGGCCAGTGTCTGTCAGTGCGTCGGGATAGCGTCCACCTGCGCGCGGTCGGCTTCCGAGGTGTCCAGCTCTGTAGTGCAGCTGCATCCCTGGCTCTGTCCGGGGGCGGCCCGGTGCAAGTCCGGGACCCAACCGACGTCCAGGCTCCGCCGATGGCCAAGAGTGCCCTGCCAGCGCCGGCCGCGCGCGAACCCTCTGAGTCTGCCCGTGCGCGGCAACGGCTCCGGAGGGCGCGTGCTCCTAAGGCGTCTGTCCAGGTCAGCGGCTTACCGGCAGGTGGCCAAGTCCTGTCGGTCCACGAATAGGCCGCATCTCGCGAAGTCGCGCTTGGACGTCACCATGCAGTGATGTGGGGACAGAGGGCGCGCTGTTGGTACCCACCAGGCACATCGGCCCCTATGACTGCCCAGAACCCCTCGGAGCTGCGGAGGTGCCCACCCAGTGTGTGCCAAGAAAAGCCCGGGTGCTCGATCCGCAGCGCCGCGAGGCCAGCAGAGGCCAGGCCGCATCGCTGGTACTCCGGCAGCGTGTAGGGCTGCTCGACCCACCCGAGCTGACAGTGAGAGCAGACCTGGTAGTCGACGCTGAAGGCAAACTCGCCATCCAGGTTGGCTGCCCGCTGACGCCAGCCATGCCGTTCCCCGGAGACGGTGTCCTGCCAAGGAGTGTCTAACTCCGGCTCGCTTACCCACCCGCGCCGCCGACCGAACCGCCCGCTGCTCACCGACTGCAGCATCTCGCGCCAACGTTCCCGCCCAGACACCCACCCCACCTCATGCGCCTGACAGGCTAACTTCTGTGCTGCCTTCTGGTCGATGGTCACGAACTCATCCTTCCCTGGGGGCTCGTGCGACTATGCCCGTCGCCCACGGACGGCACGTCCTCTCCTGGCGGTCAGGATCGGCAGAAAGCCTGCCGCAGGCGAGTTCAAGCCCGTACGGTTGGCTCATGGGAGAGGTTGATGACATCTTCGCGGGCACCCCTTACCTGATTGCTGAAGACGAGGCTGCTATGTCTCGTTTCAGAATCGTGCAAGAAAAGGCAACGCGTTCGCGGGAAAAGTCAATTGCCGTTCAGGAGCGAATCGCCCTTGAAGGGCAAGAGATGTTCGAGCCCTATGTTCGAGCAATCAGGACTCGACTCGTTGCGGAAAGTAATCGCATCGAAGGGTACGACTGGACTTACAGGCAGGTCAATGAAGTTGCCCTTACATACAGGGAGCTACTGCAGGCGTCTGTGGGTTCCTTGATGCAGGCGGTCAGGCAAGACCCGAGAGTTTACGAGGCGCTCGGGCTCTACAAGGCGCACGAAATCGCAGACGAATGGGCGCGCGGTTCTGTGAGGCCGCGCGAGTTTGAGATGCGTTCGCTGCATGAGCTGATCGCCAGCGGGGAAGCGTACGCCGGCCGGTATAAGGAAGTAGAGAACGAAATCGGCGGCACCAGGCATCGCACCTCGGCCCCTTGGGAAGTTCCCATTCATATGAGTGAACTTTCTGACTGGTGGCAGCAATGCGACGTGAATCCCGCATTGGAGGCTACGGTTGTTCATGCCTGGCTCACGCACATCCATCCATTTGAGGATGGAAATGGCCGAATGGCCCGTCTGCTCGCCAATATGTCCTTGGCGCGGAACGGATTCCCACCTCTCTTGGTGCGTTCAGGAGTGGACCGCGGGCAGTATTACGACGCTCTGGCGCGAAGTGACGAGGGCGACATGTTGCCGCTCTATGACCTGTTCGTTCTGGTGCTGAATCGGACGGTTCGGCTCATGTCGCGCCCGGACTACGTCCGAGAAATCGTAAAAGATCGCCTGTTGTCCACCGTGAGGGACAGGTTTGATCTCTGGAAGATCCTTCCAGATCAATTCTTCCTGGCCTTGTCGGACGCACTCAAAACCCGAGGGTGGTCGGTACTACTCCAGGGAAATCCTGACTTGAGTTCGTATGCCCTACTGGAAGATCTTGATCTTGAGGGGAATTCTTGGTTCGGGAAAGTTCTGGATGGAGACCGAGTGCCGCAGTGGCTCCTCTGGTACGGGTTCAAGAGCGAGGTTCTGCGTGACCTTGATGGGTCGGCGAAGCGATATCCGTCAATCTTTGTCTCTGTGCGAGATGAGAACCCCGAGGCTGTCCACCCGTATCGTCCGCTGAAATTTGATGAAGGTCCAGTGGAGGAGATCGTCCTGCGGCCTATGGAGCCTAAGACGGTTCTGCTGCGTCGAGGCTACGAAATAGAGGAGAAAAGCATTCTGGACGCAGCGAAAATCTTGGCGGGTGAACTCGCGTTTTGAGTCTCGCTTAGCGATCCAGGGGCATCCAGCACTCGCCCGACTCCCATCCCGTCTGCCGTCGACCCACACTCGGTGGAGCAGGCGCGGTGCCGGGCGTCCAGGTGGAGCGCGCCACTGTACGAACGACCTGGACGCCCGGTGCCGTGTCTGCTCGGCTCCGCCTGGGTCGACGGCAGACGGGATGGGAGTCCCCCACCGCTACACCCCACCGGTCGGCACCCGCACACGGAGCCCCCTCCATCCCGGAGCCTGAGCGCCCCCGCCGGAGGCATCGTCTTGAGCCGCACTCGCGTACCGCCTCGGCCACATCGTGGGTTCGCCACCCATCAACCCGAGCTGTCAGGCGTGCGGACGGCGGCCGGGCTGGAGCGGGGCGCAGACAGGAGCGCAGGCCCGGGCGACGGGCCGCGCGCGCCGCGCCGTGCGCGGCGGGTGCCTTGATGAGGTAGAGAAACCTGTAACAGCTGCCCCGACTACGGCTCTACGTGGTGGGCTTGAGGACCTCGCCCTTGCCATCGCGGAGCAGGCGGCTCATGTATCCGCCCTGGGCAAGTCGGTCGTACGCGCGGATCACATCGGCGGGAACCTGCTGGCTGATCATGAAGCCCTGTTCCGGGTAGACCAGTAGTCGCTGGAGGGCGCCTACAAGCATGTCGATGACCATGCGCGCGTCGCCGATCGAGTCGACGTAGTCCTGGAGTGTCATGGGGCTCGAAGCGCTGACGATCTCGACATCGGGCCAGAGCTTCCGCGCCGTGGCGTAGGCGCGCCGCTCTTCGTAAGGCTTGCTGATCAGCAGGACTGAGGACACCTCGATGCCGGCCTCGGCCAGGAGGTCCCGCGAGAAGCGGATGTTATCGCCGGTGTTGCGGGCCCGCGGCTCCACCATCACCGCCGAGTCGGGAACGCCGAGTTCGATCGCCCGCTCGCGGTAGTGCACGGCTTCACCGCGGGGCATGCGTTCGCGGGTCGTCGGGCTGGTCGCCCCGGTGAACACGAGGAGGGGAGCCATGCCGCGCTTGTACAGGTCGACTGCGGCGTCGGCTACGCCCAGGTCGTGGCTGCCAAGCCCGATCGCCACTGAGCAGGGCCGGGGCGTGTGGCCCATCTGGTGGTAGTCCCACAGACGTTGCGTGTCAGCCCAGTCCTGAGTGGAGATCACTGCTGGCCGTTCCTGTCCTTCGCCGAGTCCGGGACCTTGAAGTCGTACTCCCACGCGAAGCGGGAAGCCGCGTGCACTCCGATGGCGAACTCGACCACTGTGCCGTCAGCCGTGTACGTCGTCCTGTGCAGCTCGACCACGGGTTCGCCCGGCGGGAGCTGGAGGAGTTTCGTCTCGTCCGCTGTCGGGGTGCGGGCGAAGAGCGACTCCTTCATGTGGTCGATCTCGTAACCCGCGTCGTACAGGACTCGGTATCCACCGCCTCGGCCGGCCGGACCGGGGGTGGGATCGACCAGGCGGGTGCCCTCGACGTGCTCGGGGCGGTAGTAGCTGGTCAGGGTGTGCGTCGGCTGGTCGCCTTCCTTCACCAGTCGGGCTCGGGCATAGACCGGAGCTCCGTTTTCCAAGCCATGGGCAGTTGCTACCGCTGCGGGGGCGTCAACGAGGCTGACCGTCTGGGTCTGTTCGTTCCGGCGGTACGTCCGTCCGGACGCCACGCGATCCGCGATGAACGCCACCTCGTCGCCGTCGCGCCACTTCGCCTTGTCGTATCGGGCGATGCCGAGTCGCTTGAGTGGTACCTGCTGGCGCACCACAGTCCCGTGGCCCCGCGTGGAGGTGACAAGGCCCTCCGCTTCCAGGGCTTTGTAGGCGGCATGGACGGTGGCCTTGGAGCCTTCGCCTGCCTCGACCTGCGCTCTGATCTGCGGCAAGGCTTGGCCCGCCTTGTACTCACCCCTCCTGATCTGCTCGGCCAGCTTGTCCGCCAGCTCCCGCCACTTGGGCGCCATCACGTACCCCTCTCGACAGGAACAAGTCAAACACAGTCCTAGGACTGTTGACAGTCCTAGGACTACGCGCCACTATCTATTCAGTCGCTCGCAGTCCTAGGACAGCGAGTTGGCAGTTCCAGTTCGGGCTGCCCAACAACGTAGGGAGTGCTGATGCCGTCCTTCAAGATCGACACGTCGACCGCTGTGGTGTTCGTGGCCACGGCCCCCGCGCCGAAGCTCGTGAGCAAGCAGACCGGTGAGAGGGCGGTGGACCGGGAGACCGGTGCCGGGCTGTCCACGGTGGGGCTGCTGATCTCGGACGAAGGGGAGGGCAACCTCTACCAGGTGACCGTG